>NZ_JBSVZB010000044.1:0-57317 GCF_054072015.1 Cupriavidus sp. CP313 | reverse complement strand
ACCCTCACGCAGTTGCGCTTCGCTTCGTTCGCTGTGATCAACTTACGGTGGGACTTGCACCCACTAGAGTGCGCCCATGCTGGGCGCACAAAAAAACGGGGCACAAGGCCCCGTTCAAACCCTCGCCGGTCCGGTACTGACGGTTGCCAACTGCACAACCCTCCGGACCGTCGATCACCGATGCTCGGATTTCGCAGGCCGGCTGCACGCGCCGGCCCTGATGCTTTTCAGATCAAGCCACCCTTAGTTGGTGGTCTTGGCACCGCCTTCGAACCACTGCCCCAGCAGGGCGCGCTCGTCGTCGGTGATCTGCGTCACGTTGCCCAGCGGCATCGCCTTCTGCTGCACGGCCTGTTGGTAGATCAGCTGGGCGTGGGCCTTGATGTCTTCCGCGGTATCGAGCTTGATGCCCTTGGCTGCGGTCGGCATCATCTTCGGCTGCTCGGCGTGGCACTGCACGCAGCGCGCGTTCATCACTTCCTGCACCTTGGCAAAGCTGACGGCGGCGGCGGCTTCACCACCTTCTGCCTTGGCCACGGCCGGGCGCGGTTGCGGCGCGATCATCACGGCGACCACGGCCAGCACGGCAACGCCGGCTGCGGGCCAGGCCACGTTGATCTTGCCCTTGTGCTTCAGGATGAAGAACTGGCGGATCAGCACACCGGCCAGCATGATCAGGATCAGCGCGGCCCAGTTGTACTTGTAGCTGTAGGTCATGCTGTAGTGGTTCGACAGCATCGCGAACAGCACCGGCAGCGTGAAATACGTGTTGTGCACGCTGCGCTGCTTGGCGTTCTTGCCATGAACCGGATCGACTGGCTGGCCTGCGCGCAGCGCGGCAACCACCTTGCGCTGGCCCGGGATGATCCACACCAGCACGTTGGCGCTCATGATGGTGGCGATCATCGCGCCGCTCAGCAGGAACGCCGCACGGCCCGAGAACAGGTGGCACGCCACGTAGGCAGCCACGGCCACGTAGATCGCCACCAGCACGCCTACGGTCTTGTCGCTCTTGCCGAACACGCGGCAGATCACGTCATAGACCACCCAGCCAGCGGCCAGGTAGGACAGTGCCAGGCCGACCGCCGCGCCAGGCGACATGTCGTAGACGTTCTTGTCGATCAGGAACGTGCTGGCGTTGAACAGGTAAAGCACCACCAGCAGGCCGAAGCCGGTCATCCACGTGGAATACGACTCCCAGTAGAACCAGTGCAGGTTCTCAGGAAGCGTCTTGGGCGCGGTCAGGTATTTCTGCGGGTTGTAGAAACCGCCGCCGTGGACGGCCCACAGCTCGCCGCCGACACCCTTCTCCTGCAGGTCAGGATCGGTGGGACGGGTCAGGCTGTTATCGAGCCAGACGAAATAGAACGAGGAGCCAATCCACGCGATCGCCGTGATGACGTGCACCCAGCGCAGCAGCAGATTGGCCCAGTCGAGAATGTAGCCTTCCATGTCTTGTCTCCTGTTTCCCTATGCCACCGCTTCAGCTGCCGCGGTAGGTCGAGTACGACCAGGGCGAAACCAGGAGGGGCACGTGGTAGTGCGCGTTGACATCGGCAATACCGAAGCGCAGGGGCACCACGTCCAGGAAAGCCGGCTCGGGCAGCTTCGTGCCTTGCGCGCGGAAGTAGTCACCCGCAGCGAATTCCAGCTCATACACGCCAACGGCGAAGTCCGCGCCTTCCAGCAGCGGCTGGTCGCAACGGCCGTCGTGGTTCGTCACGACTGTCTTCACGGTTTCGCGGCGATTGTCGACAATCTTATGAAGAGTAACCGACATGCCCTTGCCGGGCGTGCCGGCAGCGGTGTCGAGTACGTGTGTGGTCAAGCGTCCCATCGTGTTTTTCCTTAGGCGATTGGGTTGTGAGGGGCGCCGCTGCCTTCACTAGCACCATTTGTGGGAATGGTGCCCGCTCGGTACGTCTGGTAACGCATCCCGGCGCTGGGTGGTGCGTGGCGACAATGCGCCTGCACTACCCGGTTGGCAATTCAGGGATTTCCCTGAGTTGTCGAAAACCTGAGTCGGTTTTGTTGACAATATTGAAGCAGTAACCAAATAATTGTCAACAATTTTTGGATCACCGCTGCCTGATGTCCAGGATTTGCGGTGCCCCGCCTGACTGCTGGTGCCACGATGTCCAAGAGCCTGAAGCTGATTGCCGCCAACGCCGAAACCAAGGCCGACGCCGAGCTGACCGAAATCCAAGCGGGCAAGCCCGCCAAGCCCGCCAAGCCCGCACGCAAGGGCTCGGTCGAAGAGCGCATGTATCACGAGATCTACGACGCGATCATGGAGCACCGGCTGCCGCCGCGCACCAAGCTGACCGAGCATTCCCTTTGCGAGATCTATGCCACCGCGCGGCACACGGTGCGCAAGGTGCTGTCGCACCTGGCCGCCGACGGCATGGTCGATCTCGAACCCAACCGCGGCGCCTTTATCGCCAGCCCCTCCACCGACGAAGCGCACGACATGTTCGAGCTGCGCCAGATGCTGGAACGCGCGGTGCTGGAAAAGCTTGCCGGCATGCCCGACGTCAAGACCGTGATCGCGCCGCTGCGCCAGATGGTGGCCAGCGAGCGCCAGGCCTTCCTCACGCATGACCGGCCCAAATGGATCCGCCTGTCCGCCGAGTTCCATACGGCCCTGGCGGAACTGTCGGGCAACGCGCTGCTGGTCAACATGATGCGCCGGCTGGTGTCGCGCACCACGCTGATGATCGCCAGCGTGGAAGCCCCGGGCAACAACGCCTGCTCGTTCGATGAACACGAAGAGATCCTCGACGCACTCGAACAGGGCAATGCCGCGCTGGCCCAGTCGCGCATGGCGCACCACCTTGGCGCCTGCGCCGACCGCGTGCAGCCGGACGAGCCGGGCAACTTTGATCTTCGCAGCGTGCTAGGCCGCTCCACCTAGCACGGTGTTCCCGCCCCTGCCCCCAAATACAAGGCCAGACCCTGTCGGCAAACAGCACCCGGCTCACCAGCGAGAGTGCTGAGACGACAGGCAGATAACGGTCCGGAAACCTTCCGGGATCCAGGACCGGGGCCATGGCAGTGGTGTTCCCATCAAACCAAAGGAGAGGAGACGCACCCATGAATTCCGCAAGCACCACGGTCCCGACGGACCTCACCAACGAGCGTTTGCCTTCCGGGCGCCTGCTCGCGCTCGGGTTGCAGCACGTTCTGGTGATGTACGCCGGCACGGTTGCCGTGCCCCTGATCGTGGGTGGCGCGCTCAAGCTGCCCAAGGACCAGCTGGCGTTCCTGATCAATGCCGACCTGTTCGCCGCGGGCCTGGCCACGCTGATCCAGGCCTTTGGTTTCTGGAAGTTCGGCATCCGCCTGCCGGTGATGATGGGCGTGACCTTCGCCTCGGTGGCGCCGATGATCGCCATCGGCACCGATCCCAATGTCGGCCTGCTCGGCATCTATGGCGCGGTGATCGCGTCGGGGATATTCGGCATCCTGATTGCGCCGATGATGGGGCGCATGCTGGGGCTGTTCCCGCCGGTGGTGACCGGCACGGTGATCACGCTGATCGGCGTGTCGCTGATGCGCGTGGGCATCAACTGGGCGGCCGGCGGCCAGCCCACCACCCGCGCCGTGATCGACGGCGTGGTCAAGGAGGTGCCCAACCTCGCCTACGGCGACCTGGCCAACCTCGGCATTGCCGGCCTGACGCTGCTGATCATCCTGGTGCTGACCAAGTACGGCCGCGGCCTGGTGGCCAACTGCGCGGTGCTGCTGGGCATCATCGCCGGCACGCTGGTGGCAATGGCCATGGGCAAGGTGTCGTTCGAAGGCCTGGATGAAGCCAGCTTCGTCGCTGTCATCACGCCGCTGCACTTCGGCATGCCGACTTTCGAAGTGACCGCCATCCTGTCGATGTGCATCGTCATGCTGATCACGCTGGTGGAATCCACCGGCATGTTCCTGGCGCTGTCGGACATCACCGGCAAGAAGCTGAGCAACGAGGACCTGACCCGCGGCCTGCGCGCCGACGGCCTGGGCACCGTGATCGGTGGCGTCTTCAACACCTTCCCGTACACCTCGTTCTCGCAGAACGTGGGCCTGGTCACCGTGACCGGCGTGCGCTCGCGCTACGTGGCGGCGGCCGGCGGCATCATCCTGGTCGCGTTCGGCCTGTTCCCCAAGATGGCCCACGTGGTGGCCTCGGTGCCGCAGTTCGTGCTGGGCGGCGCCGGCATCGTGATGTTCGGCATGGTGGCCGCCACCGGCATCCGCATCCTGGGCTCGTGCGATTTCAACCGCAACCGCCACAACCTGTTCATCGTCGCCATCTCGATCGGCGCCGGCATGATCCCGACGCTGGCACCGACCTTCTTCCAGTACCTGCCGAAGTGGACCGGTCCGTTCACCCACAGCGGCATCGTGCTGGGCACGATCGTGGCCGTGGCGCTGAACCTGTTCTACAACGGCATCCAGTCGCGCGAAGAGGCCATGCGCAACGCCGCTGCCAACTCGCACGGCACGGAGTAACCGAAGCAACGGTATCGAAGTATCCGGCACCGCCGCCGGCACGACTGGCACGCACATTGCGTGATGGTCGGCGCTTGCGGGCGGCGCGGCGGTGCCGGGCGTTTTCCTGAAGCAAGCAAAGACACATGACAAAAGATAACTATCCACGCGATCTCATCGGATACGGTGCCCGGCCGCCGCACGCCCGCTGGCCGGGCGGCGCGCGCGTTGCGCTGCAGTTCGTCCTCAACTACGAAGAAGGCGGCGAAAACTGCGTGCTGCACGGCGACGCCGCCTCCGAGCAGTTCCTCTCCGAGATCGTCGGCGCCGCGGCCTACCCCGACCGCCACATGAGCATGGAGGGCATCTACGAATACGGCTCGCGCGCCGGCGTCTGGCGCCTGCTGCGCGAGTTCGAAAAGCGCAGCCTGCCGCTGACCATCTTCGGCGTATCGATGGCGCTGCAACGCCATCCGGAACTGACCCGCGCCTTTGTCGAACTGGGCCACGAGATCGCCTGCCACGGCTGGCGCTGGATCCACTACCAGGGCATCGATGAAGCCACCGAGCGCGAACATATGCGCATCGGCATGCAGATCATCAAGGACCTGACCGGCGAGCTGCCGCTGGGCTGGTACACCGGCCGCGACAGCCCCAACACGCGCCGCCTGGTGGTGGAGCACGGCGGCTTGCTGTACGACTCCGACTACTACGGCGACGACCTGCCCTTCTGGACCGAAGTCGAAGTCACCGGCGGCGAGAAGAAGCCGCACCTGGTGGTGCCGTACACGCTCGACTCCAACGACATGCGCTTTGCCACGCCGCAGGGCTTCAATACCGGCGAACAGTTCTTCCAGTACCTGAAGGATGCGTTCGACGTGCTGTATGAAGAAGGCGACCCCAGCGGCCAGGACAGCCCCAAGATGCTGTCGATCGGCATGCACTGCCGCCTGCTCGGCCGCCCGGGCCGCTTCCGCGCGCTGCAGCGCTTCCTCGACTATGTGCAGGGACACGACAAGGTGTGGATCTGCCGCCGTGTCGACATCGCCCGCCACTGGGCCGATACCCACCCCTACACCCCCCGGAACCAAGCATGAGCCAGAACTATTCCATCGCCCAACTCAACACCATGCCTGTCGCGGAGTTCGTGCAGGTGTTGGGCGGCATCTACGAACATTCGCCGTGGTTTGCCGAGACCGCTGCCGCGCAACGGCCCTTCGCCGAAGGCGCGGCGCTGGCGCTGGCACTGCGCAAGGCCGTCGATGAAGCCGGCGAGGCGGCCCAGCTCAAGCTGGTGCGCGCCCACCCGGAGCTGGCCGGCAAGGCCGCCGTGCGCGGCGAGCTGACCGCCGAATCCACGCGCGAGCAAAGCGGCGCCGGCCTGAACCTGTGCACGCCCGAAGAGTTCGACCGCCTGCAGTCGCTCAACGCGGCCTACAACCAGAAGTTCGGCTTCCCGTTCATCCTCGCCGTGCGCGGCTACGACCGCCACGGGATCATCGCGGAGTTCGCGCGCCGCCTTGAAAACACGCCGCAGCAAGAGTTGCAGACTTGCATCAACCAGATCCATCGCATTGCGCAGTTCCGGCTTGACGACTTAGTATCCGCCTGAGCCAAAAAGCGTCACCTGTATAACAAAAAACGCTGTACCCGATGCCGCCGGCACCCCATGCACCACCCATCACCGAGCCAAGCCAGGCGGCACGAATAAAAGCACCAAGACATTAGAAGAACCCGACAGGGACCCAGTACACAACGTTCCCAAGCAGGATCGATCAAACCACGGAGGTCTAACAATGCAGAAGCAGTACAAGCCGGCACTAAAGCTGGCGGCGGTAGCGGCTACCCTTTTTTCCGGCGCGGCCATGGCCCAGTCCAGCGTCACGCTGTACGGCCAGGCTGACATGTTCGTCGGCGGCGTCAAGAGCCCGGGTTCGGGCGAGCGCGCATGGGTGGCCAACTCGGGCGGTATGCAGACGTCCTACTGGGGCATCAAGGGCACCGAAGACCTGGGCGGCGGCACCAAGGCCATCTTCGACCTGAACGGGTTCTTCCGCACGGACAGCGGCAACAGCGGCCGCTTCAACGGCGACTCGATGTTCAGCCGCAATGCGTACGTCGGCCTGCAGAATGACAAGCTGGGTACGTTGAAGCTGGGCCGCAACACGACCCCGTACTTCATCTCGACCATCCTGTTCAACCCGCTGGTCGACTCGTACGTGTTCTCGCCGACCATCTTCCACACCTACTTCGGTGCCGCCAGCAATGGCGTGGCGGATCCGGGCATCATCGGCGACTCGGGCTGGAACAACTCGGTGCTGTACTCCACCCCGAACTTCGGCGGCCTGAGCGCGAACCTGATCTACTCGGCAGGCGAGAAGGCAGGTGCCGCGGGCCAGAACAAGTGGGGCGGCAACCTGATGTATTTCAACGGGCCGTTCGCCGCGACCGTCGCGTACCAGCAGGTCCGCTTCAACGCGGTTGCCGACGACCTGTCGGCCGCAGGCTTCAGCCGCCAGGACGCAGTCCTGGGCGGCATCACGTACGACTTCAACGTGGTCAAGCTGTTCGCCCAGGGCCAGTACATCAAGACCAAGGCCAGCACGGCCGCCAGCGGCGACATCAAGCACACCAACGGTCAGGTCGGGGCCTCGGTGCCGGTCGGTGCCGGCAACGTGCTGGCGTCCTACGCCTATGGCAAGACCGAGAACGCGATCGGTGACTTCAAGCGCAATACGTTTGCCGTCGCCTACGACTACAACCTGTCCAAGCGCACCGACGTCTACGCTGCCTACTACTACGACAAGATCACCGGCATCGAGCACGGCGATACCTTCGGCGTGGGCATGCGTCACAAGTTCTGATGACGTAACCGCCTCACCGGCAGTCCTGAGCCCGCCCTTCCGGCGGGCTTTTTCATTGCCGCGTTCGCATCACACCGCGCGGAAATCTGCCGCCGCAATGCTGCGCCGCGCCATCGCATGCCGTCAGGCAATACGGATCGAAAGCCGGCATTTCATAGGTGGATTCAATTGGAAGCCCTCCTTCACGCTTCCTAGATTGGTGATCCGGACCCTCAAAAACGACATTGAGAGAGGTGATACATGCGGCGATACCCGAAGACCCGTTCCGAACTGATGGCCATCCTGAACCAGTGCCTCGACAACAACCCCGAGTGCGGCGAATGCGAGCTGCACGCGGTGCGAATGCACCAGCCTGACCATACCGGATGCAACTGGAGCGCCGAGGTCGATTTCCCGCAAGAATCCGTCGACAACCTGGGCACGCAGCTCGCCGCGGCCAAGTCGATCATTGTCGTGATGCGCGAGCAGTACAACGTGCTGCAATAGCCACCGAACCCGCAGCGTGCCCTGCGCGCTTGCCGCGGGGCAGCATCAAAGAAAAAGCCGGATCATCAGACCCGGCTTTTTAATTGGCTCACGCCTGTCAGCGCATCAGCGCACCGCGTTGCTCTCCGCCACGGCGACGGCCGTCATGTTGACGATGCGGCGCGTAGTGGCCTGCGGGTTCAGGATGTGCACCGGCTTGGCCGCGCCCAGCAGGATCGGGCCCACCGTGACGCCCTGCCCGCCCGTGATCTTGAGCAGGTTGAAGGCGATATTGGCGGCGTCCAGCGTCGGCATCACCAGCAGGTTGGCGCTGCCGGCCAGCTTGGTCGACGGCAGGAAGTGGCGGCGCACGTCTTCGTCCAGGGCAGCGTCGCCCTGCATCTCGCCTTCCACTTCCAGGTGCGGTGCCACCTTGGCCAGGATCCCCGCAGCCTCGCGCATCTTGCGCGCCGACGGACGGGTAGAGGAACCGAACATCGAGTGCGACATCAGCGCGACCTTGGGAACGAGGCCGAAACGCGCGATTTCCTCAGCGGCCAGTTGCGTGATCGCGGCCAGTTCGTCGGCGGTGGGATCGTCGTTGACGAAGGTGTCGGTGATGAACAGCGTATGTTTTTCCAGCATCAGCGCGTTCATCGCAGCGAACACCTTGGCGCCCGGCGCCAGGCCGATCACGTCGCGCACGTGCTCGAGGTGTGCCTCGAAGCGGCCCACCGTGCCGCACAGCAGCGCATCGGCATCGCCCATGTGAATCAGCATGGCGCCGATCAGCGTGTTGGAGCGGCGCAGTGCCACCTTGGCCATGTCCGGCGTCACGCCGTCGCGGCCGCGCAGAGCCTGGTAGGCCTCGTGGTAGGCGCGATAGCGCGGGTCTTCTTCCGGATTGACCAGATCGAAGTCCACCCCGGCCTTGAGGCGCAGGCCGGCCTTCTCGATGCGCATCTGGATCACGTGCGGACGGCCGATCAGGGTGGGACGGGCCAGCCCTTCGTCCACCACGGTCTGCACGGCACGCAGCACGCGCTCTTCCTCGCCCTCGGCGTAGGCGACGCGCTTGGGCGCGGCCTTGGCGGCCGAGAACACCGGCTTCATGATCAGGCCGGTGTGATAGACATAGGTGGACAGCTGCTGGCGATACGCCTCGAGATCCTTGATCGGGCGCGTGGCCACGCCGGATTCTTCTGCGGCCTTGGCCACCGCCGGCGCGATCTTCTCGATCAGGCGCTGGTCGAACGGCGTCGGGATGATGTAGTCCGGGCCGAACTTCAGCTCACGGCCGCCGTAAGCGGCGGCAACGGCGTCGTTCAGCTCGGCCTCGGCCAGCTCGGCGATGGCCTTGACGCAGGCCAGCTTCATCGCTTCCGTGATCTTGGTCGCGCCGCAATCCAGTGCGCCGCGGAAGATGTACGGGAAGCACAGCACGTTGTTGACCTGGTTCGGGTAGTCCGAACGGCCGGTGGCGATGATGCAGTCCGGGCGCGCGGCCTTGGCCACTTCCGGGCGGATTTCCGGCTCGGGGTTGGCCAGCGCCAGGATGATGGGCTTGTCGGCCATGGTCTTGACCATCTCGGCGGTCAGCACGCCGGCGGTCGAGCAACCCAGGAAGACGTCGGCGCCGTTGACGATATCCGCCAGCGTGCGGGCCGACGTGTCCTGCGCGTAGCGGGCCTTGTTGGCCTCCATGCTGGCATCGCGGCCCACATAGATCACGCCCTTCGAGTCCACCACCGAGATGTTCTCGCGCGTCACGCCGAGGCTCACCATCGTATCGAGGCACGCAATCGCAGCCGCGCCGGCGCCCGATACGGCCATCTTCACCTTGGCAATGTCCTTGCCCACGATCTTCAGGCCGTTCAGCAGCGCCGCGGTCGAAATGATGGCGGTGCCGTGCTGGTCGTCGTGGAAGACGGGGATGTTCATGCGCTCGCGCAGCTTCTGCTCGATGTAGAAGCATTCCGGCGCCTTGATGTCTTCCAGGTTCACGCCGCCCAGCGTGGGCTCCAGCGCGGCGACGATCTCGACGATCTTGTCCGGGTCGCGCGCGTCGAGCTCGATGTCGAACACGTCGATGCCGGCGAACTTCTTGAACAGGCAGCCCTTGCCCTCCATCACCGGCTTGCCGGCCAGCGGGCCGATATCGCCCAGGCCCAGCACGGCGGTGCCGTTGGTGATCACGGCCACCAGGTTGGCGCGCGAGGTGTACTCGGCGGCGGTGGCGGGGTCCTTGGCGATTTCCTCGCAGGCATAGGCCACGCCCGGCGAGTAGGCCAGCGACAGGTCGCGCTGGTTGGACAGCGCCTTGGTCGCGGTTACCTGGATCTTTCCCTTGGTGGGGCTGCGGTGGTATTCCAGCGCAGCGAGGCGCAGTTGCGCTTCAGGACTGTTCGGGGCATGTTGCGGTGCATCACCGCTTTTCTTGCTGCTCATTGGCTCGTCCGGAAAATGGCCCGGACCGGAAGCGCCCCTCTCCCGCCAAGATCCGGCTCGGCCCCGATCGAGAAACCTCAGGATACGGGCCGGCAGCGAAGCACAACGCCTGGCAGCGAAACTGACGATTCCGGCAGACAGGCCGGAAAAATCGAGCAACCATTCTAGCCCACGTATCCGCGCAAAGTACCACCAGAGCCCGCCTGCAGGCCGATTTTTGGGTGGATTATTCCAGTTAAACAGCTTTTACCATTGGGTATGCAATGCAGGTGCAGACGCATGCCTCTGCATGCATCCGCACGCATCGCCTGGCCGGACCGGCGCGGCCGGGCCCCGGCCGCCCTACTTTGCGTTTTTCTCGACCTCCAGCGTCACCCGGCGCGGACGGCCGCTCTCGGCCGGGAAGTCGGTAAAGGCGCTGCGGATCAGATAGGGCATGACCGCCGGCAGGCTGCCGTTCTCGGTCTGGTTCTGCGCGGTGACCTGGTAGACCCGCTTGCCGCTGGCCGCATCCTTGAAATACACCCGCAGGCTGGAGAACGTCACCGGCACGTCGCGCACCACGGTCTGCGGCGGCCAGTAGCCCGGCCCCCATGGGCCCCACGGACCCCAGGGCCCGTACGGGCGGTAGTAGCCAGGCCCCCAGTACGGGCCCCACGGGCCGTACCACGGGTCCGGGTAGACGGTCTCGGCCACGCGCACGATGCCGGGCGCGGCATCGAAGTCCATGCTGACGCGATAGCGCGCCTGTTTCGCCGGCACCTGCTCGAAGCCGATCCCCGCCAGCGCCGTGGCCAGCCACTGCTCATAGGTCTGGCGGTCCAGCTGCGCCGCCTGCTCGGCGCTGCTCTCGAAGCTGTAGGTGCGCGGCGCCTCGTTCTGCCAGCCGGACTGGCGGAACGCCGTGACATCGGTCACCACCGTGCTGGCGCATCCCGACAGCAGCAGCGCCGCCAGCAACGCCATCGCCCCCCACCACCTGCGCTGCCCCGGCCACGGGCCCGCCGCTCCTGCATTGCCGACACCGCCTGCGCGCTGCCACATAGTGCTACCTCGCTTTCCTCTGAATATCCACGTGTCTCTGAGACCACGCCGCCGGCGCGGAATTCCCCGCAGCATGCCGATGCCGTGCTGCGCCGGGCCGCGCCCCGACCCCTTGGCTACAATGAGGACTTCAGCGCCATGCTTCGCTGCCGCGCGCATGGCCCGCCCCCTTTCCTAACGGTCTTCCGAAGACAGGATCTTTCCATGCTGCGCACCGACACGCCCGTTACCGTCTATCGCAAGGACTATACCCCGCCGCCGTTCGCCATCGACCACGCCGAGCTGGTGCTGGACCTCGATCCCCAGCGCACGGTGGTCACCAGCACGCTGCGCTTCGCGCGCCAGGCCGGCGCGCCCGACGCAGCGCTGGTGCTGGCCGGCGAGGAACTCGAACTGATCGGCGTCAGCCTGGACGGCAAGCCGGTCGCCAACGCGACCCAGGATGCCGGCACGCTGACCATCCCTGGCTTGCCGGCACAGGGCACGCTGGAGATCGCCACCGCGTGCCAGCCCGCGGCCAATACCACGCTGTCGGGCCTGTACGTGTCCAACGGCAACTTCTTCACTCAGTGCGAAGCCGAAGGCTTTCGCCGCATCACCTACTTCCTGGACCGCCCCGACGTGATGGCGACCTACCGCGTCACGCTGCGCGCCGACCGCGCCGCCTATCCAGTGCTGCTGTCCAACGGCAACCTGGTGGGCCAGCGCGAACTGCCCGACGGCCGCCACGAAGCCGTGTGGGAAGACCCGTTCCGCAAGCCGGCCTACCTGTTCGCGCTGGTCGCGGGCAAGCTCGAATGCATCGAGGAGCGGATCCAGTCCGCCTCCGGCAAGGACAAGCTGCTGCAGGTCTGGGTCGAGGCGCGCGACCTCGACAAGACCCGCCACGCCATGGATTCGCTGATCCATTCGATCCGCTGGGACGAGCACCGCTTCGGGCTGGAACTGGACCTGGACCGCTTCATGATCGTCGCCGTGGGCGACTTCAACATGGGTGCGATGGAGAACAAGGGCCTGAACATCTTCAACACCAAGTACGTGCTGGCCAACGCGCAGACCGCCACCGACACCGACTTCGCCAATATCGAGGCAGTGGTCGGCCATGAGTACTTCCACAACTGGACCGGCAACCGCGTGACCTGCCGCGACTGGTTCCAGCTTTCGCTCAAGGAAGGCCTGACGGTGTTCCGCGACCAGGAGTTCTCGGCCGACATGATGGGCTCCGAGTCCGGCCGCGCGGTCAAGCGCATCGAGGACGTGCGCGTGCTGCGCCAGGTGCAGTTCCCCGAGGACGCCGGCCCGATGGCGCACCCGGTGCGCCCCGACAGCTACGAAGAGATCAACAACTTCTACACCGTCACGGTTTACGAGAAAGGCGCCGAAGTCGTGCGCATGTACCAGACCCTGCTGGGCCGCGACGGCTTCCGCAAGGGCATGAACCTGTACTTCCAGCGCCATGACGGCCAGGCCGTCACCTGCGACGATTTCCGCGCGGCCATGGCCGACGCCAACGGCCGCGACCTGAGCCAGTTCGGCCTGTGGTACAGCCAGGCCGGCACCCCGGTGGTGACGGCGCGCACGGACTGGAACGGCGACGACGGCTGCCTGACGCTGACGCTGTCGCAGCGCTGCCCCAAGGTCGGCATCGAGACCCGCGCCGGCACGCCCGAGAAACAGCCCTTCCATATCCCGTTCGCACTCGGGCTGCTTGGCGCCGACGGCAAGGACCTGCCGCTACAACTGGAAGGCGAAAGCGCGCCCGGAGCGACCACGCGCGTGCTCGACTTCACGCAGGCCGAGCAGAGCTTCCGCTTCATCAACCTGCCGCGCGGCGCCAGTGCCCCGCTGCCGTCGCTGCTGCGCAACTTCTCGGCGCCGGTGATCGTCGATGCCGAATACACCGACGCGCAGCTGACCTTCCAGCTGTCGCACGACAGCGATGCCTTCAACCGCTGGGAAGCCGGGCAGCGCCTGGCCACGCGTGCACTGCTGCAGCTGGTGGCCGACGTCCAGGCCGGGCGCGAGCTCAAGTTCGATCCCGCGCTGGTGCAGGCCATGCGCGCCGTGCTGACCGACGACACGCTCAACCCCGCCTTCCGCGAACAGGCGCTGGTGCTGCCCGCCGAGGCCTACCTGGCCGAGCGCATGGGCGTGGCCGATCCCGCCGCCATCCACCGCGCCCGCCAGTTCATGCGCGAAGGCCTGGCGCGCGCACTGCAGGCCGACTGGCTGGCCGCCTACGAGGCCAACGCCACGCCGGGCCCTTACTCGCCCGACGCCACATCCGCCGCCAGGCGCGCACTGCGCAACCTTGCGCTCAGCTACCTGGCCGACAGCGGCGACGCCGCGATGCAGGCGCTGGCCGAGCAGCAGTACCAGAACGCCGACAGCATGACCGACCGCTTCGCCGCGCTGTCGGCGCTGGTCAACAGCTTCGCCCCCGGCCGCGAACACGCGCTGGCGGACTTCTACGAGCGCTTCGAGGACGACCCGCTGGTGATCGACAAATGGTTCTCGCTGCAAGGCATGCAGCGCGGTGAAGTCGGCCCGCACGCCGGCAAGCGCACCATCGACACCGTGTGCGCACTGATGGAGCACCCCGCCTTCAACCTGCGCAACCCCAACCGCGCGCGTTCGCTGATCTTCAGCTTCTGCTCCGGCAACCCGGCGCAGTTCCACGCCCAGGACGGCTCGGGCTACCGCTTCTGGGCCGACCAGGTGCTGGCGCTCGACGCCATCAACCCGCAAGTGGCCGCGCGCCTGGCGCGCGTGATGGACCGCTGGCAGAAGTACGAACTGGCGCTGCGCGACCGCATGCGCGCCGAACTGGAACGCGTCGCGGCCAGCAGCACGCTGTCGCGCGACGTGCGCGAGATCGTCGGCAAGGCGCTGGCCGCCTGAGCGGCGGGAACGACACAAGGAGGCCCGCCAACGCCCCCTTTGCCCGGCCCTGCGTGGTCTGGCATGTAGAATTGCGGCCATCCAAGGAGAACCAACCATGACTCGCATCAGCCTCACCCGCTACCTGGTCGAGGAGCAGCGCAAGCACAACACGATCCAGCCCGAACTGCGGCTGCTGATCGAAGTGGTCGCGCGCGCCTGCAAGGCCATTTCCAACGCCGTCAGCAAGGGCGCCCTCGCCGGCGTGCTGGGCTCGGCCGGCACCGGCAACGTGCAGGGCGAAACCCAGCAGAAGCTGGACGTGATTGCCAATGAAGTACTGCTCGACGCCAACGAATGGGGCGGCCACCTCGCCGCGATGGCGTCGGAAGAAATGGAATCGTTCTACGAGATTCCCAACCGCTACCCGAAGGGCGAATACCTGCTGCTGTTCGATCCGCTGGATGGCTCGTCGAACATTGACGTCAACGTCTCGATCGGCACCATCTTCTCGGTGCTGCACATGCCCAAGCCGGGCCAGACCGTGACCGAGGCCGACTTCATGCAGCCCGGCACCCACCAGGTCGCCGCCGGCTACGCCGTCTACGGCCCGCAGACCACCCTGGTGCTGACCGTGGGCAACGGCGTGCACATGTTCACGCTGGACCGCGAGGCCGGCAGCTTCGTGCTGACGCACTCCAACGTGACGATCCCGGACGACACCAAGGAATTCGCCATCAACATGTCGAACATGCGCCACTGGGCCCCGCCCGTGCGCCGCTATATCGACGAATGCCTGGCCGGCGAAGAAGGCCCGCGCGGCAAGAACTTCAACATGCGCTGGGTCGCCTCGATGGTCGCCGACGTGCACCGCATCCTGACCCGCGGCGGCGTCTTCATGTACCCGTGGGACAAGCGCGAGCCGGAAAAACCCGGCAAGCTGCGCCTGATGTACGAAGCCAACCCGATGGCCATGCTGGTCGAACAGGCCGGCGGCGCCGCCACCAACGGCCACCAGCGCATCATGGACGTGCAGCCCGAAAAACTGCACCAGCGCGTCTCCGTGATTCTGGGCTCCAAGAACGAAGTGGAACGCGTCACCCGCTACCACCTGGAAGCCGAAGGCAAGGCCTGATTCCGGCCACGCGGCAATAAGATGGGGCGCCCAGGTGGCGCCCCGTTTTCTTTTGGCCCCGGCCGGATGGCACGGGCGACACAAAAGGGGTTCACAAGGCGGAAAAACGCTGCTACTATTGCGGGCTGTTCCAGTTCACCGGAACATGTTGCCGAAGTAGCTCAGTCGGTAGAGCAGCTCATTCGTAATGAGAAGGTCGGGGGTTCGATTCCTCTCTTCGGCACCACAGAATTCCAGGGCATCGCCCACACAAACAAACCCGGACAGCGTCACGCTCTCCGGGTTTTTTGTTGCCTGTGATCCGGCAAAGTCGGCGGTAGCAGCTGGCGCCCCAGCCGTTGCGCCCACCAGTAGCGGAAGGGATGATCGAAGTCGGGATAAAGCACCGGCTGGCTGAAGCAGCCGGCACGCTTCATCAGGAGGTAGGCAGCAAGCATGGCCGCCCAAAAAACTAGCAGTTCCACGATAACGGCCACCCTTGGATTTCCAGGTGGCTGTTTTCATTATAGGTAGCCGTCTACCCCAGGGGGACGATGGCGCACCCCGTGCATACCCTAGTGCCCGATCCCTCAATACACATCCGGCACGATCATCTCCTTCGGCACCGGTTGCCGCACATAGTCCTCATGCCGTTCGCGCCCCGGCAGCACCACGCTGGGCGCCTCCACTTCCGCATAGGGGACCTGGCTCAGCAGGTGATGGATGCAGTTCAGCCGTGCGCGCTTCTTGTCGTCGGCCTGCACCACCCACCATGGCGCTTCGGCAATATGCGTGCGCTCGAGCATGGTTTCCTTGGCCTTGGTGTAGTCCTCCCAGCGGCGCTGCGATTCCAGGTCCATCGGGCTCAGCTTCCACTGCTTGAGCGGATCGTGGATGCGGCTGAGGAAGCGCAGGCGCTGTTCGTCGTGCGTGATCGAGAACCAGTACTTGATCACCTGGATGCCGGAGCGCACCAGCATCTTTTCGAACTCGGGCACGGAGCGGAAGAACTCTTCGTACTGGTCGTCGGAGCAGAAGCCCATCACGCGCTCGACGCCGGCGCGGTTGTACCAGCTGCGATCGAACAGCACGATCTCGCCGGCGGCGGGCAACTGCGCCACGTAGCGCTGGAAGTACCACTGGGTGCGTTCGCGGTCGTTGGGCGCGGGCAGCGCCGCCACGCGGCAGACGCGCGGGTTCAGGCGCTGCGTGATGCGCTTGATCACGCCGCCCTTGCCGGCAGCGTCGCGCCCCTCGAAGATGATGACGATCTTGTGCCCGGTGGCAGCCACCCAGCTCTGCAGCCGCACCAGTTCGCCCTGCAGGCGGAACAGCTCGCGGAAATAGTGCCGGCGGCTGTCCTGCTCGGCCTCGTCGTCCAGGTGCACCGGATCGCCGAAGGCCTCGCTGGCTTCGCGGTCGTCCAGTTCCAGTTCGATCTCTTCGTCGTAGTAGTCGGCCACCTCGTTGTGGATGCGCCGCACCAGTTCTGCTTCGCCCGGTCTCATCTGATCTGCTCTCCCTGTGGATACAACGCGGTCGCGGCGATGCTCGCATGCCAGTATTGCAGCCGCGTGAAAACGGGGCAGGCCACCCGCCCTGCCCCGCTTTCCTGCCTGTCCCTGCAGATTACGCCAGTTACGCCGCTGGATTGATGTTGTGGTTGTGGCGGAACAGGTTGTCCGGATCGTAGCGCCGCTTCACCTCGACCAGCCGGTCGTAGTTGGGCCCGTAAGCCGCGCCAATGCGGTCGGTTTCTTCCTGTGTCAGGAAGTTCACATAGACGCTGCCCAGCGCGTATGGCGTTGCCGCGCGGAACACTTCACGGGCCCAGCCGATGCACTTGTCGTCGTCAGCGGGCGCGTCCCAGCGCCCGTGCAGGTTCATGATGAAGTTGGCGTCGCGGCTGGCGTAGGCGGTGGCATCGGGCGCGACGCGGTTGGTCTGCCCGCCCATGGCGCCGATGAAGACCTCGCATTGCGGCGAGGGCAGTTTGCCGATCTGCTCGATCAGCATCGTGATCAGGCCGTCGTCCAGGCCGGCGAAGTTGTGCGATTTCCAGTAGTTGCGAGCGCCCGGCGTCAGCAATGGATCGAACGCCTGCTGCCATGCCGTAAGCGGCATGGGACCGACATGCTCTCCATAGGGCGTGCCGAGCTTGCGCAATGGCTCGACCAATTCCGGCCCCTTGTCCGGGGGGCCGATATAGCAGATCGCCAGTGCCGCGATCGGCTTGCCGTGCGCCTCGGGCGGCAGGAACGGCAGCGGCGGCGCCTGGCGCAGCACCACCCAGACGGTCAGCTCGTCCGGCATCGACTTGAACAGTTCACGGTAGGCCGGCAGCACCGCGGCGGCCTGTTCCAGCGGATAGACGATCAGGCCGCCATAGACCTCGGGGCCGACCGGGTGCAGCCGGAACTCGAACATCGTTACCACGCCAAAGTTGCCGCCGCCGCCGCGCAGCGCCCAGAACAGGTCGGCATTCTCGTCGGCGCTGGCGCGTACCAGCTTGCCGTCGGCAGTCACGACCTGTGCCGACACCAGGTTGTCGACGGTGGTGCCGAACTTGCGGCTGAGCCAGCCGAAGCCGCCGCCGAGCGTCAGCCCGGCCACGCCGGTGGTGGAGTTGATGCCCAGTGGCGTGGCGAGGCCAAAGGCCTGCGCCTCATGGTCGAAATCGCGCAGTGTGGCGCCAGGCTCCACATAGCCGCGTTGCGCGTGGGGATCGATCCGCACGGATTTCATCTGCGACAGGTCGAGCACCATGCCGTCTTCGCAGATCGCCAGCCCGCCGATATTGTGGCCGCCGCCGCGTATCGACAGCAGCACGCCATGGTCGCGCGCAAAGTTGACCGCGGCGATCACGTCGGCAGCGCCCGCAGCCTGCACGATCAGTGGCGGACGGCGGTCGATCATCGCGTTCCAGATGCGGCGCGCTTCGTCGTAGCCGCTGTCGTCTGGCTGCAGCAGGCGCCCGCGCAGCTGCGCCTTGAGTGCCTCAATGTGTTCCTGCGATGGCTGGGCCATGATGTGCCTCCCGATGCTGGTTGGAAACATCGGACGGCCCGCGGCGTTTGGGTGCAGGGAGATGGCCACGAGGACCGATGACTACATCATTAAAGGCACGCACCGGATGAATGTAAATGGGACTCTGGCCCCACGCGCACAATCTCCATGGCAAGTGCCGCAACGCGATCATGCCGCCCCGCCACCCTACCGGCCTATCATGAATGAACAGCCGGCACGGTCCCCACGCGCCGACCGGCTGCGCCATGAACACAGCCAGCCACCCTCCCCTGTTCCTGTGCGGCGACGTGATGACCGGGCGCGGCATCGACCAGATCCTGGCGCATCCCAGCCAACCGCTGCTGCATGAATCGTACGTGCATTCCGCGCTCGACTACGTGCACCTGGCCGAGCGCAAGGCCGGCCCGATCGCGCGCCCCGCCGCGCCGGAATACCCCTGGGGCGATGCCCTGGCAGAACTGGAAAGGCGCGCTGCGCGGCCGCGCATCGTCAACCTGGAAACCGCCATCACCACCAGCGACGATGCCTGGCCCGGCAAGGCGGTGCACTATCGCATGCATCCGGGCAATATCGCCTGCCTGCAGGCCGCCGGCATCGACTGCGCGGTGCTGGCCAACAACCATGTGATGGACTGGGGCCGCGCGGGCCTGACTGATACGGTGGCAGCGCTCGACGGGGCGCATATCGCACATGCCGGTGCCGGCCCCGACGAGGCGAGCGCGGCGCAAGCCGCACTGCTGCCACTGCCCGGCGGCGGCCGCGTGGTGGTGCTGGCCCTCGCCATGGAAAATGCCGGCACCCCCGCAGCCTGGCGCGCCAGCGCCGGGCATTCCGGCGTGAACCTGCTGGAAGACTGGTCCGTTACATCGCGCGAACGCATTGCCGCACAGGTGCGCAAGCTCAGGCGTGCCGGCGACGTCGTGGTGGTATCGATCCACTGGGGCCCGAACTGGGGCTACCATATCGACCCCGCGCAACGCGCCTTCGCCCGCGGGCTGGTGGAAAGCGGCGAAATCGACATCGTGCACGGGCATTCCTCGCATCATCCGCTCGGTATTGAGCTGCATGCCGGCAAGCCGATCCTGTATGGCTGCGGCGATTTCATCAACGACTACGAAGGCATCGGTGGCTACGACGCTTACCGGCCGGACCTGGCGCTGATGGCCTTCGTCAGCTTCGATGCCGGCGGCAGCGCCGACCTGCGGCTGGTGCCATTGCGGCGCAGCCATTTCCGGCTGGCCTATGCGCGCGAAGTGGATATGGCGTGGCTGCAGGCCATGTTTGAAGACGAGGGACGGGCACTCGGCACCCGGGTGGAGCGCAGCGGATTGCATGAACTGCGATTGTGGGCGGTATGAGCCTCAGCTCATGACAAAGCCCGCCGTTGCGGCGGGCTGCCCGAATGCCAATCGCCAGGCGTCAGTGGCGATGGATCATGTGGTCAAACCATGTGCGCACCGACTGCTCCTGCTGCTGCAGCAGCGTCGGGTTCTTTTCCCGCAACGTCCAGATGACAATTGCGGCACACGCAACAAGGGCGATAAGGACCAGCGCGGTAATCAAGGTGGCGGCCATAGCAACCTCCTTTGGATAATGGTTGCACCTACAGTGTAGTTCGCCTGGCAGCCGTCACAGAAAGCAGAAAGGCCAGCCTTGATGGCTGGCCTTCCGGTTATTCCAGTGCCACGTGAGTTGGTTCCGTGTAACGCTTCCACAGAGTGCTGATCCGCTTCTTCATTCACTGCCCGACTCTAGCTCTCTCGCCCATCCTGCGGCACCCCAGGACATAACTGCAGCATAGTACAAATCCCCGCGGATAACAGCGCGCGCTCAGCTGACGGTGATGCGGTCGTCGACCAGGCGGATCTGGCCGCCAGGCTTGTCTTCCATCACTTTGAGCACGCGGCTGCCCACCTGCAGCGTGACGCCGCCATGGATGCGGCGCGCGGCGTCGATCACGGCATCGGCGGCCGGCTGCATCTGCTGCCCCAGCTCGGTCAGGCGTGCCTCCAGCTCGAACAGGTCACGCGACAGCTTGAACAGTGTCGCGCGCGCCTTTTCGCGCAGGTCGCCCACGGCCTTCTCGGGATGCTTGGCAAAGAAATCCACCAGCTGTTTGACCTTGTTCTGCTCTTCCAGCATGCGGCGGCGCTCGGCTTCCAGCGCGGCGCGCTGTGCGTCGGCAAAAGGATTCAGGCCGACCTGGATGCTGGTGGCCGTGCCGGCCGGTGCGCCCAGCACCGCGGCGCGCACCGCCAGCAAGGCACGGCTGCGGCCGCCGCTGATGCTGCCCTGCGCGCCAGTGCCGCCCACCACGATGCGCTCGCCGGCAGCAACATCGCTCTGCCGGATGCCGCTTTCGACGTTGACCTCGGTGCCGGCCTCGACCACGGCATTCTCGATAAAGCGCGCCTTCACCGCGCCCTTGCAGCGCACGCTGGCGCGGCTGATGCCGCCTTCGGCGCGGCCGGTGTCAGCCTTGCCGATGATGCCGCCCTTGACGATGACATTGCCGCCAGCCTCGACGTTGGCGGCTTCGATGGTGCCCTCGACCACCACGTCGCCGCTGACGTTGACCGACATGCCGGTGCGGATGTCGCCCGACACGCGCAGCGTGCCGTCGAACGCCACGTTGCCTGAGTGCAGGTCGACCGATTCCACCTGCACCACGGGGCTGACCGAGATGCCGTGCACGCCAACCACCGGCGATCCGGCGATCACCGCGCGCAGCAGCTCCGGATCGTCGGCATCGGCGGCAGCGCCGGTCAGGCCTTCGGCAAAGGGCGGATCATCGACCGGATCGGCGGCGACGGGCTTGCCGAATACGTCGACGCCATCATTGCCACGCACCGCCGGGACGCGCCGCATCAGCGGCGTGCCGGGGCTGACCAGCAGCAGGTTGCCCAGGTCGCGCAGGTCGACCTTGCCGGCCTCGTCGTCAGGCTGCGCTGGCTTGCGCGGCTCGAGCAGGTTGATGAAGCGCGCCGGCTCACCCTGGCGCGGCGCGACGCCGGCGGCAATGGTGCGCAGCTCGCAGCTGCCTTCGGCCAGCGCGGCGTCCAGTGCCAGGGTCTGGATCGGTGCCACCACGCCGCGCTCCGCCACGGCGCGGCGGATGTCCTCCGCGCTTACCGGGCGGCCGCCTTCGGCTGGCAGCAGCGTGAGCCGCACGGCCAGGCCGTCGGCGGTGATGTCGAGCTCGAACGCGCCGTCAATCAGCGTGCCGATGGTGGCATCGATCTCATGCCCGGCCCGCTGGCATTGCGCCAGGAACTGCGCCACCGCGCGCGCATCCAGCCGCGCGCCGGCCCAGCCCAGGCTGTCCAGGCATTGGCGCAGGCTGGCCTGGTCCGGCGGCAGCCTGCCTGGCTGCGGCGCGTAGCGTGCATGCACCTGCTCGCCTGGCTCGGCAAGTTCCAGGCGCAAACCCGATTCATGCGTCATGCGTCCCCTGAATCGTCTTGCGGCGACGCGGCGGGTGCCGGCGCTCCGCTTGTTATCGATTCTTATCCAACGGCAGGAGCGCTGAGAACTTTAGCGCACAGCACGCCCCGACGGCGTCATCGCCACTCGCCTTCAGGGGAGCCCGCCGGAGTTTTCGGTAAACTGTCGGCATTCCGGGGCGCGCCGCGCCCCGCAGCCTGTGCAGTCCCCCTCATGTCAAATACCCACGAAATCCGCCCCGGCCAGTCCATCGAACTGCTCAAGGAACTCCATATCCTGACGCGCGACGGCAAGATGAACCAGGACAGCCGGCGCAAGCTCAAGCAGGTCTACCACCTGTTCCAGTTCATCGAACCGCTGCTGCAGGAGGTCAAGACCGAGCGCGGCCATGTCACGCTGGTGGACCACGGCGCCGGCAAGTCATACCTGGGCTTCATCCTCTACGACCTGTTCTTCAAGGCGCTGCAGGACGACTCACACATCTTCGGCATCGAAACCCGTGAAGAACTGGTGAAGACCTCGCAGGCGCTGGCTGCGCGGCTGGGTTTTCCTGGGATGTCGTTCCTGAACCTGTCGGTGGCGGATTCGATCACGTCGCCGCAGCTGCCGCCCACCGTCGATGTCGTCACCGCGCTGCATGCGTGCAATACCGCGACCGACGACGCGATCCGCTTTGCGCTGGCCAAAGAGGCCCGCCATATCGTGCTGGTGCCCTGCTGCCAGGCCGAGGTGGCCAGCGTGCTGCGCAAGCACAAGGGCAAGCTGCTGGCGGGCAATCCGCTGACGGAGATCTGGCGCCACCCGCTGCATACGCGCGAATTCGGCAGCCAGGTGACCAATGTGCTGCGCTGCCTGCAGCTGGAGGCGCATGGCTACCAGGTCAGCGTGACCGAGCTGGTGGGCTGGGAACACTCGATGAAGAACGAGCTGATCATCGCGCAGTACAAGGACCTGCCGCGCCGCCGCCCGGCCGAGCGGCTGGAAGAGGTGCTGGAAAGACTGGGGCTGGAAGAGATGCGCGAGCGCTTCTTCGCCGCGCCGGCGGCGGCAGCGTAATCACGCTTCCCCGGGCTCGCCCTCGCCCGCCATCCAGCGCTGCCAGCCGTCGTGGCCCAGGCGGCGCATGGTGGCCTGGTTGCGCTCGTAGATGTCCGCCGCATCCGGGAACGCCGCCGCCGCGCGGGCGATGGAATCCTCGCGCAGCAGGTGCAGGATCGGATACGGCGCGCGGTTGGTGTAGTTCTCGATATCGTCCGGCTCGGTCCCGGCAAACTGGTACTGCGGATGGAAGCTGGCGATCTGCAGCGTGCCTTCCAGCCCGAGGCTGCCGAGCAGGCGCTCGGCAAAATACAGCAGGTCGTTGAAGTCGAGGAAGTCCGCCACGGCATCGGGCAGGATCAGCAGCGTGGTGTCGACCTGCGCCGGGTCGGCATCGGCCAGCAGGCACAGTTCGCGCTCCAGGTCGTCCATCACGTCCGGCGCCTCGGTGACGGTGCTGACCACGTAGCGCACCTGCTCCTTCACATACACACTCTTGGCGAACGGGCACAGGTTGAGCCCGATCACGGCCCGTTCCAGCCAGTGGCGGGTGGCGGCGACGACGGTGTCTGCGGAGTGAGTGGCGGAGGTCATGATGGCAAGGCGCGGCAAACCGTCATTCTAGCGCTGCCGCAGGCTCTATAATCCGCGGCGGAAACACCCCCCGCCCCTGCCGAGCCTCCTGATGCCCTCTTCCGCCACTTCCTCCCCTTCCCAAGCCAGCCTCGACGTTGCCGTCATCGGCGGCGGTCCGGCCGGCCTGATGGCGGCCGAAGTGCTGGCGGCGCAGGGGGCCAGCGTGGCCGTCTATGACGCGATGCCGTCGGTCGGGCGCAAGTTCCTGATGGCCGGCAAGGGCGGCATGAACCTGACCCATGCAGAGCCGGAGCCGGCCTTCCTTGGCCGCTACGGCAACCGCATGGCGCAGATCGCGCCGATGCTGGCGGGCTTCGGCCCGCAGGCCCTGCGCGACTGGGTGCACGGGCTTGGCATCGAGACTTTCGTCGGCAGTTCCGGCCGCGTCTTCCCGACCGACATGAAGGCCGCGCCGATGCTGCGCGCGTGGCTGCACCGCCTGCGAGAGTCCGGCGTGCAGTTCCATATGCGTCACCGCTGGCTGGGCTGGGACGATGACGCGCAGCACGCGCTGCGCTTTGCCACGCCGCACGGTGAAACGGTCGTGCAGGCGCGCGCGGTGGTGCTGGCGCTGGGCGGTGCCAGCTGGGGAAGGCTGGGATCAGATGGTGCGTGGGTGCCGCGGCTGGCCGAGCGCGGCGTCGAGATTGCGCCGCTGCGGCCCGCCAACTGCGGTTTCGATGTGGCGTGGAGCGAAGCGTTTGCGGCGCGCTTTGCCGGCGAGCCGGTCAAGCCGGCAGCCATCGCCCTGACCGGCCGCGATGAACACGCGCACTACCGCCAGGGCGAGTTCGTCATCAGCGCGACCGGCATCGAAGG
Organism: Cupriavidus sp. CP313; assembly: GCF_054072015.1. Taxonomy (NCBI): domain Bacteria; kingdom Pseudomonadati; phylum Pseudomonadota; class Betaproteobacteria; order Burkholderiales; family Burkholderiaceae; genus Cupriavidus; species Cupriavidus sp. CP313. The sequence goes on along the minus strand of NZ_JBSVZB010000044.1, from coordinate 33,059 downwards.
CAGCCTGGTCTATGCGCTGTCAGCGCCGATCCGCGACCGCATCGAAGCCGATGGCGACGCCACCATCCACCTTGACCTGTTGCCGGCGCACAGCGCCGAACACGTCAGCGCGCAGGTAACGCATCCGCGCGGCGCGCGCTCGCTGTCGAGCCACCTGCAAAGCCGGCTTGGCCTCACCGGCGTCAAGGCCGGACTGCTGCGCGAATGCCTGTCCAAGGAAGCGATGCACGATGCCGACACGCTGGCGGCATCGATCAAGGCGCTGCCGCTGCGGCTGCTGCGCCCGCGGCCCATCGACGAAGTCATCAGCAGCGCCGGCGGCGTGCGCTTCGAAGCGATGGATGAAGGGTTGATGCTGCGCGCGCTGCCGGGCGTGTTCTGCGCGGGCGAGATGCTGGACTGGGAAGCGCCCACCGGCGGCTACCTGCTGACGGCGTGCTTTGCCAGCGGGCGCACCGCGGCGCTTGGGGCCGCGGCTTACCTGCAGCAGGCTTAGGCGGCCTTGCCGCCGACGATGCTGAGCGCCACCGCCTCGGCCACTTCGATGCCGTCGATCGCCGCGGAGTAGATGCCGCCGGCATAGCCCGCGCCTTCGCCTGCCGGGTACAGGCCCTTCACATTGATGCTCTGGTAGTCATCGTTGTTGCGGCGGATGCGCAGCGGCGACGAGGTGCGCGTTTCCACACCGGTCAGCACGGCATCATGCAGGGCAAAGCCGGGCAGCTTCTTGTCGATCTCGGGAATGCCCTCGCGGATCGCCTCGATCACGTAGTCAGGCAGCGACGTGCTCAGGTCGGTCGGCGTCACGCCGGGCTTGTACGAGGGCTCCACCGAGCCCAGCGCGGTCGACGGCCGGCCGGCGATGAAATCGCCTACCAGCTGGCCCGGCGCGCAGTAGTTGCTACCGCCCAGCTCGAACGCGCGCTCTTCCCACTTGCGCTGGAATTCGATGCCGGCGAGCGGACCGCCGGGATAGTCCTCCGGCGTGATGCCGACCACGATGCCGGCATTGGCGTTGCGCTCGGCGCGCTTGTACTGGCTCATGCCGTTGGTCACCACGCGGCCCGGCTCGGAAGCAGCCGCCACCACCGTGCCGCCCGGGCACATGCAGAAGCTGTACACCGAACGGCCGTTGCTACAGTGATGCACCACCTTGTAGTCGGCCGCGCCCAGCAGCTTGTTGCCCGCGAACTTGCCGAAGCGGCTGCGGTTGATCAGCCCCTGCGGATGCTCGATGCGGAAGCCCAGCGAGAACGGCTTGGCCTCCATGAACACGCCGCGCTCATGCAGCATCTCGAAGGTGTCGCGCGCGCTGTGGCCCACCGCCATGATGACGTGGTCGGCTTCCAGGTATTCGCCGGTGGACAGCTTCAGGCCGCGCACCTGGCCGCCGTCGATGTCGATATCGTCCACGCGCGTCTCGAAGCGGATCTCGCCACCCAGCTCGGTGATCTCGGCGCGCATCTTCTCGACCATGCTCACGAGTCGGAAGGTGCCGATATGCGGGCGTGCCTTGTACAGGATGTCTTCCGGCGCGCCGGCGCGCACGAACTCGTTGAGCACCTTGCGGCCATAGTGCTTCGGGTCCTTGATCTGGCTGTACAGCTTGCCGTCCGAGAACGTGCCCGCGCCGCCTTCGCCGAACTGCACGTTGGACTCGGGGTTGAGCACGCTCTTGCGCCACAGGCCGAAGGTGTCCCTGGTGCGCTCGCGCACTGCCTTGCCGCGCTCCAGGATGATGGGGCGGAAGCCCGACTGCGCCAGGATCAGCCCGGCCAGCAAGCCGCACGGGCCCATGCCGATCACCACCGGGCGCGGATGCGTGCTGCCTGCCTGCGCGCGCGCAACGAAGTGGTACGCCATGTCGGGCGTCACGCTCCAGTTCGGCTTGCCGGCCATGCGCTGGATGGCGGCGGCCTCGTCCCGCACCTCGATATCGATGATGTAGGTCAGCTTGATATCCGAGCGCTTGCGCGCATCGTGGGCACGGCGGAACACGGTATAGCCGATCAGGCCGTCTCCCTTGACGCCGATCTGCGCGGCGCCGGTGCGCACGGCGGCGTCCAGATCGCTTTCGGTATGGTCGAGCGGGAGTTTGACTTCACTTAGACGTAGCATGGGGAACCCGAGAACTGCGGCCGGGGGGTTGGGCACACCAATGTGCCAGGCCGGCCGGAGCGCAATTTTATAGTCTTTCGGGCGCGGAGTCGGGAATCGGGCGGGATACGGGCTGGCAGGCCGGGCCGGTGCGGCGCCAGGACAACGCCAGCCAGGCTTGCAGCCGGGGCAGCCAACCCGGCGGGGCCGTGACCGACAGCGCGCCGGCGCGGCTTGCCGACACCGCCAGCCAGCCGCGCGCGGGCACGATCCACGTGTCGCCCGCGCGCAGGCGCCGCCGCGGTACGTAGCAGGTATCGGCCAGCCATTGCGGCGGACCGGCTACCTCCAGTTCACCCACGCCGGCATGCAGCACGGTGCCCGCCGCCACGCGCAGGCGCAGGCTCTGGCCGGCCGCCAGCGGCACCACGGTCGATGTGTCGTTGAGATCGCTTTGCATGGCAGGACTCCGGTAACAGGCACAGGACTCCAGCCTATCGACCGGCCAGCGCGTGCGGCAGGCACACCGGTGTACCGCCTGGACCGGAACAGCAACCAGGATTTCGGGCTGTTACGATACAGGGGCCCCGCCTCTGTATCTGTACCGATGCGGCCGACCACGCCACGATCCCCCCATGGACACCACCCCGCTCTACCGCCAGGTTGCCGGCCACTACCGCCGCGCCATTGAATCCGGCACGCTCGCCGCCGGCGACCGCATGCCGTCGGTGCGCGCGCTGATGGCGTTGCACAGCGTGAGCCTGTCCACCGCGCTGCAGGCATGCCGGCAACTGGAAAGCGACGGCCTGCTGGAAGCGCGCCCGCGCTCGGGCTACTTTGTTGCCGCGCCGCTGCGCGGGCCGCTGGCCGAACTGTCAGAGCCCGCCGCCGCGCTGCCGGACCCGGCCCAGTACGTCGGCATCCACCAGCGCATTTCAGGCTTGCTGGCACGCAGCCAGCATGAGCACGTGCATACCGATCTGGGCGGCGCCTATTGCGCGCCGTCGCTCTACCCGACCGAGGCCCTGCGCAGTGCCGCGGCGCGTGCGCTGCGCCGGCATCCGCAGCTGTTCGGCGAAGCGGTCGAGTCCGATGGCTACCAGCCGCTGCGCGCCGCGATTGCGCGGCAGGCGCTGCGCAACCGCGTGCAGCTGGCACCCGAAGAGATCGTCATCACGCACGGCTGCACCGAGGCGCTCAACCTCGCGCTGCGCGCGGTGGCCGGCCCGGGCGACGTGATTGCGGTGGAGTCCCCGACCTACTATGGCCTGCTGCAGATCCTGGAAAGCCTGGGCATGCGCGCGCTGGAAATCCCGTGCAGCCCCCAGACCGGCATCTCGCTGGAGGCGCTGGAGCTGGCCGCGCAGCACTACGACAACATCCGCGCAGTGGCAGTGGTGCCCAACCTGCAGAACCCGCTCGGCTGCATCATGCCGGACGCGCACAAGGCGCGGCTGGTGCAGTGGTGCGAAGCGCGCGGCATCGCGCTGATCGAGGACGACTGCTTCTCGGCCACCGCCGACAGCGATGCGCCGCCGGCCGCGGCCAAGGCCTGGGATGGCAGCGGCAACGTGATCCACTGCGCCTCGCTGCACAAGGTGCTGGCGCCCGGCATGCGCCTGGGCTGGATCGCCGCCGGCAAATGGCAGGCGCGGGTGGAGATGCTCAAGTTCGGCCTGTCGCGACCCAACGAGATGCTGTCGCAGATGGCGGCCGCGGACTTTCTTGCTTCCGGCGCGCACGACCGCCACCTGCGCCGGCTGCGCACCCGGCTGCGCGCGCAGCGCGAATGGTTTGCGCAGGCCATCGCCGCCAGCTTTCCCGCCGGCACGCGGCTGGGGTCGCCGCGCGGCGGCATGCACCTGTGGGTGGAGCTGCCCGCGCAGGTATCGTCCGAAGCGGTATTCGACCAGGCGCTGCAGGCCGGCATCCGCGTGATGCCGGGCGTGATGTTCTCCAACGCCGGCCGCTTCGACCACTGCCTGCGCGTCAACTGCGGCACGCCGCGCTCAGCGCAGATCGAGCGGGCGCTGGGCACGCTGGCCGCCATCGTGCAGCGGCTGGCAGGCTAGCCCTGGCGCCTGTCCGCAATATCCCTCCCCTTTTGCCGGCGCCTCGCCTATCCTAATGCGCTGGTGCGCAGGGGCGGCCCGGCTGGTCTCCGGGGGCGAAGGCCGACCACGGGCGCCGCGCACCACGGGAAAAAGAAAAAGGAGAAAAGCCTTGAGCAGTGCATCCGCGGCGCCGTCCGTCGGCAGGGGTGCCGGCACCTCTGCCGGCAACAACCTGGACGACTATCAAACCCTGTTCCAACTGGCACCTGTCTCGCTGTGGCTGGAAGACTTCAGCGCCGTGCGCGAGTATTTTGCGCAACTGCGCAAGGAAGGTGTCACCGACTTGCGCGCCCACCTGCGCGCGAACCCGCAGCAAGCGGCGCAGTGCTCGGCGCTGATCCGCGTGATCGACGTGAACCGGCGCACGCTGGAGCTGTTCCGCGCAGCCGATCTCGACGACCTGGTGGCCAACCTCGACACAGTCTTCCGCGACGACATGCTCGACCAGCATGTCGAGGAACTCGGCCAGCTGTGGGACGGCGGCAATCGCTTCGCCAGCCAGACCGTCAACTACACGCTGGATGGCGAGCGGCTCGACATCCAGCTGGAGGCCACGGTGATGCCGGGCCACGAACACACCTGGGAGCGCGTGCTGCTGTCGATCAAGGACATCACCGCGCGCATGCGCACCGAGCGCGAATTGCGCCGCAGCGAGCAGTATGCGCTGGGACTGTTCGAGCATTCGCCGGTGTCGCTGTGGGTGGAGGACTTCAGCGCGGTCAAGGTGCTGCTCGATGAGGTGCGCGGCGCCGGCATTACTGACTTCCGCACCTTCCTCAACGTGCATCCGGACTTTGTCTCGCGCTGCATGCAGGAGATCCGTGTGCTCGACGTCAACCAGCAGACGCTGCAGATGTTCGGCGCGGACAGCAAGCAAGTCCTGCTGTCGCGGCTGGGCGATGTGTTCCGCGACGACATGCGCATCCATTTTGCCGAGCAGCTGATCGACCTCTGGCACGAGAAGCTGTGGCAGCAGCGCGAAGTCATCAACTACGCGCTCGATGGCCGCGCCGTGGACGTCTTCATGCAGTGGTCGGTGTTCCCCGGGCGGGAAGCGGACTGGGACCAGGTGCTGGTGTCGCTGACCGATATCACGGCGCGCAAGAAGGCCGAGGCCTATGTCGAGTTCCTGGGCAAGCACGACGTGCTGACCAAGCTCTACAACCGTGCCTACTATGAGGACGAGCTGGCGCGGCTGGGCCGCAAGGGCCCGTGGCCGGTCAGCGTGGTGGCGGTGGACCTGAACGGCCTCAAGGTGGTCAACGACCAGTTCGGCCATGCCGACGGCGACGGGCTGCTGCGCCGCACCGGCGAGGTGTTGAAGAAGGCGGTGGGCGAGCAGGCCTGCGTGGCGCGCATCGGCGGCGACGAGTTCATGATCCTGCTGCCCGGGCGCGACGAGCGCGGTGCCGCCACGGTGGTCGAGCAGATCGGCAAGGTGGTGGAGCTGAACAACCAGTTCTACCCGGGCGCACGCCTGAGCCTTTCCATCGGCCACGCTACCTGCCTGCAAGGCGACCGGCTGAACGAGATCGTCAAGCTGGCCGACAGCCGCATGTATCAAGCCAAGCGCGACTACTACACCACGCTGGCCAACGAACGCCGCCGCGATTGAAGCCTAGCGGCTCAGCCCGGCGTGCATTCGCCGCGCATCAGCGCCCACTCCTCGCATTGCTTGCCGGACGGGAAGGTGCAGATGCCGGACTGGCCGGCGGGTGTCGACACGATCTGCAGCTTGCCGCCGCGCTGCGTGCAGTTGACGGAGGCGGGGTTGGGCTTGCCTACGGCAGCGGCGGTGCTGGCGGCACGTTCTGCAGGTGTCGTGGTGCATGCGGCGGCGCCAAGGGCGGCGGCCAGCCACAGTGCGGTGCGGACGCGCATCGGGATCTCCGGAACAGGGTCGCAAAGCGGGATGTGAACGGCGATCGCTGCCCGCCCAAGGCAAAGAGCCGGCTTGCGCCGGCTCTCTTGCTTCTTACAGGAAGACGATCAGCCCCACGCCCAGCACGATCAGGCCAAATTTGGTGACGTAGTAAAGCTGGCGGTTCCAGGCCTTGAAGCGGCGGCGATACTGGCCGCCCAGCCAGACAAAGCGGAACAGCCGGTTGATCATGCCGGTCTGGTCGTGCTCGTCATTGGGCGAGCTGGCCGCGGTCATGACCTTGCGGCCCATCCAGTGGTTGAACTTCGCAGCCCAGCCGTAGCGCATCGGACGCTCGATATCGCAGAACAGGATCAGCCGGTTGCCATCGCTGCGGTTCTCGGCCCAGTGCAGGTAGGTTTCGTCGAACACCACGCCCTCACCGTCGCGCCAGCTGTGGCGCTCGCCGTCGACCTCGATAAAGCAGCGGTCGTCGTTCGGCGTGGCCAGGCCCAGGTGGTAGCGCAGCGAGCCGGCAAACGGGTCGCGGTGCGGGTTGAGCTTGCCGCCCGGCGGCAGTTCGGCAAACATCGCCGCCTTCACCGTGGGCAGCTCGCGCAGCAGCGCCACGGTCTTGGGGCATAGCTGCTCGGCCGACGGGTGCCGGGCCTCGTACCACTTCAGGTAGAAGCGCTTCCAGCCGTACTTGAAGAAGGAATTGAAGCCGGCGTCGTCGTTCTTGTCCGCGGCCTTGATCTTGCGCATCGCGGCCAGTGCCAGCCCTTCGTCGCGGATCTCGGGCCAGGCGGCGCGCAGCTTTTCCAGGTCGGGGAAGTTGTCGACCGGGATGTACGGCGTGCGGGGCACGCCCGAGAACGCATACATGAAGCAATTGATCGGGGCCACCAGGGCCGAATGGTCCAGCAGCTGGCGCCAGATGCGCAGGCGCACCTTGCCGCGGAAGTGCACATACAGGACGGCACCGAGGTAGCCCGCGACGATTATCCACTTGATCACCGAAATCCTCCTGGTCAGCCGCCTCCGCCGCGTGTCAGTCACAGCGCGGACCGGCTGGGTGAAAACGCGTATTTTAGCGAAACGGCAGAGCTGCCGCAGCTTGAGACGGTTGCAGCACATTGCCCGGGGTGCGGGCCGGGAAGTCAGGTTGGCGCGTTCAGGCTCCGCCGCGCGACTGCCGCGCGATGCGCTCGATCAGTGCCTGGGCGTCGTCGGGCAGGCCCTGCAGCGTCAGCAGGCGCGCGTTGAGCACCAGGTTTTCCAGCACCAGCTTGGCGGTCGAGGCCCACATCGTGGCCAGCAGTGCTTCCACCGGCAGGCCGGACGCCTCCATCTCGGTGGAGCGCTCGGCGATCAGCCGGCACGCCAGCCGGCGCAGCGCGGCGTCGTCGAACGGCAGGTCGGCGTAGTCGATGGGGTCTTCCTTCTCGACTTCCGTCATCAGTTGCAGCAGGGTGTCTTCTGTCATGGGCAGACTCCTGGCCAGGCAAGACGCGTGGGCTACACGCGGAAATCAGCAGCCATGTCGGCATCGGTGCGGGCCTCGAGGCGCCCCGAACGGCACGCGGCGACAAACTGATCGTAGTCGCGCTCGACCTGGTCGGCATAGCCATTGGCATAGCCTACCATCACGTCGGCCATGCGGTCGCTGCGGCCCAGGTAGCCGCTGACCTCGGCGGCCAGGCCACTGGCCTTGGCGTGCGCCCGCGCCAGCACCCAGCCACACAGCGAGGCATAGCGGGCGAGCAGGTCGCCATCCATCAGCTCGATCTGTGCCGACAGCTTCATGTCGCGCAGCTGCCGCATATAGAAGTGGCGCCCGAACGGCCCCTTGGCCCAGCCGAGGAAGAGGTCGCTCGCGGCCTGCATCAGGCGCTGGCCCTCAACCACGCGGCGGCCCTCGTGCGCGGTCGGCGCGCTCTTGAAGTAACGCGCCACCACTGACCTGGTGGCCTCCTTGACCTGCAGGAACAGCGGCTTGTCATGCTGGTCCACCATCAGCTGCACCAGGCAGCGCGTGCCCACGCTGCCCACCCCGACCACCTTGAAGGCCACGTCATGGCGTGTGAAATGGCCGAGCAGCCGGCGCCGGTCAGGGGCCAGCGTGGACAGGTAGTCCTTGTAGGCCTGGTCCAGCGCCAGGTCTGCGTCGCTGGCGGCCAGCCAGTCGTCGCCCGGCCCGAACAGCGTCTGCTCGCCGCGCACGTGGAAGATGGCCGGCGGCGCATCGAGTATCGACCAGCGGTCGCCGATGCGCTCGGCCAGCTTGGGCAGCAGCGACTCGTGAGTGCGGTCGGCGGCGCGCTCCATGCCGCGCCGGATGCGTTTCTGGACTTCGGGCAAGGTTTCTTCTTCGAGCAGCCGCTCGAAGGTGATGCGGTCGTACCAGGTGTCGAGCATGCCCATGTCGGCATAGGCGAGCATGCGGCGCTGGTAGCTGCCCACCGCCTCGCGCACCACGTCTTCGGCCACGCCGGCCTTGTGCCGCAGGTGGCGCGCCGCCACCACGAAGCTTGCGCACAGGCGCTTGAGGTCCCATTCCCACGGACCGGGGCTGGTTTCGTCGAAATCGTTGAGGTCGAACAGCAGCGCGCGCTCGGGCGTGGCAAAGCCGCCGAAGTTGGCCAGGTGGCAGTCGCCGCAGATCTGCATATGCAGCCCGGAATCCGCGGTGCCGGCCAGGTCGTGCGCCTGGATGATGGCGCTGCCGCGGTAGAAGGCGAACGGCGACTGGATCATGCGGCCGTAGCGCAGCGGCACCAGCCGCTCCACCCTGCCCTGGCTGCTGATTTCCAGCAGTTCGACGGGGTCGCGGTCGACGTTGCCGATGGCTTCATGCGCACCGCGCGGCACCTTCTGGCGTGCGGCCCTGCCGCGCTCGCGCCGGGGCTCGACGGTACCCTCGGCCCCGGCTTCCCCGCCCTCCTGACGTATCGCCACCATGCCCCCAATGCCGGCGCCGCCGGCGGTTGCCATTTGTGCAGCATCTGCAACAGAAGCTAATGCACTGCGCCGCGGCTTGTCAATCGGCAGGCCGCGGCAGGGTCAGGCTGGGGTCAGGCGGATGTGCGCCGTGGCTCAGAGCGCCGGCGGCTGGCGACGGAAACCGACGCCAAAGCGGTTCCATGCATTGATGGCCGAGATCAGCAGCGTCAGGTCGGCCATTTCCTTTTCCGAGAATTGCTCGCACAAGTCCTGGTAGTCCGCATCAGGCGCCTGGCTTTGCGGCAGCAGCGTCAGCGCCTCGGTCCACGCCAGCGCGGCGCGCTCGCGCGGGGTGAACCAGCTCACTTCACGCCAGGCCGGCAGCAGGTTCAGGCGGCGCTCGCTTTCGCCATGCTTGCGCGCATCGGTGATGTGCATGTCCAGGCAGAACGCGCAGCCGTTGATCTGCGAGGCGCGGATCTTCACCAGTTCCTTCAGCGTGGCCTCCAGCGAGCAGCGCGCCAGGTAGACCTCCAGGCCAATCATTGCCTTGTACGCGTCAGGGGCCACGTCTTGCCAGCTCATCCGTTCTTCCATGATCGATCTCCGATTTGACAGGTTGGATTCGGCGGGCACTGGTGTCGCGCCCGTTAGGATGAAAGATAGACGCATAGATTGGCCCCGTACACTGCCAATTTCCGGCAGAATCAGTAGACCAATTTTGATCGACGCGTACCCTCATGGAACTGCATCTCGCCCTGGACCAAGCCAGCGACCTGACCGCGCAGATCGTCCACCAGATCCGCGACGCGATCCAGGGCGGCCGGCTCGAGGCCGGCGCACGCATGCCGCCTACGCGCCTGCTTGGCACGCAGCTGGGCGTGGCGCGCAAGACGGTGACCACGGCGTATGAACGGCTGGTGGCCGAAGGCTGGCTGCACGCGCGCGTCGGCGACGGCACCTATGTGGCCGAGGGGCTGGCCCGCCCGGCCGTGCGCATGGCGGCGGCGCCGGTGCTGCCGCCCGCCGTGCAGCGCTGGATGGCGGTGCCGACGCCCTTCCTGGGCTCCGCCGGCGGCGCGCGCTATGCCTTCCAGCCGGGCCAGGCCGATACCACGCGCTTTCCGCATGAAGCCTGGTCGCGCTGCGTGCGCGCGGCGCTGGCCGCCGAGCGCCAGCGCCCGCCCGGCGCCGCCGATCCGGCCGGTGAGATGGTGCTGCGCCAGGCGATTGCCCGCCATATCGCATTTACGCGCGGCGTGCAGAGCATGCCGACTGACATCCTGGTCACGGGCGGCGCGCAACAGGGCATCGACCTGCTGGCCCGGCTGGTGCTCGGGCCCGGCGCCGTGGTGGCGATGGAGGACCCCGGCTACCCGATGGCGCGTTCGTTGTTCCAGGGGCTGGGCGCACGGGTGGTGCCAGTGCCGGTCGATGGCGAAGGGCTGGTGGTGGAGGCGCTGCCGAACGATGCCACGCTGGTCTATGTCACCCCCTCGCACCAGTCGCCGCTGGGCGTGCTGATGAGCCTGGCGCGGCGCCAGGCGCTGCTGGACTGGGCGGCACGCCGCCACGCGGTGATCCTGGAAGACGACTACGACAGCGAATTCCGCTACGGCGGCCAGGCGCTGGACGCACTGCAGACGCTGGACCGGCATGGCCGCGTGGTCTACCTGGGCACATTCTCGAAGACGCTGGTGGCCAACCTGCGCGGCGGCTACCTGGTGGTGCCGCCCTGGCTGATGCCGGCCGCGCGCAAGGTCAAGCACCTGATGGACTGGTACACGCCGACGCTGATCCAGCAGGCGCTGGCGCGTTTCCTGTCCGAGGGGCACCTGCTGCGCCATATCCGGCGCTCGCACGCGCGCCACGCCCAGCGCCGCGCCCGCCTGCTGGCGCGGCTGCAGGGCGACCTGTCGCCGTGGCTGGAGCCGCTGCCGGCGATGGCGGGCTTCCACCTGGCGGCGCGGCTGCGCGTGCCGGTGGCGTCCGAGGCGCTGGTCTCGATGGCGCGTCTGGCCGACCTGGAACTTGCCACGCTCGATCCCTGCTATGCGACGCCCCCTGCTACCTGCGCGGGGCTGTTGCTGGGCTTCGGCGCCATCGACCTGCTGGATATCGATCCTGCCCTGGACCGGCTGGCGATGGTACTCTCTGCACTGGTACCTGAGCCGCCGCACGCCACGTGATGCGAGCCGCACAGGAGCGATACCAGGTGACGCATGCCGCGCGCATGCCATCACAGCGACATGGCGCCGCAGTCATGCTGGTATTTCGCAAACTGCCGTGAACAAATCGGAAGCGTGCGGGTCTCATTCGCACTTCCACACAACCAGAGTCGCGTTCATGACCAAGCGTTTGTTGTCCGCCATGCGTCAGTACGCATGGTTTGCCGGGGTGAAGCACCATGTCGTGCAGGGCGTCGAAGCCCTCGCGGAACTGCTCAAGTCCCCTTCCGCCGCGGCGCGCGCCGTCGCGGCCATCGTTGCCGAAACCGAGCAAGGCGTGCAGGTCTGGGTCTCGTACTTCGGCAAGCCGCTGGATCCGCACACCAACTACGTGCTGTGGCCCAACCGCGCACTGCGCCCGGCGCGGCGGCGCATCCAGCCCTCTCCGATCGAACTGTTGCAGGTGCAGCGACGGCGCGACGAATAGTCGCGCCTGCTTGCTGGCTGACGTGATGCAGCGCCCCACAGCGGGCGCCGCTGGCGCTCAGGCGTCCGCCCAGCAGCGCAGCAGGTTGTGATAGACCCCGGTCAGGCCGATCACCGATTCATGCGCCTGGCCGAGCTCCTGCGCCACCTGGCGGATACGTGCGTCCAGCTCGAACAGCAGCGCGCGCTGGCCATCGTCGCGCACCATGCTCTGGATCCAGAAGAACGATGACACCCGCGCCCCGCGCGTGACCGGCGTCACGTGGTGGGTGCTGGTGGCCGGGTACAGCACCATATGACCGGCCGGCAGCTTCACGCGCTGCTGGCCGTAGGTGTCCTCGATCACCAGTTCGCCGCCGTCGTATTCCTCCGGCTCGGTCAGGAACAGCGTCGCCGACAGGTCGCTGCGGATGCGGAAGCTGGTGCCGCGCAGGTAGCGGATCGCGTTGTCGACGTGGTTGGCAAAGGTATGCCCGCCCTCATAGCGGTTGAACAGCGGCGGATAGACCTTCAGCGGCAGCGCCGCGGTGAAGAACAGCGCATTGTTGCCGAGCGCGTCCTGGATCAGGTCCCCCACCTGGCGCGCCGCCGGCGAGCCCTCCGGCAACTGCAGGTTGCGCTTGGCCAGCGCCGACTGGTAACCCGAGGTCTCATTGCCATCGGCCCACGCCGCCGCGTCGATGACTTGCCGGACTTGCGCCACCTGGGCCTTGGACAGTACGTCGGGAATCTGCAGCATCATGATGGCAATAATGTCGGGATAAATCGGGCAGGTGCACATTGTATGGGAATCGCGGCAAGGACCCGAACAAGAATCATTACTGTTTGATCCTGTGCAGGCGGCGGCTTCACTACAATGGGTTTTGTATCCCCGTCACCGACAAGGAGCCGACATGTCCGAACCGCTACACGATGAAGCGCTGGTCAATCTCTACCTGGAACGCATCTCGGCTCTCTCGGTGAGCGCCTTCGATGGTGCCGATGTCAGCGGCGAGCTCGATGCGGTGATGCGCGAAGCGGTAACCAAGTGCCAGGCCGCGGGCGGGCCGCAGGCGCAAGGAACACTGACGGTGCTGGCCACGCGGCTGCGTGAGCATGCCGACGCCGCGGAGCGTGAAGACCAGCCGCTGGTGCGCGATACGTTCAGGCGTGCGGCGGAACTGGTGCGCACATAGCGAGCAAAGCTGCAAGGCTATGCCTTTGCGTTTCGCGGAATTACATCGGAGCAGTGGGTGAGTCAGGCCGGACGGCCTTGAGAACAACGCCTTGAAGGACTGCGGCGAATGCCGCTGGATACTGATATAAGGCGTTGGTTGCGGGGGCAGGACTTGAACCTGCGACCTTCGGGTTATGAGCCCGACGAGCTGCCAACTGCTCCACCCCGCGTCTGAAGGAGACGGATTATGTGCGATTCACCCGCGCATGGCAAGCGCTATTTTGCCGTGCGCATGAAATCGTTCGTTCGTGCATCGCGCTGTCATGCAATGCGCCTGGCTTTGCCGTCCGGTTCATGCGTTGCAAGCACGGCTTCGACGTAGCCGTTGACGTGTTCGAGCGCCTCGAGCTTGGTGTCGAACGGCTGGTTGGGAAACGGATTGTGCCGCCCTGCGAGAATCTTGCCGTCGGTGCGGCGCATGATCTCGATCAGGATGGCCCACTTGCTCTTGGGCAGCGCAATCACTTCATAGACGATCTTGTAGCCTGCATATTCCGGCATGGCGGGGGCACTCCTTTCTGCTGCAATGGCGAGCGAGACTTCGCTCGCTTCATTTCCAGCGTAGGAGTGCCGGGCCGGATCAAAAATGATCCAGGTCAATGACGATAGATCACGGCATGATATAAGCCGTTGCGCCAATCGCAATGGCGTGCAACCCTTATTCCGCGGGCCCCAGCAGGCGGTCCACCAGGGCATAGCCCGCGCCGAATGCAGCCACCTCTGCCGCATGGCGCGTGGCGAACTGCTGCGGGCCGCTGGCAAGCAATTCGGTATCGCCCGCGTCGGCCGGGTCGGCGCCTTCCTGCGACACGCGGACTTCATAGCCCCAACGGCCGATGCTGTCCTGCCCTTGCGGCGATACCAGGACATAGACATCCATGCCGCGGTACTCTTCAACGCGCCACTCTGCGTTTTCCATGCGCTCAGCTCCCAGGGTCGAGGTTGTACCTGATTCGAGCCTAGGAGGCCGCACGCGCGACCGCAAGGCGTGACGCAGCCATCGCAGGCGATGCGTGGGCGCAGGTGGAAAGCGGGAACGGTAGCCGCAGCGCGCAGGTCGAACAGCACGACGGCGAGAGGACGGAAACGAAAAAGGGCTTCCGTTTCCGGAAGCCCTTTTTCTTTCTGCATAGGTGGCGCGGCTGGCAGGATTCGAACCCACGACCCCTTGGTTCGTAGCCAAGTACTCTATCCAACTGAGCTACAGCCGCACGCGAGAAAAAGATTATAACCCAGTTTTTATTTTTGGGAAGCCCCTTCCCAACTTTTTTGTGATCTTTCTTTGGAAGAGGCGCAGCAGATGCCCGCCGGCGAGGTTCGCCTGTGGCGTTTTCCTATAATGGCAGACTCAAGAAGTGATCCGGAACATGAACAAGGCATTTGTCAAAGAGTCGTCCGGCGACGAGGACGACGATCTCCCCGAAGGGGCCGCACCGCTGCCTCCCGGCACCAAGAACTACATCAGCGCCGAAGGCTACAACCGCCTGCGCAATGAGCTGATGCAGCTGATCGACGTCGACCGGCCCGATGTGGTGCAGATCGTGTCGTGGGCGGCGTCCAATGGCGACCGCTCGGAGAATGGCGACTATCTCTACGGCAAGAAGCGGCTGCGCGAGATCGACCGCCGCATCCGCTTCCTGACGCGCCGCCTCGACAAGGCGGAAGTGGTCGACCCGTCCCTGCAGGGCGACAACGAGCAGATCTTCTTTGGCGCCACCGTCACCTACGCCAATCGCGCCGGCGAAGAAACCACCATCACTATCGTCGGCATGGATGAAGTCGACCTGGACAGCAACCACGTGAGCTGGATCTCGCCGATCGCCAAGGCGCTGATCAAGGCGCGCGAGGGCGACACCGTGGCGTTGCGCACGCCGGCCGGGGTCGAGCAGATCGATATCCTGGAAGTCCGCTACCCGTCGCGGAAACAATAGTTTGGAGGCCGTTTTAGGGCGGTCCTGGCCAGGCGTGCGGCCGCAGACAGTACAAGTAGTACGGCAAGGCCGCACAACGACGCCAGAGCCGTCCTGAAACGGCCTCCTAGCCGTCGTTGCGGTCGCGGAAGATGCGGATGACGTCGGGGTTGCGGCGCAGCCCGCGCATCACGTTGGCCAGGTGCAGGCGGTTCTGCACCTGGATGAGGAACTGCATGTACGTGGCTTCCTGGTGGCTGCCGTCCTGCTGCTCCATCGCCACGTGCGCGACGTTGGCGTCGGCGGCGGTCAGGTCCGCCGCGACGCGCGCGACGATGCCCTTGACGTTGCGCACCATCACCTTGATCGACACATCGAAGGCGCGCGCGGTCTTCTTGGCCCACATCACGTCGATCCAGTGCTCAGGATCCTTGCTGTGCAGGCGCTTGGCGATCTTGCAATCCTGCACGTGGATCTGCAGCCCTTCGCCCTTGCCCAGGTAGCCAACGATGGAGTCGCCCGGGATCGGGCGGCAGCACGCCGAGAAGATCATCGACATGCCTTCGTCGCCGGTGATCGGCACCGCGGGCGCTTCTTCGCCGGCAAAGGTCTGCACGGCCGCCAGCAGCGCGCTGTCGACATCGCCGGACAGCTCCAGCAGCAGGATCTCCATGCGCTTGGCCACCACCGCCGGCACGCGCCGGCCCAGTGCCAGGTCGGCAAAGATGTCTTCGCGCTGCTTGTTGCCGGTCCACTGGACCATGCGGTCCCACACCGACTGCGGCACCGCCTTGAGCTCGAAGCCGAGCTGGCGCGCGGACTGTTCCAGCAGGCGCTCGCCGAGCTGGATGGCCTCGTCGAGCCTGGTGGTCTTCAGGTAGTGGCGGATCGCCGCGCGCGCCTTGCCGGTGCGCACGAACGACAGCCACGCCGGATTGGGCTTGGAGTACGGCGCCGTCACCACCTCGACGATATCGCCGCTCTTGAGCTCGGTGCGCAGCGGCAGCAGCTCGTTGTTGATCTTGACCGCCACGCACTGATTGCCCAGGTCGCTGTGCACCGCGTAGGCAAAGTCCAGCGCGGTGGCGCCGCGCGGCAGCGCGCGGATATGGCCCTTGGGCGTGAACACGTAGACCGCGTCCGGGAACAGGTCGATCTTGACGTGCTCCAGGAATTCCTGCGAATCGCCGGTCTGGCTCTGGATGTCCAGCAGCGACTGCAGCCACTGGTGCGCCTGCTGCTGGATATCGTTGGCGTGGTCGGCCTGGTGCTTGTACATCCAGTGCGCGGCCACGCCCGCCTCGGCGATCTGGTGCATGTCGCGCGTGCGGATCTGGAACTCCACCGGCGTGCCGAACGGGCCCACCAGCGTGGTGTGCAGCGACTGGTAGCCGTTGATCTTGGGGATGGCGATGTAGTCCTTGAACTTGCCCGGCATGGGCTTGTACAGCCCGTGCAGCGCGCCCATCGCCATGTAGCAGTGCATCTGTGTTTCCACCACCACGCGGAAACCATATACGTCCAGCACCTGCGAGAACGACAGCTGCTTGTCGTGCATCTTGCGGTAGATGCTGTAGAGCGTCTTCTCGCGGCCGGACAGTTCGGCCACGATGCCGGCATCGGCCAGCCCCTTCTGCGCGGCCTCCAGGATGCGCCTGACCACCTCGCGCCGGTTGCCGCGTGCGGCCTTGACGGCTTTTTCCAGCGTGGCGTAGCGGAACGGCGAGCCGACCTTGAACGACAGTTCCTGCAGTTCGCGGTAGATCGTGTTGAGACCGAGACGATGCGCGATCGGCGCATAGATCTCCATGGTCTCCACCGCGATGCGGCGGCGCTTCTCCGGCGGCACGAAGTCGAGCGTGCGCATGTTGTGCGTACGGTCGGCCAGCTTCACCAGGATCACGCGCACGTCGCGCGCCATCGCCAGCAGCATCTTGCGGAAGCTCTCCGCCTGCGCCTGCTCGCGGCTCTGGAATTCAAGCTTGTCCAGCTTGGTCAGGCCATCGACCAGTTCGGCGACCTTGGGGCCGAATTTCTCGGCCAGCTCGCTCTTGGTGATGCCCTGGTCTTCCATCACGTCATGCAGCAGCGCCGCCATGATGGACTGCACATCCAGCTTCCAGTCCGCGCACAGCTCGGCCACCGCCACCGGATGGGTGATGTAGGGCTCACCGCTCTGGCGGTACTGGCCCAGGTGGGCTTCGTCGGAAAACTGGAAGGCCTCACGCACGCGCGCCAGGTCGGGCGCCTTCAGGTACGCGAGTTTCTCCATCAGCCGGGTGATGGAGATGACCTGCTGGCGCGGCGGTACCGCCGGCTGCGAGGTCGGGCCGAAGAAGTGCCGGTATGACTGCGCCAGCACTGCGTCGATAAACAGGCTGTCAGCCGCCGGCGCCACATCCTGCATCGCGGCCAGCTCGTCCTGCAGCGCCGCGCCCCTGGCCTTGCCCGGCGCCAGCGCGGGCGCGACGGCACGTTCGCCGACGACATCGTCGCCGAGCGGATCGGGAAGATTGGGAGCGCCGGTGCGCGCGTTCACGGAGGACTGGCCCGGAATGGTGCGCTTACGCGCCGTAGGCGGGGCCGCATCGCCAAGCGCCGGCGCCACGGCAGTCGGCGACGGCTGGGAGGGAGGCTTGGAGGGCGAATGCGGCGAAGGCATGGCGGCGGCCCCTGGAATCCGGCTGGATGCGTGCTGGCACGATGCGAGGATAAGCCATGGGCCGCCTGACCAATCAGGTCGGGACCTTCTTCAGCATCTCGATGCCGACCTGGCCCGACGCGATCTCGCGCAGTGCCACCACAGTCGGCTTGTCCTTTGCTTCGACTTTGGGCGTGTGGCCCTGCACCAGCTGACGGGCACGATACGTGGCCGCCAGCGCGAGCTCGAAGCGATTCGGAATGTGTTTCAGACAATCTTCGACGGTAATACGCGCCATATCAAATCCACCTTGGGACAAAACCTTACGTTGGGTTGCTATTTTACAGCACGCGGCGGAAAACGCCGGCGGCGCCCCGCGCGGCTGTCATCGGCATGCATCGGCTCAGTGGATGCCCAGCTCGATAAACAGCTCCGTATGCCGCGCTTTCTGCGAGGAAAACCGCAGCCGCGTGGCGCTGATCACGTTGCGCAGCTGCTCCAGCGCATCGTCGAAGACCTCGTTGATGATGACGTAGTCCGACTCCGAGGCGTGGGCCATTTCACTGCCCGCCGCCAGCAGCCGGCGCACGATCACATTGGGCTCGTCCTGGCCGCGCTTTTTCAGGCGCTCTTCCAGCGCAGTCAGCGACGGCGGCAGGATGAAGATCTCCACCGCGTTGGAAAAGCGCTGGTGCACCTGCTGCGCGCCCTGCCAGTCGATCTCCAGCAGCACGTCGTTGCCCTGCGCCATCTGCTGCTCGATCCACACGCGCGAGGTCGCGTAGTAGTTGCCGTGGACCTCGGCCCATTCCAGGAAGTCGCCGCGGTCGCGCGCAGTGCGGAACGCGTCGACCGTGACGAAGTGGTATTCGCGCCCGTCTTGCTCGCCCGGGCGCGGTGCGCGCGTGGTGTGCGAGATCGACAGGCGGATGGCCGGGTCCTGCGACAGCAGCTTGTTGACCAGCGTCGACTTGCCGGCTCCGGACGGCGCCACCACCATGAAGAGGTTGCCGGGGTAGACGGTATCGATGGCCGTGTGAGGCGCGGATTGAGGCGTTGGGCTCATGATGATTCTTTGGTGATTCCTGGGGCTGTCTTTATTCGAGATTCTGGACCTGCTCGCGCATCTGCTCGATCAGCAGCTTGAGCTCCATCGAGGCGTCGGCCAGTTCCTTGGCGGCGGCCTTGGAGCCAAGCGTGTTGGCCTCGCGGTTGAGCTCCTGCATCATGAAGTCCAGGCGCTTGCCGGCCTGGCCGCCCTTCTTCAGGATATGACGGGTCTCGTTCAGGTGCGCCTGCAGCCGCGACAGCTCTTCGGCGATGTCGATGCGGATGCCGTAGACGGTGGCTTCCTGGCGGATGCGCTCGGCGATCTCGTCGCGGCTCATCGACGGCATGCCGGTGGGCGCGGCCAGGTTAAAGGCCTCCTGCAGGCGCTCGGTCAGCTTGTCCTGGTGATGGGCGATCAGTTGCGGGATGGTCGGCGTCAGGCGCTCGACGATCGCCAGCATGGCGTCGATACGCTCCACCAGTGTCGCCTTGAGCGCGTCGCCTTCGCGGCGGCGGGCTTCCAGCAGCTGGTCCAGCGCCTCGCGCGCGGCGCCCAGCACCGCCTCGCGCAGTGCCTCCTGCGACAGTTCCGGCTCGACCAGCACGCCCGGCCAGCGCAGGATCTCGCCCATGCGCAGGGTGCCGGCGCTGGCGAAGGTGGCGGCGACGGTGGTTTCCAGCGCGCGGATCTGCGCCAGCAGCCCTTCATTGAGGGCCAGGGTGGCGCCGCCGGCGTCGGTGCGCTGCAGGTTGATGCGGCATTCCAGCTTGCCGCGCGACAGCTCGGCCATCAGCATCTCGCGCAGGGCCGGCTCGAAGGCGCGGCACTCTTCCGGGGCCCGGAACAACAGGTCGAGGAAACGCGAATTGACAGTGCGGAATTCCACCGAAACGGACGCGGAGCGCCCGCTGGGCTCGCCTTGCGCGTTGGTCAATGGCGCCTGGCGCGTCGCCAGGCCATAGCCTGTCATGCTGTGGATCATTGGATGTTCTCGTGAATGGCGGCGGCCCCGGGCTGCTGGCGACCCGCGGACGCCCGCCTCGAGCGCCCCGCACGGGATCCTGGGGACGCTCTCAATACGTTGAAAGGAGGGCAACAATGCCCGTATTTGTGTTCTTTACAAGTGACCGATTAGCCCGGACAATCCGGAGGCAAATCAGGTCCTATTCCCATGACAGAGCCAAAGGGCACGACACAACCGAAGAGTGCACCGCTGCCCGTCGGCACGCTGCTGTCCAACTATCGTATTGTAAAGAAGTTGGCCAGCGGGGGGTTCAGTTTCGTCTACCTGGCCACCGACGGTACCGGCGCACCGGTTGCCATCAAGGAATACCTGCCGGCGTCGCTAGCGCGGCGCAACCCGGGCGAACTCATCCCCGTGGTGCCCGAGGAAAACGCCGCCGCGTTCCGGCTGGGCCTGAAATACTTCTTTGAAGAGGGCCGCTCGCTGGCCCGCATCTCCCATCCCAGCGTGGTGCGCGTGGTGAATTTCTTCCGCGAGAATTCCACCGTCTACATGGTGATGAACTACGAGCTGGGCAAGACGCTGCAGGAGCACGTGCTGGCCGCCCGGCAGCAAGGCGGCCCCAAGGTGCTGCGCGAGCATTTCATGCGCAAGGTCTTCCACGACCTGATGAGCGGCCTGCGCGAAGTGCATATCCACAAGCTGCTGCACCTGGACATCAAGCCCGGCAACATCTACCTGCGCGAGGACGAGTCCCCGATCCTGCTGGATTTCGGCGCCGCGCGGCAGACCCTGACGATGGAAGCGGCCCGCTTCCAGCCGATGTACACCCCCGGCTTTGCCGCGCCCGAGCTCTATGGCAAGCATTCCGACCTGGGCCCGTGGACCGATGTCTACAGCCTGGGCGCCACGCTCTACGCCTGCATGGCCGGCATGCCGCCGCAGGAGGCCAACCAGCGCGAAAAGGAAGACCGCATGGGCGAAGCGCTGGCGCGGCTGCGCAGCAGTTACACCAACGGGCTGGTGGACCTGGTCGAATGGTGCCTGCGGCTGACGCCGGCCGAGCGCCCGCAGAGCGTGTTCCGGCTGCAGAAGGAGTTGCGCGAGCAGACCAACGCCCTGGGCGAGCAGACGCTGGCGCCGCAGACGCAAGCCCCGGCCCTGGCGCCGGCGGAGCGGCCCGCGGCGACATCGCGCTTCCTGACCCTGCTGCGCCGGCGTGACGAACCCGTCCCCGGCGCAAGCGTCGACTGAATCACAAATCTGGCGCCCCGGTTGCGGCCAGTCCACTGAATTCCCTGAAAGCCAACATGCGATTCTCTGTCTACCAGGAAAGCAGGAAAGGCGGCCGCCGCGTCAACCAGGACCGCATGGGCTATTGCTTCACGCGCGACGCGCTGCTGATGGTGCTGGCCGACGGCCTGGGCGGCCATGCGCACGGCGAAGTCGCCGCGCAGCAGGCGCTGCAGACGCTGGCGCGCCAGTTCCAGGTGCAGGCGCGGCCCACGGTGCGCAACCCGGCCGAGTTCCTGCAGGACACCATCATGCTGGCCCACCGCGAGATCCACCGCTATGCCGAAGCCAACCAGATGGCGGACGTGCCGCGCACCACGGTGGTCTGCTGCCTGGTGCAGCAGGGCCAGATCTACTGGGCCCATGCCGGCGACTCGCGCTATTACCTGCTGCGCAAGGGCCGGCTGCTGACGCGCACGCGCGACCACTCCAAGATCGAGAACCTGCTGCAGCAGGAACGCGTGCTGCCGATGCACGTGGCCAACCACCCCGAACGCAACAAGCTCTACAACTGCCTGGGCTCGCCCAACCTGCCGCTGATCGACCTGGGCGGCCCGGTGCGGCTGGAGCCGGGCGACGTGGCCCTGCTCTGCTCCGACGGCCTGTGGGGCGCGCTGGAAGAGCCTGCCCTGGTGGACAAGCTGTCGCGCCTGTCGGTGGTGCAGGCGGTGCCGGCGCTGATCGAGCAGGCGCTGCAGAACGCCGGCGAAGGTGCCGACAACACCACCGGCATCGCCATGATGTGGGAACTGGACAGCAATGCGGCGGGACAGGATTCGGTCATGACCGACACCCTGCCGCTGAACGCCTTCACCACCTCGATCCTGGAGCGCACCGGCTCTGACAGCGACCTGCTGTCGGAGGAGGAGATCGAGCGTTCGATCGCCGAGATCCGCGCCGCCATCGACAAGACCAGCAACCTGATGCGGTAATGCCTTGCCCCGGCGGCGCGCGCCCGGGGCAACTGTGCAGCGCTCCAGGGCTGGCGGCGTTAGAATCGCGGTCTCTCCCCGATTCGGACAAACCATCCCATGCGACCCAGCGGCCGCGCAGCCGATGCGCTGCGTTCCATCAGCCTTACCCGCCACTACACCCGCCACGCCGAAGGCTCCGTCCTGTGTGCCTTTGGCGACACCAAGGTGCTTTGCACCGCCAGCGTGCTGGCCAAGGTGCCGCCGCACAAGAAGGGCAGCGGCGAAGGCTGGGTCACGGCCGAATACGGCATGCTGCCGCGCGCCACGCACACCCGCTCTGACCGCGAGGCCGCGCGCGGCAAGCAGACCGGCCGCACCCAGGAAATCCAGCGCCTGATCGGCCGCGCCATGCGCTCGGTGTTCGACCTGGCGGCGCTGGGCGAATACACCATCCACCTGGACTGCGACGTGCTGCAGGCCGACGGCGGCACCCGCACTGCAGCCATCACTGGCGCCTTCGTCGCCGCCCATGATGCGGTTTCGACCATGCTGCGCGACGGCCTGATCGCCGCCAGCCCGATCCTCGACCATGTCGCCGCGGTCTCGGTCGGCATGGTCGACGGCGCGCCGGTGCTGGACCTGGACTACGCCGAGGACAGCAGCTGCGACACCGACATGAACGTGGTCATGACCGGCAGCGGCGGCTTTGTCGAGGTGCAGGGCACCGCCGAAGGCGCGCCCTTCAGCCGCGCCGACCTGGACGCCATGACGCGCCTGGCCGAAGCCGGCATCGCCCGCCTGGTGCAGCACCAGCGCGACGCACTCGGCCTGGCCTGAGCAGCGGGACCCGCGATGCAACGCCTGGTACTGGCTTCCAACAACGCCGGCAAGCTGCGCGAATTCGGCGCGCTGCTGGCCCCGCTCGGCTTTGACGTGGTGCCCCAGGGCGAACTGGGCATTCCCGAGGCCGAAGAACCCTTTGCCACCTTCGTCGAGAACGCGCTGGCCAAGGCCCGCCATGCCAGCCGGATGGCCGGGCTGCCCGCGCTGGCCGACGATTCCGGCATCTGCGTGCACGCGCTGGAAGGCGCGCCCGGTGTCTATTCCGCGCGCTATGCGCAGATGGCCGGGCAGGCCAGGTCTGATGCCGCCAACAATGCGCACCTGGTCTCGCAACTGGCCGGCAAGCTGAACCGCCACGCGCACTACTACTGCGTGCTGGTGTTCGTGCGCCACGCCGAAGACCCCTGCCCGATCATTGCCGAAGGCCTCTGGCACGGCGAGGTCGTCGACGCGCCGCGCGGCGCGGGCGGCTTTGGCTACGACCCGCACTTCCTGCTGCCGCACCTGGGCAAGACCGCCGCCGAGCTGTCGCCCGACGAGAAGAACACGGTCAGCCACCGGGCCCAGGCGCTGCGCGCGCTGGTGGCACGGCTGCAGGCCGATGCCGCGGAAAGCGCCCCCCGATGATCCCGATCGTACCGGCCTCCGCGTCCGTGCCCGTGGACAGCAAGCAGCTCTGGCTCAAGCCCGGGCAGATCAGCCTGCCCGGCTCGCCGCCGCTGTCGCTGTATGTGCATATCCCATGGTGCGTGCGCAAGTGCCCGTATTGCGATTTCAACTCGCACGCCGCACCCGGCGCCGACAACCACGAGATCCCGGAAGACATCTACCTGGACGCGCTGCGCGCGGACCTGGAGCAGTCGCTGCCGCTGGTATGGGGCCGGCCGGTGCATACGGTCTTTATCGGCGGCGGCACGCCCAGCCTGCTGTCGGCGGCAGGCATGGACCGGCTGCTGTCGGATATCCGCGCACTGCTGCCGCTGGATGCCGACGCCGAGATCACGATGGAGGCCAACCCCGGCACCTTCGAGGCCGACAAGTTCGCCAGCTATCGCGCGAGCGGCATCAACCGGCTGTCGATCGGCATCCAGAGCTTTAACGATCGCCACCTGCAGGCGCTCGGCCGCATCCACGGCGGCGCGGAAGCGCGCAAGGCGATTGATATCGCCCAGGCCAGCTTCGACAACATCAACCTGGACCTGATGTACGCCCTGCCGGGCCAGACGCTGGACGAATGCCGGCAGGATGTGGAAACCGCGCTGTCGTACGGCACCACGCACCTGTCGCTGTACCACCTGACGCTGGAGCCCAACACGCTGTTCGCCAGGTTCCCGCCCGCGCTGCCGGACGACGACAGCGCGTACGAGATGCAGGACTGGATTGAAGCGCGCACGGCCGAGGCCGGCTACCGGCACTACGAAACCTCGGCGTACGCAAAGCCGCATCGCGAGGCGCGCCACAACCTGAACTACTGGCGCTTCGGCGACTACCTCGGCATCGGCGCCGGCGCGCACGGCAAGCTGTCGTTCCCGCATCGGATACTGCGCCAGATGCGGTACAAGCATCCGGCCACCTACATGGAGCGGGCGCTGGCCGGCAATGCCGTGCAGGAAGCGCGCGATGTCGGCGCCGACGAGCTGCCGTTCGAGTTCATGCTCAACGCCCTGCGCCTGACCGATGGCGTGCCGGCATCGAGCTTCCACGACTACACCGGGCTGCCGCTGCATACCATCAGCAAGCAACTGGCGGAGGCCGAAAAGAAGGGACTGCTGGAAGCGGACCTGACCACCATCCGCCCCACCGAGCTGGGCCGGCGCTTCCTCAACGACCTGCAGGAGATGTTCCTGAAGGACTGACGACGCGATAGCCTGCCGTCATGGGCAGGCCTGTGGCCCAAAATAGAACGGCCATGCACTGGCATGGCCGTTCTGGGTGACTACGCGATCAGTACGTCAGTACGGCACCGCCATGTCGTTGGCAACGCGCGCCCGGGCCCCCACCTGCAGGCCGCTGAGGTTGGCCTGCTGAACGGTAGCCATGCGCCCGTCGTCCAGCCGGACGTTGACGCGGTAGCTAGTCTGCGAACTTGTGGTGGCACGCTTGTCGATCTGGTTGCCTGCCACGGCACCCAACACCGCGCCGCCGATGGTCGCCGCGGTCTGGCCGCGGCCGCCACCGACCTGATGGCCGAGCAGGCCGCCGGCGGCACCGCCGATCAGCGTACCCACCAGCCCGTTGCTGCTCTGCTGCTGCGACAGCGGCTCAATGGATTCCACGCGGCCAAAGTAGACGGCGCCCTGCGGCGCCTGCGAGACGTTCGGGTTCTGGTAGCCGGCATTGGCCGGCGGCGGGGCACCGTAGCCACCGTAGCCGTTGTTGTAGCCGCCGGGTGCCGCGCAACCCGCCAGGACCGCGGCCGTGGCCGCGGCAACGACACCCAGCCAGCGTTTGCGATTTTCTTGCATCAAATTCTCCTCTGTTGCTTGTCGAATACCAGGCAACGCATTATGCGATGCGTCCCCGGCACAACCCTAAGAGCCTGCCACCGCGCACAAGGTTCCGTTGTGTCGGACAAACGCCGACAGGCCAACGCGTAGCAAGCGTCATGCAAACCCCTGTCACGCCCCTGTATAATGCCGGGCTTCGCTACGTAGAGCGTGTGCAACGATCCGCGCTACAATGCGCATTCTTCAGGAAGCGTGGCCGAGTGGTTTAAGGCAGCAGTCTTGAAAACTGCCGATGGGGTGACCCATCCGTGAGTTCGAATCTCACCGCTTCCGCCAACCCCTTCTAAGTCGTTGTTTTGGCTGGAAACCCTTGTACAGTAATGGGTTTCCGACAGCTTGGTGTGCCGAACATGTGTGCCAACAAAACCAACAACGACATGCCAAAGTACCTCTACCAGCGCGACGACGGGCGCAGCCAGAACTGGTACGTCCGCTTGCACGCCCCGACCGAAATTCATGCTCTGCTCGCGCCGGGCCAGCGTGAAATTCGCAAGTCCACCGGGACGCCCGACCGGCAGAAAGCCAAGGCCATCGGCGCGCGCCTCGAGGCCGAGTACCGCCAGAAATGGGAGGCCCTGCGCGCCACGCCCGGTAGAGCCTCGCTGCAGACGGTTGGCCTGACCACATCCCTGATTACCCAGATATGCGGCGCGCGGCTTGGCTCCTGGTCGCTGACCGACGATTTCGAGCGCATCGAGCAGGAGGGATTGGATGAAGAGAGCCTGCAGCGCATCGAAGAGTTTTGCACGCTGACCGATGCCGTGATGCGCAGCATCCTGGCGCAGGGTCGGAGCTCGTCGCATTGGGCCCCTGTCGTCAAAGGCATTCTGGAATGGTGCGAAGACCTTGGCTACGACATCGAAACGACCGACCCGTTGTTCCCGCAGCTGGTGCGCGGGTTCGCCGCTGCCGAAAAAGAGGCCCACGCCATCATCCGCTTGCGTAACAACGGGGAGACGCCAGCCTTTCCGCTGCAAGAAGCCGCGAAGCCGCGTCTGTCTGAAATGAAGGCGGCTTACACCACCCACAAAGAAGGCAACGTGGGACGCAAGACCTTCACCACCAACCTCAGCATTTGGCAGCGCTTCGTCGACTTTTGCGGCGACGTGCCGCTCGACTCGGTGACTTCTGGCCTGGTCTATCGCTTCCTCGATGACCGTCTGCATACGGACCAACAACCGTGGTCGGCCGACTACGCGCTGGGCCGCGCCACGAACACGCTCAGGGAGTTCTTCGGCCTGGCGCGCACGCTTAGCCTAATGACGGCGCCCAATCCTGTGCTTGCCTTGGAAATCCTGCCAGCACTCAGTGCCGAGCAGGCGGAGGCGCGCAAACGCCCGCGTTACCCGTTTGCCACCGCCCAACTGAACACGCTCTTCGGCTCCGACTGGTATGAGCCGACCTCGCCTCGCTTCACGGGCACCATGCGCCAGGACCTCGCCGCCCGGTATTGGGCGCCGTTGATTTGCCTCTTTCATGGCCTGCGCGTTCGTGAAGTGGTGCAGTTGCACAGCCACGACGTCTCCTCGGTGGAGGGCGTGCTGCTGATGACGATTCAGTTGGACCTCACTGGCACGGAATCGAGCCGGAGCGCGCAGCGTACGCTGAAGAACGAATCCACCCAGCGCACAGTCCCTGTGCATCCGGAGCTTATCCGGCTGGGCTTCACCGAGTTTGTGGACACGGTAAAACAGCGGCACGACGTCGGCGCGCCGCTGTTTCCATCGGCGGTTCCAAGCCCCGACAGCAAGAACCCGCTGTGGGGACGCGCGTACGAACAGGCCTTCCTGCGCCATGTCAGCCAACGGCTGGCGTTCGGCCCGGGCTTTGGCAATCATAGCTTTCGGCACACGGTCGAGGACAAAATCCGCGATGTGCAGCTGTTGCAAGGGGTATGGCCGGCCGGCTTGTCCCAGTTCTATACCGGGCGGAAGCTGCCACGGGACGCGGACAAGCTGTTGCTACGTCTACAGGGTAGTGAGATTGACTACGGCAAAGGTTACAACCCCGTCAACATGGTCGACTACATCCAACGCATCACCTATGACAAGGTGACCCTGCCCCCGCCGTTCACCACTTGGCTGGCTGGGCAGGCCGCCGTGGACCCGAGACTGCTGCGGAAGAATCAGGACCCTCTCCGCAATGCGCCGGCCGTTGCTTAGCGGCCAGCGCACGGAAACGCGCGAAAAGGAAAGGCCCACTAACCTCAATGCGACGGCGGCACCGACCGACGAGAAAGCTCCCCCGGCAGAGCAGATGCACACCGGCACAACGGGTCGTTCGACGGCCTGCCGCAGCCAGAGCAGGGCTCGTAGTACATCATTTCGTCGACCTGAATCTGTGGTGGCGCATGCCTTCGGTCGAAATACAGCGGTGCGAACTTGTAAAGCACCTCGCCCGGAACTAGTTTGTTGTCCATATGCGCCGCAATATTTGAGCGCATAGCCAAGCCACCTCTCGGATGTTTTTGGCCGTCCGGGCTTGTATCTTCCAAGCGCTCCGACCCCAGCCAGCCGCGCTTGTCTGTCGGCAGGGCCAACGCAAACTCAAGGTCATGCACTTCCGTCTCGGCAAGGCCTCGTTTGTTCAGCGAACGAGCGTGAGCCTTGAGCACTAAGTTTTCGTCGATGGCTACATCGAGTTGCAGGCGCTCGCGGAATGGCGCGGCCTTGCTATCCACTTCGACGACCAAATTTGCGAGTGGACGACGCAGGTCATCTGGCAGGACCTTCGGGCCTGGACGATGCGGTGCGACCAGCTGAAATTTACCGAAACCGTCAGTGGGGTCGACGCAGTACAAGTCAAACTTCTCTCCCCGCACCTCACCTTCCTGGGGCATCTCCAGTCCGGCATTGAGCAACTGCATGTATGAATTTCTGGCGAGCACCAACTCCAATTTTTTTGCCAAGTGCAACCGAGCCTCATCATGGGCAACCCAAGCGGCCCCTTCCGATATAAGTGAGCCGCTTCGTTCGGCCACATGCACACGTTGCGGCCCAAAAAGTTCATGCAAGCGTGACTTCACCACAGGCATGTTTACCATACCGCCAGTGGCTAAACACATGGCAATCGATGCGGATGAATATCCCTCCCGTTCTAGCAACCGCTCGATGCGCTGGATTCCTTTCTCTATCAGGTGTGCAACAATTTCGCCCAATTCTTCTCGCGAGAGCGAAAAATCCAAGTCCGGGTCATCGAGGCCGACGAAGAAGTTAGGTACGAAGATACTGGCGCGACTGCGCTCGCTAAGGTCAATCTTCGCTCGCTCACACGCGTGCATCAAACGAGACCTGGCTTCCGTCTGAACCGATACTTCATCGGGCAAAGAACGCGATGCACGTACGCGCTTCTCGACTTCGTTCCGCAATTCCTCGTCAAAGAGGTCACCTCCGACGTCATCGGTACCATCATTGCCAACCTGTACCAAGAGCCCATCGACAAGTCGGCAGAGGGTGAGGTCCAACGTGCCACCACCCCAGTCAAAGACGAGCAGGAGCTGTCGGTCGTAGCGGCGCACGGTGGCCTCAAAATCATCACTTGACCGCAGATGACCATATAGAGCAGCTAGCGGTTCATGCACAAATTGAACAACGTTGATGCCCGCCATGCGAAAGGCATCGCGTAGCAAGGCTCGTCGATGGCCTTCCATATTAACTGGGATGGTCACGACCGATTTCTCAGCTTTTAGGCCCTTAAGCCCTCTAATCTTGTTGTTCTCAAGTGCTTGCTCGCGGACGAACCGCACTACATCCCGAACAATATCAACGGGACTACGCTCAACCCCGCCTACGAACACGCTCTCTCGACCCAGTAGCGTCTTTGGAGACCGCACGACGTTCCCATGAACCCCAAGCCCCGCTTGCCCGAGCCGTTCGCGAGCCTCCCGCCCAACGATGGTCTTAGTGCCCTCGTAGCAAACCACCGAAGGAATCGGCAGCCCCTTGTCATCCGAAAAGCTTACGACACGCCCCCCATGAACCACGGAAATCAGACTATTCGTTGTTCCGAAGTCAAAGCCAACCACCGTCATGTCATCAGCTCCCTTGTAGGTTCTGGATTTCCCGACGCAACGCATCGGCGACGCGTTCTGCAGAATCCACCATTACGTGCACCTTTGGCTCGGGCCGACGAAGCGCTTCAAGCCCAAGCTCGAGGAGGTCCACGTCAGCAGTCAATCGCCTAAGCACCCGAGTACGCAACAGTTCAAGGTCATCCCTAAGATGAACAGCCTCCATGTCAGCGGCTGCCTTTTGCGCATTCAATGCTTCGTCGTGGGACGTAATCAGCGCAGCGTTTGCCAACTCTAAGGCCTCGACCTTTTTCCGCGTCTCAGAAAGTTCACTTTCGAGGACGCCAACTTGCTCCCGCAGAGAAGCGTCCTCCCTCGCGAACGACTCCGCCTGAGCGTGCTTATCTGCCGCTTGCTTACGATATTCGTGGCAGGCAAGGCCAACGCCCTCAAAGGCCTCGATTTCCGTCAGTGCGCGAAGTCTTGCCGTATCATCCTCGAGACGACTACCACGCGGGCGCCACAATGCCAGGTAGAGGGCGTCAGTTATTGCGTCGACAGACAGACCCTTTATGTCAACCAACCAGAGCGCCAGACAGTAAACGGCGTTCGTTCGGAGCTGCTCGAACTCAGTCGCCTTCATTGGCTCTGCTTGGTCAACCGTAAGTAACTTTTGCTCTGTACCAGCCAGTATCTTCAGTGCTTCGGCTGTGCCTGGAGCCTCATCCACATTTCGAATCGCCTCCTCAATTCCTCGTTGCATGAGAATCGGGTGACTAAGAAGCACGCGCCTAACAAAGGCACGTATCTCTGCTCGCAGCGCTGGGTATGTTTGGATGGAGCGAGCGACCAGCAGCAATTGACGGGGAACGGCGAGAGTTGCGTCCCCTTTTGCAAGCGCCATAAGGCGCTCCAACTCCACCTCCATGAGCTTTGGATGCTGTGCAATCAAACGCTCCACCCTCGGCTTAAGTGAGACTTTTCGACCCCTCAAGCCGTAAGCGCTCGTAATGAACTGAACGAGCGTTTCAATTTCGACCTTTTGCTTTGCAAGGGTACGCCGTTCGCCAGTTGCGCGCGAGCTAACGGAAGTCGACTGCTCCGGGTTCTGCAGCGAGGTCGGTGCTGATGCGGCACTAGCGTCGGTGGTGTCGGCTGTCGAAGCGCTCACCATTGAAGACCCTGCCGGCATACTCGCAATGCCTTGACGCGCATTCCCCGTCCCCCTCTGAGGCGGCGCTTCGCCGTAACGGAGGACTTCGCCGGTCTTCGCGTCCTTGATAGGAATACTGCGTTTGATTTCTGTCATTTTGTATTTTCCACGTCCGCCAAGCGGGTAAGCATGTGCTCCGCCCAGGCGGCAGTATTGGGATTGCCGATGAGCTCCCGGGCGGCCCTTCTGGCGATTTCCCGCGCCCCACCGGCCGCGCCCCCCTCCGCGAGGAGCAAGCGAAGCTTGACACGGTCAAACTCCGGAATGTCACGTTTAGCCAGGGCAGCGAGGTTCCCCGCATCAGCTAACAGCTCCATCGGAGACAACATCGCCCAGCGCAGGATGCGCAACGTCTCATGGTCGGTAAGCAAATCCTCCGGTGCA
Source organism: Cupriavidus sp. CP313 (assembly GCF_054072015.1). Lineage (NCBI taxonomy): Bacteria > Pseudomonadati > Pseudomonadota > Betaproteobacteria > Burkholderiales > Burkholderiaceae > Cupriavidus > Cupriavidus sp. CP313. The sequence goes on along the minus strand of NZ_JBSVZB010000044.1, from coordinate 2,445 downwards.
CTTTTTCTACCGAGCACGCTAGCCGCAGTGGCGCCCCAACCTTTCCCCTCGAGCGTCGAAAGGAAGCGCATTGCAGCACTACGCAGGCGTCCTGCGGGAGCTACGGCAGCTGCATCTGCAAAGTGGTTGAAGTGAAATGAAACCAGAGCACGTACGATACGCGCGATAAGACGGTCGTAGTCGAGCAGCGCATCGGCCGCGCGATTGAAGCGCTGCCGGTACTCATCGTAGGGGAGGGACGAGTCCGGCGAGCGCTCCTTGGCCAGTACGCCGTAAAGATACTGACAAATTCCGTCACAATAGGCGTCGGCGGTTACAAAGGCGCGGCACTCATCAATGAATTCGTCGACTGAGGCACGCGTGAGCGTGCCCTTCTTGGCCAACTTCATGAATGCGCTTTCTACGCCGCCCAAGTCGCCGTCGTCTGCCACCCGAAAGACCAGTTCAAACTCCGCTTTCGCCGCGTCATTTTCTAACTTGAGCTTAACCCTGTCATTTCTGAACTTAGACAGGAGCATTGGAAGTCTCTCAAGGGAGACGGTCTTGCCATTCAGGCTCGCGCCGGTACTGTGATACACGCGAAAATCTGTCGCAACCACTGCACGGGAGACATGATAGGGTCTCGCCCCAAGCTCGATACCTCGAATGAAGAACAGCGGCTGCAAATATGGATGTGCCTCAAAGCGATGCCGCCGAAGGTCTTCCATTTCATCAAATTGAGCCGAGCAGTGCTGACACTGGTAAAGGGTTCTGCTCGCCTCATGCGTGCCCTCAAGGCCAGCCTGCTCGTGAAATTCAATGTAGCCCGTATGCCAAAAACCCATTCCCTTGCCCCCATTGATGTCTACTTCAAGATAGACACTCACAAGCACAAACAATCGAGACACACAGCCATCTAAGCACAACCCCACCTTAGGGGGGGGGAATTCCCATCAAAAAACCATTTCCGACCTTGTCTCGCACCGTCTGGGGGGACACGTGCTCAATGGCATCGAGCATTGAGGTCATTTGGGAGCGGCTAGACCTGCATTATCGATGCACAAACATAATTCACACTACCCACTCCATCCACCTGCTCTCCCAGTGGTGGAAAGGAGACAGGCGTCAACCACCATCGCCAATGGCCCCATTCCTTCTCGTCCTCACTACGAATCGATTTCGCATCCAGAATTCTCGGGCGAAACACCGCATGCCACGACCCACTCAAATCTTTTCAAGACCTGCACCGAAGCCCTACGGGTGCGACGTCGCAATCATCAAGTGATAGCGAGTTAGGCGCACTCCTACCTCAAAGGGAAAGCAGCCTGCCCTTGCCGAGATGATAGCCCTCAGCCTGTAACAACCAAACACAAGGAGTCCGCGAGAGCGGACTCCTTGCCTCAATCAAGCAACGCGTCTACGGCCGCTGACGGGAGTCCCTGAACGCCAACGTCCTCAGATGCCGGACGATGGTGCTGTAGCTACCGCGCCCAAGCTCCAGCCGCACGTTGACCGGACCAACCCGACGCTGCTGCTTCTTGAGCGCAACGCACGCCCTTACAACGTCCGCGGCACTGATACCTCTGCTCCTCATTTCGATGACCTCTTGAATGCGCTCGACCGCCGTGGTCGAGTTCATTACGTGTAGTCACCAGAAATTGGTGTAACCGAAATCCCGTGCGTTCTCGCGTTCCGTGCTCCATCCTGTTTTCACCACGACGACAAGGAGAACCCATGCAAGCAACGGCCCTGGACACCGCACCCGCAATTCGCACGACGCTGCATCTATCCCCCGCAGTCTGCGCCGCCGCTATGGTTTCAGCGCAAGCTGCAGGACTTGGGCTGACTGAATGGCTCGACCACATCGTGGCAGCCGCAGTACAGGACACTGAGTTGCAAGACGCGCCACCGCTTGCGCTGCCAACCGCGGAGCTCTTTTGCCGCGTCGCGAATTCGTCGCCCGAGCTGCTTCATGGCCGATGGGCGCTGCTCTACGAGCGTGTCTGCCTTGAGCGGGACCTCTGGCATTCTCCGCGGCAAACTGTCGGGGAGATTGAGGATGGCGAACCACCCTTCGAGCCGTACATCAGCTCCGCCCGGCTGCGGAAAGCCTGGCCACGATTGGTCGCAGCTACTTTCTGCTGCTAACCACGGGTCGCTGGGAAACGGCAACTGTAGCCACGAGATTGAGACCAACTATGCAAACCCTCGTTCTGATTTTCGGTCCCGCGGCTGCCGGCAAAGCTACTGTCGGACAGCTGCGGAGCTAGCGCTTGTCCTGCATCTCGAACATCTGAAGCTGACGCTGCGCGAGCGCGCCTGAGTCTTGTCCCTGGCTGATGTACATTCAACATCGGTTGATGTGCCATGTACATCAGTGGAGCGGCCCCCTGAATCGCCGGACACAGTCCCCCACTTACAATAGCGGGTAGGCATACGACTGTGTTTATGACTAAAACGAAGCAG
>NZ_JBSVZB010000043.1:0-59401 GCF_054072015.1 Cupriavidus sp. CP313 | reverse complement strand
CATCGCATCCGCCACCCGAGTTTATGAACACGATATCCATAACGTCTGGCACCAAATCCCCGTTTACTCGGGGGCCAAATTCAACAGCCTGCTAGGGCCCAATCATCGCAGTTGTTGAATGCAAGCAACGGCTTCTTTAACCTTCATGCAGGCCGATTTGTCGCTTTCATAGCGTTTCATCGCCCGGTCGTGCTGCCGCATCGTAAACTCCATCACTTCTTTGAGTTCATCCTTTGGAACGTTCGTCCGCAAATAATGAACGCCCTTGTTGGCAACCTGGTCTGCCGTACCTTGATCAATGTCACAGAAGAAGAGGTCGTAAGTCGCAACCATTGCTGTCAGCAATTTTTTCATTCTGTTCACGAGATCGAGACCGCTCTCCCTCACGTAGCGGAGTGCAGCAACTCCTCGGCCTGCTGCCAGTCAGCGGTATCGCGCCCCTCCTCGATGGCCTCGAGAACGCCAGCCAGCGTCTGGCGCGCGATTTCCGTCTTCCCTTGCTGTTGCCATAACCGCGCAAGGTTCAGTGTCGCGCGAAATTCAAGCGATTTCGCACTTTGCCGGCGGGCGATTGCGATCGCCTGATGGAAGCAAGCTTCCGCTCCTGCCACCTCATGGGGCGTGCATGGCCCGGCGTGCAACTGTTGAAGGAGCAGTTCCCCCTTAAGCCGATGCAACTCGGCTTCATGGTAGCGCTCGCCCGTGTCGTTCACCCTGAGGAGGCCGCCATCCAGCACATCCAACCCCGCACCGGGCTGTCCCGCATTCCCTAAGGCTTCGGCCAGCAGCGCCATGAAATAGGGCCGACCCAACTCAGCGCCGGTGGCCTCGAACGCGTTCAGGCCTTGGCGCATCTGAGCGATACCCTCCTCACCGCTTCCCTGCCTGGCCAACGCCCATCCCCGCAAGATGACGCCGAATGCGCGGCAGAATGGAAATCCCTGTTCGGTCGAAAGTTCTATGGCGGCCTCGGCGTGCTCCCGCGCCAGTTGCGTTTCACCGCTGCATTGGTACAGCTTGGCTGCAAAGATCAGGCCGACTGCCAGGCTGAAGGGATGAGAAATCTTGCGTGCCTGCGCCAGCGCTGCCACGACCTGTATGCGTGCCTGCGCCGGTAAACCGAGGTACCACAAGGCCCACGCCAGGAAGCTGCGTCCGCGGACACCGGCGTCTTGCCCGAACTGCGCGGCATGAGCAGGATGCTGTTCAGCCTCATAGTTGACGACCCCCTGCTCTAGATGTGTCCTCGCCTTCCGGAACTCTCCCAGAAAGAGTGAGGAGCTCCCGAGCGCAATATGCGCCTCGGCCAGCAACGCCGGGTCCCGGTCATGCTCAGCGAGCCCGAGCAGCGCCTCACCCAGTTCATAGGCCGTCCCGTGCTGCGCACGAAGTGAGAAAAAGGTGCGCAGCCCGAGCTTCACCTGGAACAGTTGCGGGGCATCACCATCGTGCTCGCACAGGTTCAAGGCCCGCGTATAGTTGGCCTCCGCCTCCGGTGAGGCATAGCCGATGGCGGCAATCAAGGCAGGACCGAGGGTGACGCGCAGCGCCAGTTCCTGACGCCCGCGCTCTGGCGTATCGGGCAGCCGGCTCAGAAGTTCCAATGCCGTTCCAACGTGTCGGATGGCATCGGGGTAAGCGGAGCGCTCAATGGCCTGGCGTCCGGCGCAGTGCAGGTACTCCACCGCCTTGACGAGGTTGCCGCTTAGACTGTAATGATGCGCCAGTTCACTGCAGTGGTCTTTCAACTGATGACGAAAGAGCGCCTCGATGGCCCTGCCCGTGCGTTCGTGCAACGCACAGCGCTGGTCCGAGAGCAGGGAGTTGCCGGCGACTTCCTGGGTGAGGGCATGCTTGAATGCATATTCGAGCTCCGGAAAGGCAGGCCGTCCATAGATGAACTCTGCGGCCTGCAGACCCTCCAGCAGAGGATACAGGCGATCTACCGCCAGCCCGGTGACCTGCCGGATCAGGCTCAAGGGCATTTCCTTGCCGATCACGGCCAGCGTCTGCAGCAGTTCCTTCTGCGCGAATGGCAGACGATCCATGCGCGCCGCCAGCACCCCCTGTACCGTGGTGGGAATATGCAATGCGGTCGGCGTCCTTTCGATATGGTAACGGCCAGGTTCACCGAGCAGCGCCTTTTCCTCGGCCAAGGTCTGGACGACCTCCTCCATGAAGAAGGGGTTGCCCTCCGTCTTTTCCTGGATGCGTTCCTTGAGCGGCCTGAGTTTGGGATCGTCGCCCAAAAGGTTGCTGAGCAGGCCTTGCGCCTCGGATGGATCGAGGGGGTTGAGCCGCAACTCGGTGCAGTAGTTCTTGTGACCCCATCCGGTCTGATACTCGGAACGGTAGTTCGCCAAGAGCAGGATCCGGGCTTTATTCACCCTCTCGATGATGTAGTTCAGAAAGGCTTCCGTCTCGGTATCGAGCCACTGGAGGTCCTCGAACACCAACTGGACGGGCTGCTTATGGCTCTCACTAATCAGCAGGCGCGCGATTATCTCGAACGTGCGCTCGCGCCGGAGACTGGCACTCATGTCCGCCGGCACCGCGCAGAGGTCGCCGATGCCCAACAGGTACAGCAAGTAGGGCATGAGATCTTCAAGGCTACGGCTCAGCGTGAGGATCTTGCCCGTCACCTTTTCCTGGCATCGACGCTGATCATCCTGGGCGGTGAACTGGAAATAGTTCTTCAGCAGTTCGATGAGCGGCAAATAGGCAAAGGCCTTGCCGTGCGACACCGAGAAAGTTTCCAGCACCAGGCAGCCGCGCTCCGAGCATGCCTTAAATTCGTGGAACAACCGCGACTTGCCGACCCCCGCCTCCCCTACCACCACGACAATCTGCCCGTATCCGGCCTTGGACTTCTCCAGCGCCCGGCCTAGCGCCTCAAGCTCGGCCTCCCTGCCCACGAAGCGGGCCAAGCCGCGGTGAGCAGCAACCTGCAGACGCGTGCGCAATGCCCCAAGGCCCAGCACTTCATAGACTGCGAGCGGTTGAGGGACGCCTTTGACCTGGGCCTCCCCAAGCGCCTTGAACTCGAAATACCCTGCCGCGAGCTTGTGGGTTCTATCGCTCACGAGAATGGTCGCGGGCGCCGCCATCGTCTCCATTCGTGCGGCAATGTGGATCGTGTGTCCCACCGGGTCATAGTCAGTGTGCAGGTTATCCTTACGGATCGATCGCACCACCACCTCGCCGGTGTGCACACCCACCCGAATCTGCAGCGAGATGCCCTGTGCGAGCCGGAGTTTGTCGCTCTGCATGCGCATCGCTTCCTGCATGCGCAGCGCCGCGTATATTGCGCGCTGGACATGGTCCTCATGGGCGATGGGCGCGCCGAACAGCGCCAGGATCCCGTCGCCCAAGGACTTAGCCACGTATCCTTCGTAGTAATGCACGGCCTCCATCATCAGTTCGATGACGGGGGTGATAAGCCGGAGGGCCTCCTCCGGATCCCGGTCGTGGATCAGAGCGGTCGATCCCGCCATGTCGGCAAAGAGCACGGTGATGGTCTTGCGTTCGCCCGAAATCTCACCTCGCGCTTCCCGCGCGGCCTGCTCTGCGCGGATGCGCTCGGCAAGGTGGGGAGGTGTGTATTGAACTGGCGTGGCGAACGGCGCGAGGCGCGATTCACCGACGGCCGCGCCACACGCTGTGCAGTAGCGCGCAGCCGGATTCAGTTCGTGCCCACACTGCGGGCAGGGACGTGCCAGCCGGGAGCCGCAATGCTGACAGAAATTGGCCCCCGCATCATTCGCGAATCCACATTTTGTGCACTGCAGCATGATACACCTCTGTGACTTCCCGAATGTATTAAACGTCCCGTCGACTTCTGCCGCAAGTTGTTCGGCGTGATCACCATCCCCCGGGCGCGCCTGACGTTCTCCAGCGCCAGACGCGCCGAAGCCCCGGGCCGGTTCTCGACCAGGACCCGGCGTGCCAAGCGATACGCGCAGCTTCTCGCGAAGCGTGCGCGCGAAGATATCCAGCGCGCCACCGGGCGCAAATCCGATAACGATGCGCGTGGGCGTCTCCGCGGTTGTTGCAGCGGTGGCATGCAAGGAAGCGGCGCCGAAGGCAACCGCCAGCGCGGTTGCCAACCGCCGCAAGGGCGCGCTGTGTCAGCGTCGCGGATCTTCATCCTTCTACCGTGGTGCTGGCATGAGCGATTTCGATCAGTTGTTGCACCGGGCGCCTCGGCGAGGCGATAGGGGTGTAGGGAGAGCTAAATTCAGCATAAAGCCGAGATATGACGCAAATGGATTCACCACGGCCCCAGTGTCCGCTCTACAAAGGTGGCCTCGAGCGGCACGCCGAGAAAGCGCGCGATCTCGACGATCTGCCCGTACAGCATCCATTGCCCGTGATGGATGCGGCAGCCTCGCGCGCGCGCCGCTGCCAGCAGCGCGGTCTCCGGATCGCGCACGACAGCTTCGCAGACCAGCGTGCCGGGGGCCAGGCGCTCGGCCGGCAACGGCAGCGCATCGTCGTCGCGCAGGCCGAGCGACGTGGCATTGACCACCACGTCGAATCCGGCCGGGTCGTCGCCGCCCGCGCGGATAGCCACGTCGGGCAGCGCGGCGCGCAACCGTTCCACCAGCTGCACCGCCTTCTCCGCGGAGCGGTTGTGGACCACCAGTTCCGCTGGCCGTTCCCGCGCGATGGCGAAGGCCATGGCCTTGCCCGCGCCGCCGGCGCCGACCTGCAGGACGCGCTTGCCCGCCAGCGCGTGGCCGCGCTCGCGCAGGCCGGCAACGAAGCCGTCGCCATCGAAGTTGCCGCCGACCCAGAGACGCCGGTCGCGGTCGTAGCGCAGCGCATTGACCGATCCGACCATGCGCGCGGTCTCCGTCAGCTCGGCACACACCCCGACGACCGCTTCCTTGTGCGGCACGGTGACCACCATGCCGGCCAGGTTCTTCATTGCCGGGAGACTGTCGAGCAGCGCACGCAACTGCTGGGGAGCGACGTGGAACGGCACGCAGACCGCATTCAGGCCCTGGCGGGACACCGAGGCGTTGAACAGCTGCGGCGTGCGCACCTGGCCGATGGGGTCGGCGATGATGCCGACAAGCTGGGTATTGCCGTCGATTTGCATGCTCAGATCCCCGCCATGCAGGTGTACTTGATCACCAGGTAGTCCTCGATGCCGTAGTGCGAGCCCTCGCGCCCCACGCCGGACTGCTTGACGCCACCGAAGGGCGCCACCTCGTTGGAGATCAGGCCGGTGTTCACGCCCACCATGCCATATTCCAGCCGTTCGGACACGCGCCAGACGCGGCCCAGGTCGCGCGCATAGAAATAGCTGGCCAGGCCGAACTCGGTATCGTTGGCCATGGCCACCACCTCGTCCTCGGTGTCGAAGCGGAACAGCGGCGCCAGCGGGCCGAAGGTTTCCTCGCGCGCCACCAGCATGCCGGGGCGCACGTCGGCCAGCACCGTGGGCTGGAAGAACGAGTGGCCCAGCGCATGGCGCTGCCCGCCGTGCAGCACGCGCGCGCCCTTGCCCACGGCATCGGCGATATGCTCTTCGACCTTGGCCACCGCCTTGTCGTCGATCAGCGGGCCGATGCGCACGCCGTCTTCCATGCCGTTGCCGACCTGCAGCGCCGCCACCGCGGCCACCAGCTTCTGCGCGAAGGCGTCGTACACGCCCGACTGGACGTAGATGCGGTTGGCGCAGACGCAAGTCTGGCCGGCATTGCGGTACTTCGACACGATCGCGCCTTCCACGGCCGCGTCGAGGTCGGCATCGTCGAACACGATGAAGGGCGCGTTGCCGCCGAGCTCCATCGACACCTTCTTGATGGTCGACGCGGTCTGCGCCATCAGCACGCGGCCGACCTCGGTCGAGCCGGTGAAGGTCAGCTTGCGCACGAGCGGGTTGGTGCTCATCTCGCCGCCGATGGCGCTGGCCGAGCCCGTCACCACCGACAGCACGCCGGCGGGGATGCCGGCGCGCTCGGCCAATGCCACCAGCGCCAGCGCGGTCAGCGGCGTCTGCGAGGCGGGCTTGAGCACCATGGTGCAGCCCACCGCCAGCGCCGGCCCGGCCTTGCGCGTGATCATGGCCGCGGGGAAGTTCCATGGCGTGATCGCCGCGCACACACCCACCGGCTCCTTGGTGACGACGATGCGCTGGTTGCTGACCGGCGCCGGGATGGTGTCGCCGTAGACGCGCTTGCCTTCCTCGGCGAACCATTCGATGAACGAGGCCGCGTAGGCGATCTCGCCGCGCGCCTCGGCGAGCGGCTTGCCTTGTTCGGCGGTCATGATGCGGGCCAGGTCTTCCTGGTTCGCCAGGATCAGCTCGAACCACTTGCGCAGCAGCGCCGAGCGTTCCTTGGCGGTGCGCGCGCGCCACGCCGGCTGCGCGCGGTTGGCGGCCTCGATGGCCTGGCGGGTCTCGTCGGCGCCCAGTTGCGGCACCTGGCCCACGCGTTCGCCGGTGGCCGGGTTGGTGACGGCGATGCGGCGCTCACCGTCGAGCCAGCGGCCGTCGATATAACACTGCTGCCGCAGCAGCGAGGAATCCTGAAGGTTCAGCATAGTCAGTGTGATGGTTAGGCCGTATCAGCCGGCCATATAGAGGCCGCCGTTGACGTGCAGCACCTCGCCCGTGATGAAGCTGGCGGCGCCGCTGCACAGGAAAGCGATCGCGCTGGCGACTTCGCGCGGATGGCCCAGCCGCCGCAGGGGGGTCTGTTCCACCGATTCGGCGCCGCGTGTACGCACCAGTTCGGTCGTCATCGGCGTTTCAATGATGCCGGGCGACACGGCATTGACACGGGTACGCGGCCCCAGTTCGCGCGCCAGGCTGCGCGTGAGGCTCAGCAGCGCCCCTTTGGAGGCCGCATAGTGGGCGTTGCTGTAGGCCCCGCGGTGCGCCGCCACCGAGGTCAGGTTGACGATGGCGCTGCCCTCCCGCAAGGCCGGAATCGCCCGGCGGATCAGGTAGAAGACGCCGTCCAGATTGATGCCAAGCGTCTGGCGCCACTGCGCGTCGGTCATTTCCGCGACCGGCTGGGACTGGTATAGGCCGGCGGACGGCACCAGGAAATCTATGCCGCCAAAGCGCTCGACCGCCGTGGCGACGGCGCGCGCGCTGTCGTCCGGGCTGGCGGCGTCCATGGGCAGCGTCACGATGCGCTCGGGGTCGCCAAGGCTGCGCGCGAAGCCGGCCAGGCCGTCCGCATCCAGGTCGGTCAACACCAGGTTGGCGCCGCCGGCGTGGAACAGGCGCGCGAGCTCGCGGCCGATCCCTCCGTTGGCGCCGGTCAGCAGCAGCGTACGCGATGCAAAGTCAGACATGCAGGGTCTCCGTGCGGTCGGCTCGATTCAGATATGCAGGGCGCGGCCGTAGGCCGCCAGGACGGCCTCGTGCATCGCCTCGGACAGGGTCGGGTGCGGCAGCACGGCCGCCATCAGCTCGGCCTCGGTAGTTTCCAGCGCCTGCGCAATGCCGTAGCCCTGGATCATCTCAGTCACCTCGTCGCCCACCATGTGGGCGCCCAGCAGTTCGCCGCTGCCTTCGTCGAACACCACCTTGACCAGCCCGCCAGTGGCGCCCATCGCGATGGCCTTGCCGTTGGCCGAGAACGGGAACCTGCCGACGCGCACGCGGTGGCCTGCCGCCATCGCCTGCGCTTCGGTCAGGCCGACGCTGGCTACTTGCGGATGGCTGTAGGTGCACGCCGGGATCCGGCGCGGGTCGAGCGGGTGCGGCTGCAGCCCGGCAATGCGCTCAACGCAGATCACGCCTTCATGGCTGGCCTTGTGCGCCAGCCATGGCGGGCCGGCCACGTCGCCGATGGCGTACACGCCCGGCTCGCCAGTACAGCCGTATGCGTCCGTGACGATATGCGTGCGCTCGACCCTGACCCCGGTGCCTTCCAGGCCGAGATCCTCGACATTGCCGACGATGCCGGCCGCGACCAGCACCACGTCGGTCTCAAGCCGCGCGGATTCGCTGCCTGCCAGCGTCACCGTCCAGCCGGACGCACCGCGCTGCACACCCTCCAGGCGGGTGCCGGCGTGGATGGCGATGCCGTCGCGCCGGAGCTGGCTCGCCACCTGCGCGGAGATCTCCGCATCCTCCGTTGGCACGATGCGCTCGGCCATCTCGACCAGCGTAACCTGCACGCCTACCGCGTGATAGAAGCTCGCGAACTCCACCCCGATCGCCCCCGCGCCCACGATCAGCATGCGGCGCGGGATCGTCGGTGGCGCCAGCGCCTCGCGGTAGCTCCAGACGGTGCTGCCATCGACCGGCAATTGCGGCAGCGGCCGCGCGCGCGCGCCGGTGGCCAGGACGATATGGCCGGCGCCAATGGTGCTGGCCTGGCCGTCTGCCGCGCTCACCTGGAGCCGGCCCTTGCCCGCCAGCCGCCCATGGCCGTTGAGCACGGTGATGCCGTGCTTCTTCATCAGGTGCGCCACGCCCTTGTTGAGCTGCGCCGCCACTGCGCGCGAACGCGCCACCATGGCCGGCACATCCGCGCGGGGCTCGCCCACGGCGACGCCATAGGCCGCGGCATCCTTCACCATGCGCAGCACGTCGGCCGAGCGCAGCAGGGCCTTGGTCGGGATGCAGCCCCAGTTCAGGCAGATGCCGCCGAGCGCATCCTTCTCGATCACGGCGGTACGCATGCCCAGTTGCGCGGCGCGGATGGCGGCGACGTAGCCGCCGGGCCCGCCGCCGACGATGGCAAGGTCGAACGAAGATGTCATGGCGCCCCCTTCAGACCAGCATGGCCAGCGGGTTTTCCAGCAGGCGCCGGAACGCGGCCAGCCACTTGGCCGCCAGCGCGCCGTCGATGGCGCGATGGTCGACCGAGAGCGTGCAGCGCATGACCTGGGCCACCTCGACCTTGCCGTTGCGCACCACCGGCATCGCCTGCGCGGCGCCCACCGCCAGGATGGCGGCCTGCGGCGGGTTGATGATCGCGGAAAACTCGCCCACGCCATGCATGCCGAGGTTGCTGACGCTGAAGCTGCCGCCCTGGTATTCGTCCGGGCGCAGCTGGCCCGCGCGCGCACGGGCCGCCAGCTCGGCGATCTCGGCGCTGATCGCCGACAGCGGCTTGCACTCGGCCGCGCGCACGATCGGGGTGATCAGGCCGGTGTCGGTGGACACGGCCACGGCGATGTCGGCCGTGCGGAACTGCCGCAGCGCGGTATCGGTCCATGCCACGTTGGCCTCCGGCACCTCGCGCAGCGCCACGGCCACCGCGCGCACCACGAAGTCGTTGACGGAGATCTTGCGCGCGGCGCCGGCGTTGATCTCGGCGCGCAGCGCCAGCAGCCGGTCCACCTGGCAGTCCGCCGACAGGTAGAAATGCGGGATGGTGGCCTTGCTTTCTGCCAGCCGGCGCGCAATAGTCCGCCGCATATTGCTATGTGGAATCTCGATGAAGCCATCGGCAGCGGCATCCTGCACCGGTGCCGGCCTGCCGGACGCCGGGGCCGCGGCAAGGGCCGGGACCGCGGCAGGGGCCTGAGCCGCCTCCACATCGCGCCTGACGATCCGCCCGTTCGGGCCGCTGCCCGTCAGCTTGGCAAGGTCGAGGCCGCGTTGCGCGGCCAGCCGCCGTGCCAGCGGGCTCGCGAAGATGCGGGCGGGCGCGGTGGCGGGTTCGGCGGCCAGGGGCGCTACAGGCACCGCGGGCTCCTGTGCTGGCGGCTGCGCCCCAGGCACCACGATGGCGCCAGACGACGCGATCAGCGCGTCGATATCGGCATGCGTCTCGCCATTGACCAGCAGCACGCCAATCGGCGCGCCGACCTCCACCTCCTGCCCGGGCCGAGCCAGCATCCGGCCGAGCGTTCCGGCGGTGTCGGCGTTGAGCTCGACCATCGCCTTGTCGGTCTCGATCTCGGCAATACAGTCGCCCACGGCAATCTTGTCGCCCTCCTGCCGGGTCCAGGCCTGCAAGGTGGCGTGGGTGGCATTAGCGGCCACCTCGGGCATGCGCAGCAGGATGGCCATCAGGCATCTCCCTTGGCGATCAGGTCGGGACGATAGCCGGCGATGTCGGTGTACTGGACGATCTCCAGCACGTTGCCCTCCGGGTCGCGGCAGAACGCCAGGTAGGTGCCGGGGCGGACTTCGACGCGGCGGGGACCGGTCATGAACTCGACGCCCTGCGCCAGCATGGCATCGACCACGGCCTGGATGTCGTCGACGATGAAGGTCAGGTACGACGCGTTGGCCTTTTCGAGGATATATGCCGTCGCCGGCTCGGCGGCGGGCGGGTGCTGCGGCGCCAGCAGCTTGATGCGCTCGCCATAAGGGGTCTGCAGGCGCACGACGGTGTAGCCCTGCGCGTGCATCGCCGCCTGCACTGATTTCTCCGCCGGCACCACCACCTCGCTGACAAAGGTGAAGCCCAGCACGTCTTCGTAGAAGCGGCGCATGCGGGGCAGGTCCCGGACCGCGATGCCGACTTCCAGTGGTACCACCATGTTCATCTTCATTTCCATGACTCCCCGGTTCAGGCCAGGCCCTTGTCGCGCATCACATGGCGCAGGCCGTCGATGACTTCTTCGGTGCGCGCCGCCGCCGCCCGCTCGAGCACCTTGGAGATGCTCGGTGCCGCTTCCGCGCCCGCGACGCGCTGCACGGGCTGGTCCAGCCAGTCGAAGCAGCGCCGCTGGAGCTCGTCGGCGAGCCAGCCGCCATAGGAAGTCCCGCGCGCGCCCTGCTCCACGATCAACACATTGTTGGTCTTGCGGATGCTGGCTTCGATGGTCTCCCAGTCCAGGCTGGCGCGGTCGAGCCAGCGCAGGTCGATCACCTCGGCGTCCACGCCGGCCTTCTCCACGGCTTCCAGCGCGTGGCCGACCATCGACAGGTAGGTGATGACCGTGACCTCGCTGCCCTGGCGCCGCACCGCCGCCTTGCCCAGCGGCAGGTGGTAGTCCAGGTCGTCCACCGGGCCGAGCGCGGAACTGTTGTACAGGTCCACGTGCTCGATCACCAGCACCGGGTCCTTGCAGGCCAGTGCGGTATTCATCAGCCCCACATAGTCGAACGGGTTCGACGGCGCCACGATGCGCCAGCCCGGATTGGTCGCGAAGATGCCGGCCGGGTCCATCGAGTGCTGGGAACCGTAGCCGGTGCCCATCGCCACCTTGGTGCGCAGCACCAGCGGCACGTCGCTCTCGCCGCCGAACATGTGCCGGGCCTTGCCGATCTGGTTGAAGACCTGGTCGGCGGCAACCCACATGAAGTCGGGGTACATGAACTCCACCACCGGCTTGAAGCGGCCATCCAGCGCCACGCCGCCGCCCAGGCCGACAAAGGCGTTCTCGCTGATCGGCGTGCCCAGCACGCGTTCCGGGAAGCGGTCGCGCAGCCCGCGCGTGGCGCCGTTGGTGCCGCCCTTGAGCCGGTGGACGTCTTCGCCCATGACCACCACCGTGCTGTCGGTTTCCATGCGCCGGCCCATCACGTCGGCCACCACGTCGACGAACTTGCGGGTGTCGAGCATGCCGGTGAAGGTATCCTGGTCCGCGTAGCGCAGCCCTTCCAGTTCCTTCAGGTCGCTGCGGATGCCCACGTCGCGGAAGTCCGGGCTGGGCCACAGTTCCGGGCGGATGATGCGCTTGCCCGCCTTGCCGGACGGATCGGGCTGCGTCAGCGCCGCCATGGCGGCCTGCATCGCGGCCCTGACGCGCTCGCGCAAGGCCTGCACCTGCTCCGCCGAGAGCAGGCCACGCCCCTGCATGCGGCGCGCCAGCAGGTCCAGCGGGTCGCGCGCGCGCCACTGCTGCTCTTCTTCCTTGCTGCGATAGCCGAACGCGCTGCCCGGGAACGGGCCGTTCTGGTGGAGGAAGCGATACACCTCCGCCTCGATCACGGCCGGGCCGTGGCCGGCGCGCATATGCGCCAGCGCCTGTTGCATCGCCAGGTGCACGGCCAGCGGGTCCATGCCGTCGACCTTCCAGCTGCGGATGCCGAAGCCCGGCCCGCGCGCGGACAGGCGCGGCTCGGCCGTCGATTCCGCCACGGTGGTGGAGACCGCATAGCCGTTGTTCTCGATGAAGAAGCACAACGGCAGTTTCCACGCGGCGGCCAGGTTCATCGTCTCCAGCACCGAGCCGATGTTGACCGCGCCGTCGCCGAAGTAGGTCACGGCCACCGCGTCGGTTCCGGCATGCTGGTGCGCCCAGGCAGCGCCCGCTGCCAGCGGCACGCCGCCGCCGACGATGGCGTTGGTGCCCAGCGCGCCGGCCTCGGCCCATTGCAGGTGCATCGAGCCGCCGCGGCCCTTGCAGAAGCCCTGCGCCAGCCCGAGGATCTCCGCCAGCGTGCGCTGCAGCAGCGTCTGCACGGCGTCGGAAAACGGCGCATCGGGATCCAGCCCTTGCGGCGCCAGGTAGCCCAGCGCCTTGGACAGGAACTGGTGGTGGCCGCGGTGCGAGCCGTTGACCTGGTCCGCGCCGGTCAGGCCGACGATGGAGCCGGCCGCGCCGCCCTCCTGTCCGATGCTGGAGTGCGCCGGCCCGTGGACCAGGCCTTCGGCGGCCAGCTCCAGCACGGCTTCTTCGAAGCCGCGGATCAGGTGCATGTGGGTCAGCATGGTGCCCAGCAGGCCGGGGGCCGCGTTGGCCCAGTCTTCCTCCGTGGTACGCAACTCGACCCAGTCGGCGCCGGGTTGCAGGGCGATGCATTCAGACATGGAATAGTCCTTGGTTCAGGATGTTCGGATCGTGTAGACCGGGCCGCCCGGGCTCAGAAGCCGTCGGCCGTCCAGCCGCCATCGGAGACCAGCGCGTGGCCGGTGATGAACGCGGCCGCGTCCGACGCCAGGAACAGCGCCACCTCGGCCATCTCCTCCGGGGTGCCGAAGCGGCGCAGCGGCGTGCGCGCCATCAGCGCGTCGGCGTCCAGCGCGCGGCGCTCGATCAGCGTGTCGGTCAGCGCGGTGCGCGTATAGCCCGGACAGACGGCATTGACGCGGATATTGTGCTGCGCCCATTCGGCCGCGAGCGACTTGGTCAGCGACACCACGCCGGCCTTGGCCGCGCAATAGGCCAGCCGGTTGGCCGACGACACCAGGCCCCACATCGAAGCAGTGCTCAGGATGACGCCGCCGTTCTGGCGGATCATGCGGCGCGCGGCGGCCTGGGTGCAGTAGAAGACCCCCGAGAGGTCGATGTCGATGGCACGGCGCCACTCAGCCGGCGTCAGGGCAATCGACGGCTTGTTCATCGAGATGCCGGCGTTGTTGAGCAGGATGTCGATGCGGCCGAAGCGCGTCTCGGCCTCGGCGCAGGCGCGCTCGACCGCCTCGTCGTCGGTGGTCGACGCCTGCACGGTCAGCACCTGCAGGCCGGGGAAGGCCGTCTCGAGCTCGTGCCGGGTAGCGGCCAGCCCTTTGGCGTCCAGGTCCAGCAGCACCAGGCGCGCGCCGTGGCGCGCGAAGCCGTGGGCCATGGCGCGGCCGATGCCGCTTGCGCCGCCGGTGTTGAGCACCACCTTGCCTTCCAGGCCCGGGTAGCGGGCCGGGGCAAACGGTTGCGCGCCGGGAAATCCGGCAAAAGAAGGGGCGTTCATACCGCGAGCCAGTCCTTGAGTAGTTGGGGGTTGGAGGTCAGTTGTTCCGGGGTGCCTTCAAACACGATGCGGCCATGGCCCATCACACAGACGCGAATCGACACCTTGAGCGCGATGGCGAGCTTCTGCTCCACCAGCACCACCGAGACGCCGCGCCGGTGGATGTCGCGGATGGCTTCGCCGACCACGGCGACGATCTTGGGCGCCAGGCCTTCGGTCGGCTCGTCGATCAGCATCACCAGCGGGTTGCCCAGCAGCGAGCGGCACATCGTCAGCATCTGCTGCTCGCCGCCGGAAAGGCTGCCGGCCTTGGTATTGCGGCGTTCCTTCAGGCGCGGGAAGTAGTCGAACATCTGCTCCACGGTCCACTGCGGCGCGCCCTCTGGCGCGCGCTGCTCGCCCATGCGCAGGTTCTCGTCGACGGTCAGGTTGGCAAACACCTCGCGCTCTTCGGGCACGTAGGCAATGCCGCTGCGGCAGATTGCATACGAGCGCGCGCCGGTCAGGTCGCGGCCGCGCAGGCGGATGTGTCCGGCCGAGGGCGGCACCAGCCCCATGATCGCCTTGAGCGTGGTCGAGCGGCCGGCGCCGTTGCGGCCGAGCAGGCTAACGACCTCGCCCTGGCCGACCTGGAAGTCCACGCCATGGAGGATGTGGCTCTTGCCGTAGTGCGCGTGCAGCTTTTCCACCGAGAGCAGCGGTGCGGGGTTCATACGCTGACCTCCTCGCCCAGGTAGGCTTCCTTCACGCGGTTGTTGTTGCGGATTTCGTCGGGCGCGCCGGTGGCGATGATCTCGCCGTAGACCAGCACACTGATGCGGTCGCTGAGCGAGAACACCACGTCCATGTCGTGCTCCACGATCATCAGCGTGCGGCCCCGCGTGACCTCGCGGATCAGCCCCGCGGTGTAGCTGGTTTCCTCGTGCGACATGCCGGCCATGGGCTCGTCGAGCATGATCAGTTGCGGGTCGGACGCCAGCGTCATGGCGATCTCCAGCGAGCGCTGCTCCGAGTACGACAGCTCCCCGGCAATCACCTGCGCGCGGCGCGCGAGCCGCACCTGCTCCAGCAGGTGCGCGGCTTCCTCATTGACCGCGCGCGCCTTGTGGGCGAACCGCCACAGCGTGTACTGGAGGCCATGCCGGCGCATCAGCGCCAGGCGCAGGTTCTCGAACACAGTCAGGCCGGCGAAGATATTGGTGATCTGGAACGAGCGGGCCAGGCCACGGCGGTTGATGTCCTGCGGCGAGAGGCCATGGATCGGCTTGCCGCCGAGCAGGATCTCGCCGCGCGTGAGCGGCAGGCGCCCCGAGATCAGGTGGAACAGCGTGGACTTGCCGGCGCCATTGGGGCCGATCAGCGCATGGCGCTCGCCCGGCACGATGTCTAGGTCGACGCCGCGGATGATGTCGACGTCGCCGAACGACTTGCGCAGCCCGCGCAGCGACAGGATGGGGGATGCGGTCATGCGGGGTTCCTCCCGGCCTCGATGGCATCGCCGGCGGCGATGTCCGTGGTTTCAGCGTCCTCGCGCAGCCGCAGCCAGCGCTGGCTGGCATGCCGGGCCAGCATGGCGCCTGCGCCCACCAGCACCGCTGGCGGCAGCCACGTCAGCGCCGACAGCGGCGCCCATTCGCGGCCAAACAGCGGGATCGGCGGCCAGCCGGCGCCACCGTTCAGCGCGGCCAGCGCGCGATAGTCCTGCGAGAAGAAGCGCTGCAGCAGTTCCACGCTGAACACGGTGCCGCCCGCCAGCAGCAGCGTGGCGACAACAAACGTGACGGCGATCGGAAGCAAGCTGCGCGCGCCATAAGTCTTGCTGCCGGCGACCCACCATGTCAGCAGGCCCGAGATGCCGGCCGGCATGAACAGCATCACCAGCACGAACACGATGCCCTGGTACAGCAGCCACGAGCGCGTCAGGTCGGACACCGCGTAGCCGAAGAAGGTCATCAGCGCCGCGCCGAGCGCCGGCCCCAGGAAGACCTTGACGCCGCCGATATAGCTGTTGAGCACCACGGCCGCGGAAACGCCCGCGTCGAACAGGACATAGTTGGCGGCCTCCATGTTGATGGCCTGCAGGCCGCCGGCAATGCCCGAGAACATCGTGGAAATGGCGAACACCAGCACGCCGAGCCGATGGATGTCGTAGCCGAGGAAGCGCAACCGGTTGGCGTTCTCGCGCAGGCCCAGCGTTAGGCGGCCGACCGGCGTCAGCGTGTACAGGTAGAGCAGCGCCAGCGACAGCAGCACCCAGGCCAGCGTCAGGTAGTACACCTGGTTGCTGTCGCCGAAGGTCAGGCCCCAGGCCGGCATGCGCATGGTGGAGATGCCGGCTTCGCCGCCGAACCAGCTCTTGATGTGCGGCGCCAGCGCATGCAGCAGCTCGGCCAGTGCCAGCGTGATCATGGCAAAGTAGACGCCGGTGCGCTTGGTGGCGAACCACCCGGCGACCAGGCCGATGGCAAGCCCGGCAGCGCCGCCCGCCAGCGGCAGCAGCGGCGTGGGCAGCAGGCCATTGCCGCCCACGGCGTTCATGGCGTGGACCGTGGCAAACGCGCCCACGCCAAAATACGCGGCATGGCCGAACGAGAGCATGCCGCCCTGGCCGCTGAGCAGATTGAAGGCCATCGCGAACAGCACCGCGATCAGCATCTGGATGGTGGCGTTGACCAGCGACGGCGACAGCACCGCGGGGGCCGCGACCAGCGCGGCTACGGCGAGCGCCAGCAGGATCGTGCGGGAATGACGCATGCTTACTCCTTTTCGCCCATCAGGCCGGACGGACGGCACAACAGGATCAGCAACATCAGCGCGAACGGGATCGTTGCCGACAGGCTGGACAGTTTCAGGGTCAGCAGCCCGCCCGCGCGGCTGGCCCACTCGCCCGCGCCCACCAGCGCCAGCAGGTCGGCCAGGCTGCGGTCCACACCGACCGACAACGCCGTCATCAGGCCGATCAGGAGCGAAGCCACCATGGCGCCCTCCAGCGAGCCAAGCCCGCCCACCACGACCACCACGAAGACCAGCACGCCCAGTTCCAGCGCCATGTTGGGGTTGGTGGTATAGAAGGCGCCCGCGACCGCCCCGGCCAGGCCGGCCAGCGCCGCGCCGATGCCGAACACGCCCATGAACACCAGCGGCACGTTGTGGCCCAGCGCCTCGGCCATGCGCGGCTTGTAGATGGCCGAGCGCACCACGATGCCGACGCGCGTGCGGGTCAGCAGCAGGTAGATGACCACGAACATCGCGATGGCCACGATGCCCATGAAGACGCGGTAGAACGGGTAGGTTGACGCGCCCACGTGGAACGCGGCGAAATCCAGCGACGCGGGCACCCGGTAGTCGACCGGAAAGTTGCCGAAGAACAGCTTGACCAGCTCGGCGATGATGAACGACAGGCCGAAGGTGAGCAGCAGCTCATGGGCATGGCCGTGATGATGGACACGGCGCAGGAAAAAGCGCTCTACGGCCACACCGACCAGTCCCACCAGCAGCGGCGACACCACGATGGCGGGCCAGAAGCCGATCACGCCCTGCAGCGAGAAGGCAAGGTAGGCACCCAGCATGTAGAACGATGCATGGGCAAAGTTGAGCACGCCCATCATGCCGAAGATGAGCGTCAGGCCGGCGGAGACCATGAACAGCAGCAGGCCGTAGATGGCGCCGTTGAGTAGCGAGACGATGAAGTATTCCATGTGCGCTTCCTGGGGACGAGCCGGGCCGCCGCGCGCCGGGACGTGCCCGTGCGCGCGTGGCGGGTGCGGCCCGGACGGGCCGCGAACGCGGGAGAAGAGGCCTAGGCCGGGCGCTGCATCTTGCAGCTGGCCTGCGGCGGCGTCGCGGCTTCTGCTGCAGAGAAGGTCTTCACCGGCTTGAAGCCCATGTCGGTGCCGTCCACCTTGAACCTTGCCTCCTTGCTGACCACCGACACCACCATCGGCAGCAGCACCTGGTGGTCATCGGCACGCATGCTCAGTTCACCCAGCGGCCCCTTGAGTGTGGCCTTCTCCAGCGACTTGGCCAGCGCTGTGACGTTGAGCTTGCCGCTCTCGGGCTTGACCGTCTTCAGGGCCTGGCCCAGCATCTCGATGCCGAACACCGCCTGCGGCTCGACATAGGCGGGCAGATGCCCTGCCTTGGCTTTGAAGTCGTTGGCGAACTTCTCGCCCTCGGCGCCGCCCGCTTCCGCGTTGAACGGATGGGCGACATAGTGGCCGAGCGCCACCTCGCCGGCGTTGCCGAGATTGCCCGGCTGGTCCAGGAACACCGTGGCGAAGCGGGTCTTGAGGCCTGCCGCCTTGGTGGATTTCATCAGCAGCAGCAAGTCGTTCGACCAGTTGCCGGTCATCGTGGTATCGGCCTTGGTCGCGGCAATCTTGGCCACGTACGGCGAGAAGTCCTGCACCTTGTTGACGTCGTGCAGCGTCTTCTCCACCACCTGGTAGCCGCCCGCGGCCGCGTCCTTGGCGATCGCCTTCTCCATGTCCATGCCCCAGGAATAGTTCTGGTTGATGGAGTACACGCGCGTGCCGAGCGCATTGAGCGGCTTCATCGCGCCGACCAGCGCCTTGACGCGGATCTCGGCGTTGGTGGCGAACTTGAAATGGTAGAAGTGGCACTTCTCGCCGGTCAGCTCGAGCGCTTCGCCGCCAACGTTGAGGAACAGGATCTCCTTGCCCGGATTGCGCAGGTTGTACTTGCGCACGTCCTCGGTCAGCTGGCCCGATACCGCCGACGATGCGCCCTGGACCACGATCTGCACGCCATCGGCAATGGCGGCCTTGAGCTTGTCGGCGGCACCAGCGGGGCCACCCTGGTTGTCGTACTCCACCAGCTGCAGCGGTTCGCCGTTCCAGCCCCCGGCGGCATTGATCTTGTCGATCGCATAGCGCGCCGCAGCGCGGAACATCAGGCCGGTAGAAGCTTGCGGACCCGACAGCGTCTCCACGATGGCGATTTTGACCGGAGCCGCGTATGCGGCGCCCCCCAGCAGCGAAAGGGCCGCGCAAGCGACAAGACGACTGGGAAAACGGCTACCGCTCATGGTTGTCTCCTGTTGTGTTGGTCTGACGGAAGTGGCCGGATCGAGCCAGCCAAATTGGCCTGACCACAACCACAATTGGTCAGACCAATTAAATATAGGGAGTCCGGCGGACACAGTCAATGCCGTATCGGCGGATCTAGGGTTTCCACGGGGGAAGCAATTTCCCGGAAAGCAGTGCGCCGGGCATGCTACATTAACCTGTAAGACCAGTTACACACCCCGATCCATGCAAGGAACCGAGCGCCCGGCCGAGGGAGAAGAATCATGACGTCGAGAGGATCTGCCCAAGTGCTAAAGACACCCAAACGCGCGGAAGGGACATCGTTCTACCCCGAGCCCAAGCACCTGCCCGACGAGATTGCGTCGCGGCTCACGCAAGCCATCCAGGCCGGCGAGTTCGCAATCGGCGACCGGCTGCCCAGCGAGCGCGATCTTTGCGAACAGTTCTCGTGCAGCCGCGCGGTGGTCCGCGAAGCCCTCTCGCAACTCAAGAGCGAAGGACTGGTCTCGTCACGGGCCGGCAGCGGCGTGTTTGTCACCGAGCGCAGCCAAAAGCAGGCATTTCGGATGCAGGACGTCACCATTGACGAGAAGGACTCGCTGGCCATGGTGATGGAACTGCTGGTGACGATCGAAGTGGCAGCAACCCGGTTCGCCGCCATGCGCCGCTCGCCGGAAGACCTCAAGCGCATCAAGCGCGCACTGATCGGAATGGAATACGAGATCGCCAACGACCGGCTGGGCGATGAGGAGGACTTTGCTTTCCACCAGGCGATCGTGGACGCCACGCACAACCCGCATTTCCGGGCGCTGTCGGAGCACCTGGAGCATGGGGCAAGGCGCGTCATCCGGCAGGCACGCAGCAACACCAAGGCGCAGCATGCCGACCTGATCGAGGCCGTGCAGCAAGAGCACAAGGCCATCTATGACGCCATCGCCGCCGGCGATCCGGCGCGCGCTGCGGCAGCCGCGGAAACCCACCTGCGCAACGCCGCGGAACGGCTGAATATGTATCTGAAGGGTTGAAGATCGCCCGCTTTGGGCGGCTCGCGCAGTTGCGGACATCCGGATGAAGCGATATCGAGGCTCGATACCTGGCGGGGCCGATCCCCTCCATCGTGCCAACGGCGACGGACGGGTGATCGCCACCATCGACGCCATCAGGGTCGAGCCGGCGCCGCGCCCAGAAGCTCGAGCGGCCCTCCCTGGGAGCCTCCCCAACTTTTGCACGCTCTCTTCTACGGTTCCGTGAAGAAGGGAAGCCAGCAGGGAAACTGCTGGCAAGATTGTTTCATGATAATGAAACAACACGCCGACACTGTGATGGCTGTCCTCTATGCCGAGGGAACGACCCGACGCCAAGCCAGCATTGCACGGTTGTAGGTCGAGCCTGGCGATTAATTGCGTTTTTATTTTGGCGTGCGACGTGCGACGTCACCTTCATCTCCAGGCAGGCCCGAATAAACTCCGCACTGGCCGCGTCGAGTATCTCGTGCATCACTTAAGGCGCGCGAATTCTCATACTGCGCCACATCCGCGCCAATTTGTGGCGCAGTTTGAAGAACTACGCCACAATCGCGCCACCCTTTAAGCGAACTGCGCCACGGCCCACATGTCCACTGCCCACGCCCTGCTAGAAAGCATTCGGAAAGCCTCCGCGGGATTAATGCTTGCCGAGTTGCTGGCACAGCATCCCGACGTTGCGCGCCGGACTGCACAACGCTGGATCAGCCAATGGATCGATGGCGGACAGATCACGGCGATCGGCGAAGGGCGCGCCCGTCGTTATTTCGTGGCGAAAACGACAGGGGTTGCCGCGACCGCTCCGGAGCGGGATCGCTTCCCGGGTTACATCCCGCTTTCCGCAGACAGCCGCGACATCGTGGCGTATATCGATCAGCCCGCGGCGGCGCGCAAGCCCGTGGGCTACCAACGCGACTTCCTTGACGCCTATCAACCTAATGTCACACGGTATCTGTCGGAATCGCTTCGGCGTCAGCTACACAAGATGGGCAAGACCGCACAGGCTGATGCCCCCGCTGGAACCTATAGCAGGGCCATTCTGAACCGGCTGCTGATCGACCTGTCATGGGCATCGAGTCATTTGGAGGGCAACACCTATTCCCGCCTGGACACCCGTGAGCTGATCGAGCATGGGAAGGCGGCGCAAGGCAAGGCGGCCATCGAAACACAGATGATCCTCAACCACAAGACTGCCATCGAACTGCTGGTGGAGAACATCGGTACGGTCGGTTTCGACCGCTATACCTTGATGAACCTGCATAGCGCCTTGTCGGAGAACCTGTTGCCCAACCCTGCCGATGAAGGCCGGATTCGCCAGCACGCTGTGGACATTGGCAAAAGTGTTTACCGCCCCCTGTCAGCACCACAGCAAATTGATGAGGCACTAGATGTCCTGCTCGAGAAAGTGAATCAGATTGCCGATCCCTTCGAGCAATCATTCTTCGTGCTGGTGCACCTGCCATACCTGCAGCCATTCGCGGACGTCAACAAACGCACCTCGCGCCTGGTGGCCAATCTGCCGCTGTTCCGTGCAAACCTTTGTCCGCTTACGTTCCTGGATGTGCCGGAGCAAGCTTATAGTCGCGCCATCCTTGGCATGTATGAGATGACCCGCGTCGAATTGCTGCGCGATCTCTACGTTTGGGCCTACGAGCGCTCAACGCAAGAGTACCTGGCCATCAAGCAGGATCTGGCGGAACCCGATCCACTACGCCTTGCCTGGCGTGATGTGATCAAACAAACGATCCGGGACGTCGTGCTGCAACCCGATCAGGATGCGCTATCCGTGATTCGGCAGGTCGTCATGGCAAAAGTGCCAGAGGCTGATCGTGACAACGTGCAAGCGCTGATCGTAGAAGAACTCCGGCGGCTGCACGAGGGCGTACTGGCCCGCTACGGCTTGCGCCCCTCGGAACTCGCAGCTTGGAAGGCATTCCAGGTGGCTGGGCCTCCCAACTGATTGTATTGCCGCCGCGTGACCAAGCTCTACACTCTGCACTCCCGAGGTGGAGTGTGTCTCCAAGGGCAAGGCCCCTTAGCCTTACGAGTCCGGCGTGAAGGTGCGTCCGGCGATCACTGGGAGTGGAACGAAGTTGGGGAAGTCGGCAATGCGCCGTGCTCGCCGAGCGTAAGTGCCACTATGGGCTGGCGGCGGCTTCTGCGACGTTGCTGGACACTGGCGTAGGCAAAGCTGTCGCCCGCCCCAATAGGTTGTCAGCGCGCAGACGTCGGTTCAGCGCCCAGACAGTTCGGCCAGGCTTGGTTTGACCAGACTGACACCCTCGTTCAATGCGGAAACGAGCGCGGGGACTGAGTGTCCACGACACGACAATCTGCGTGCCGCGCACGCGTCTCGCATAAAAATCGACAGGAACACCAGGCGGCAGACTACCGGTCATCACCAGATATCGCGGCGGCTGGGCAAGCGTCTCGAAATGAATGATGCAACGCTCCCATTCATTCTGCGCGACGTTTGGCCCTGGCAGCACGGAGCGTCAGCAGCACGCTCAGGTCATCTCGCTGCCGCTGGCCGGGATACGTACCAGCGGCGTCATCTGGCACGCCACCGAGCCGGCCTGCACGTGTTCCAGCTCGAACACCACGCCGTCGTTGGCCGATTGCGCGAAGCTTACGCATACGCCCTGGGACATCCGCGCGCTGCGCGACGCCATGCAATACCTGCTGCTACGACAGAACTAGGGATAATGCAGGCATCGCATGTTCGACTTCCGCCTGCGCATGAACACCGCCCCCCCGCCCCCGCCAAAGCCGCGCCGCAAGCCGGTTCAGGCCCGCTCCTGGCAGACTTCCCTGGCCATCCAGGAGGCCTTTGTTCGGCTTTTGCTGGAGAGTGGCTATGCCGGCGTCAAGATCCGGGCCATCGTGGACCTGGCCGGCGTCGGCCTGGGCACCTTCTATGAGTACTTCTCGAACAAGGAAGAGCTGGTGCGGGTCTGCCTGCACCTGCGCTCCAAGAGCATCGTGGTGGCAATGGGTTCCCGGCTGGAGGAGGTCCGGGGCAAACCCTTGCTGGAGATCACCGACGCGCTGATCGACGTCAATATCGACAGCCACCGGACGACGCCCGAGCGCTGGGGACCGCTCTACCTGCTGGTAGCGCCAATTCTCGGGGCAGCACGCCTACCAGACCATGTACGACCGCTTCATCGCCCAATGGCGGCACGCCTTCGCCGCCGCGGCCGGCTGGCCGGCCGGGGTCGACATGCAGGATGCGGCGACCACCACCCAGGCCATCACCTACGGCCTGATCTCCCGCGCCTGTATCAGCGACGGCGCCGAGGTGGACCTTGCGCGCGTACGCACCCAAGTCCGGCTAGCCGTGCACGGTTATCTGCGCGAGCTGCACCGCCAGTGCGGTGCGGAGCCGGCCTAGCCGCAAGCGCCGCGACAGGTTTGTGCTGGCCATGCCCGCATCGCCGAGGACCCGGTTCATACGGCCCAAACATCTGGCGGATCTGGCAGACCAGCCATTCGTCTGGTTCGACCCGACCCGGTCCGCCGCCCACCATCGTTTCCTGATGACGCAGTGCGAACGCGCCGGTTTCACGCCTCGGGTATCGCAAACACCTCGCTGCGGAATTCGTTGCCTGGCACGAATTCACTGCCGTGGCCCAAAATCCGTCAACTGCTTTCTGAGCAGTTGCCCCCGTGCCACTGCCTTGTCCCGCTATCGGCAAGTTGACAGCGCCGGGCGTCGAGGCGAAGGCCCATCCCGGGACGAAAGGCCCGCTGCGACGCCAGCCATGCCGTGGTGCCTGGCACGGGCCGCGTTCGGGCAACCCACACGGTAGTACGCCAGCATGTCCCATGCGTTCTCGATATCGAGGCCGGCAGCACTCGTCAAGGCACGCTGGCCCTCTTCCGGCAGGTAGTCGAAGAAGTGCTGCAGCGGCCCATCGGGATCAAGCCGCCCGCCCCCCCTCAAAACCCCAACTGCCGCGCGGCCAGGTCTTTCATGATTTCCTCCGATCCGCCGCCGATCATCATGACCTTGACCTCGCGGTATACGCGCTCGCTCAGGGTGCCCCGCATGAAACCCATGCCGCCGAGGATCTGCACGGCCTGGTCGGCGCAGAACTGCATAGCCTGGGTGGCCTGGATCTTGGCCATGCAGGTGCGCGCCACCAGGTGCGCCGGGTCGCCGGCCTGGTGCTGCACGCGGTAGGCCAGATCGTAGACGAGATTGCGGGCGGCTTCGATGCGCAGGGCCATGTCGACCAGCTTGTGGCGGATCACCTGGCGCTCCACCAGCGGCTGGCCGAAGGTGTTGCGCTGGCGCGCCCAGTCCAGCGCCTCCTGCAGGCAGGCTTCGGCATAGCCATAGGCGCAGGCGCTCATTCCCAGCCGCTCCGAGTTGAAGTTGCGCATGATGATCTGGAAGCCGCGATTCTCTTCGCCGATCAGGTTGGCGGCCGGGACGCGGCAGTTGTCGAAATGCAGGTGGGCGGTGTCGGAGGCGAGCCAGCCCATTTTCTTGAGTTCGGTGCGGGTCAGGCCGGGCGGGTTGCCTTCGATCAGCAGCAGGGAGATGCCTCCGGCGCCTTTGTTGGCGGGATCGGTGCGCACGGCCGTGGTGATGAAGTCGGCGCGCATGCCGGAGGTAATGAAGGTCTTCTCGCCGCTGACGATGTAGTGGTCGCCATCGCGCACGGCGGTGGTCTTGAGGCTGGCTACGTCGGAGCCGCCGCCCGGCTCGGTAATGGCCAGGGCGGCGATCTTGTCGCCGGCGATGACTGCCGGCAGCACCCGCTCCTGCAGCGCCTGGCTGCCGGCCGCGACGATGGGCGGCACGCCGATGGAGTGCGAATGGAGCGAAGCGTTGACGCCGCCGGAGCCGCAGCGGGCGAACTCTTCCGCCTGGATCAGGTGATAGAAGATGTCGCCGGGCGTGCCGCCGAAGTGTTCCGGGTAGCCGAGCCCGAGCAGGCCGACTTCCGCGGCGCGGCGGTAGAGCGAGCGGGGAAAGGTCCCTGCTTCGTCCCAGTCGTTCACGTAGGGAGTGATCTCGCGGGCGACGAAGTCGCGCAGCGTGCTGCGGAACTGCTCGTGCTCGGCGGTGAAATAGTGGGCCAGGGGTGGCTGGGTCAGGAGGCTCATCGTGGGTCCTGTGGAGCGTTCGGGTCGGGTCGCATGCGGCAACCTCGACCATAGGCCGCTTCGCGCACTTCGTCTTGCGCTAAGTGGTTGGCCCCGGCAAACCCGAACCCACG
This sequence comes from Cupriavidus sp. CP313, assembly GCF_054072015.1. Classification (NCBI taxonomy): domain Bacteria; kingdom Pseudomonadati; phylum Pseudomonadota; class Betaproteobacteria; order Burkholderiales; family Burkholderiaceae; genus Cupriavidus; species Cupriavidus sp. CP313. The sequence goes on along the minus strand of NZ_JBSVZB010000043.1, from coordinate 34,533 downwards.
CTCAGCCGGGCGGCATGCGATCCAGCTGCCGGGCGGATGCTTCCAGCCCTTGCAGGATGCTGTCCGCCTTTTGCGGGAATCCTTGCGGCAAGGCCGCGCTGACGGTGGCGATGACCGCCGGCGTCAGCGCGATGAGCCGCTGGATGATGCCCTCCGCATTGGGGCCGTGGAAACACTTGGGCGCCATCGCGTTGAAATGCCGGCGCTGCACATCCTTGAACAAGTAGTGCCGGTTCTTGCCGGCCACCGCCATGGCCAGCTTAGCCTTGTGCCACGACCACTGGTTCGCCCCGTTGCCGACCACCGGCCAGATTGACATCACGTCATAGAGCGGCGTCATCCGGTACCGCCCGCCCGGCAGCAGGCGGATGCTGAAATTCTTGGCATGCCCGTCGGGCGCCGCCAGCATCCAGAACAGGATCTGCGTGGTAAGGAAGATCTCGAGATCCTCGTCGGCATGGGTCGATTGCCGCAGGATCTGGGCGATGTCGCGCATGCCCGGGCCACCGTCCGCTTCGTACTTCAGGTGGGGGGCGACGCCGAGCGCCTGGCAAAAGTCCTCCTGCGGCAGGCGCAGTATCCAGCTGCCCGAGGAGTGCAGTTGCCTGTCGAAGCGCTGCACGCTCAGCACCTTCTGACTGGCAAAGGTCTTGATCTCGCCGTGCGCCACGGGCAGGCCGTAGGCGGCGAGGATGGCCAGACAGAGCCACTCGTTCTCGATCGAGGTGCTGAGGTCGGCGCGCTTGTTGCCCGCCAGCCCAAGCGGCAGCTTGAGGATGTGCGTGGTCGGCGTGGCGCCGTGCGGCTTCATCCACTGGTTCCCATGCCACAGCAGCGCCGTCTTCTCCTGCGCGCCGGCCAGGGAGATGCGGAAGTCGTCATCGGCTTCCTGCACGCCCATGCCGGCCGGGCTGATCGTCTGCCGCAGCCACCATTCGATCTCGGTATCGGACTGCGGCGTGCCATCGATGCGGTCATGGCCCGCCGGCTGCTCGTTCTCGGCGAGCAGCTGGACGGCGCCGACGCAATCGCGGCCGATCGCTTCCAGCAGATCGAAGGCTTCCGTGGTGGCCGCCTTGAAGCGCGTGGCGAGGCGCTTGCGGATAGCGTCGCTGTCGGGCAGCAGGTTGTCGAAATAGTTGCGCACCCGGTCGCCCTTGAGCGGGGCTGCATCGACGCCGAACGGCAGCGACAGGGAGAGCGGGCGTCCGGCGGGCGAGTCGATCCAGTCCGGGTCGTACTGCAACTCCATGTCGCTGCGGGTGGGAATGCGCCACGTCCCTACCCGCTCGCCATTGTGCTCGCCAAGATGCGCCAGCACCCGCCCACCATCTTCTCGGGCGTGCCGACCATGGCAATGCTGCTGCTGATGCATCCGGATTCGGCCAAGGTGGATTTCTCCTCCGTCCGGCTCGTGATCGTGGGCAGCGCCACCGTGGATGCCGCCCTGCTGGAGCAACTGCAGGCGCGCATGCCGCAAGCCACGGTGATGAACCTGTACGGCCTGTCCGAATCCTCCGGAGCGATCGTGATGACGCCCTGGGACGCCGAGCGGCAGGACCTGATGCAGTCGATCGGCCGCATCTTCGACAGCGCCGCGGTGCGGGTGGTCTCGTTTGCCGGCGAGGAGGCTGCCACCGGCGAGATCGGCGAGCTCTGCTTTCGCGGCGCGGGGGTTTGCCCGGGCTACGTGGGCGGCGCGGCGGGGGCGGATGGCTTCGATGCCCAGGGCTGGCTGCACTCGGGCGACCTCGGCTATGTGGACGCGCGCGGCTATATCCACCTGAAGGGGCGCAAGAAGGATATGTACATCCAGGGCGGCTTCAACGTCTATCCGGCCGAGATCGAAGGGGTGATCGCGCGTCATCCGGCGGTGATGATGGTGGCCGGCATTGGCGCGCCCGACCCTGTGCTGGGCGAGATCGGCCGCTACTACATCGTCCCCAAGCCCGGGTGCCAGGCCACCGAGCAGGAGATCCGCGCGTACTGCGCCACCCGCCTGGCCGACTACAAGGTGCCGCGCCAGGTAGTGCTGCGCGACGCGCTGCCGCTGACGCCGGCCGGCAAGATCCACAAGGCGGCATTGCGCGCGGAGAATGCCGCGGACACCCCTGCCCGGCCCGGCTAGCCGACGTTGCCCGCCTGGCCGGGCATGCCGCTCCCGACCTCCGCACGCTCGCCAATCAGCGCGAGCTTGCGCGAGCCGGCGAAGATGTCGCTGGGCTTGAGCCCGAAGACCTGGCGGATGGAATGGCTGAAGTGGGTGGAATCAGGGTAGCCGGTGTCCAGCGCCACATGGGCCAGGTTGGAGTCCTGGGTGACATAGTGGAGCAGGCTCCGTGCCCGCTTCCAGGTGCGAAAGCTGCGGAACGGGGTGCCGACGTCTTCCTTGAACAGGTGCAGGAAGCGCGAGAAGGACAGATGGGCCGACGCCGCGCAAGACTCGGCCGTGGCGGTGGCAGATGGGGCATTGCGGATGCGCTGCACCACGGCCTCGATGCGCGGGTCCAGGCGGCGCGGCGCCAGCCGCTCGCCAAAGAAGATCTGGTCGAAGCTGTCCGCCTGCAGTTCCAGCTCGCGGCCGTGCGCGCCCAGGTAGGCATGGGCCTGGCGCACATGGCGCACAAAGGCAGGATCGTCCACCGGTCCTGCCCGGCCGCGTAATACCGAGGGCAGGCGCGCAAGGTCGATGCTTTCGCCCTCCAGCGCCAGGTCGCAGATCATGCGGTCGTCGCAGGCCACCGAGTGCGGCATGTACGCCGGCACCACCGCCAGTTCCGTGGACTCCCAACGACCGTCGTCGAAGCGGATGCGGATAGGTGCGCGCAAAGACACATAAATCAACAACCCGCCCATGGTACGGACCGACGGCGAGCCCAGCAGGCCGGCGTAGAACAGCCGGTCCGGCGTGAGCCACATCACCCGGCCGGCCCCAGCCCTGGCGCCAGATGCCATGGCCGTCGCTGGCGGGCACGCAATGCCGTGTGCTTGCATCTGCATGTCCTTGTCTCCTGCGGGCCTTGTCCGCGCACCCGTGGGTACGTCGTCAGGCCTGCTAGTTATGTGGTCTCCATGCGCCCGCCCTGGAAAGATGCAAAAAAGCGACGCAAAAGGCAGCGTAGTCCGGGGCGCCTGGCTGCGTCTTGCGTCAGGTGGCTATGCCGGCCACGGGGCCGGGCCGGGCTTCGGTACTTGGGCCTCGCTCAATCCGCGCCGTAGTGCTCGCCGTAGTGCTCCCGATACCGCTGGCGCAGCTCGAACTTCTGGATCTTCCCGGTCGAGGTGGCCGGCAATGCCGCCAGCAGCACTACCGCCTTGGGCACCTCGAAGCCGCCGAGATGGGCCTTGCAGTGCGCGCCCAGTTCGTCCTCCTCCACCCGTGCACCGGGCTTCAGGGTCACGAAGGCCGTCACCGCCTCGCCCCACCGCGCATGCGGCAGCCCGACCACCGCCGCGTTGGCCACCGCCGCATGGCGCAGCAGCACTTCCTCGACCTTGATCGAGGGCACGTTCTCGCCGCCGCTCTTGATCATGTCCTTGATGCGGTCAAGGAACAGCAACTGGCCATCCTCGTCCAGCACGCCGAGATCGCCGGAGTGATGCCAGCCGAAGCGCTGCACGCGGGCGGTCGCCTCCGGGTCCTTGTAGTAGCCCAGCATGACGTTGGGCCCGCGGAACACGATCTCGCCAGGTTCGCCCGGGCCGAGCAGGCGGCCGTCGTCGCCCATCACGGCCACCTCGTTGGCCACGGTGCCCACGCCCCAGAAGGCGCCAAAGCGCTTGCGCTGCTCATCCGCCTCGAAGATGGTGGCCGCCGGATACATCTCGGTCTGGCCCGAGCACAGGATGAAGTTGGGGCAGAACGCGTCGAGCAGGCGCAGCAGCAGGTTCTTGGGCAGCGGCGCCATGCCATAGATGCACAGCCGCACGCTGGAGAGATCGGCCGCGGCAAACTGCAGGTGCTCCAGCATGGCCCGGTACATCATCGGCAGCGCCACCACCACGGTGACGCGGTGCCGGGCCAGGTCCGCCAGCACCCGGGCCGGATCGAAGCCGCGCCCGACCACCACGGCATGGCCGCCCAGCAGCGCGCTCATGGTGTTGCCGTGCTGGGCGCAGTGGAACATCGGCAGCAGGCAGGTAAAGACTTCGCGCGACGTGCCGCAGCCGGTATCGACCAGGTTAGCCGCCAGCACGGAATGCACCGAGGCGTGCGAATGCATGACGCCCTTTTGCGGGCCGGTGGTGCCGCTGGTGTACATGATCTGCGCCAGCTGGCCGCTGGCGATGTCCACGTCCGGCAGCGTGGCCGGCTGGCCGGCCAGCGCGTCGGCATGCCTGGTCACGGCCAGCCCGGCCAGCTCGCCCGCGGTTTCGCCGGCAGGCTCCAGCAGCACGACGGGAATGCGCGCCGCGCGGACCAGCTCGCCGATGCCCGGCCGTGCCAGCATGGACGCATCCGCCACCAGGCGGGTCACCTCCGCATGTTCCAGGATGTACCGGATCGCATCCGGCGCCAGCGCCGTGTTGATCGGCACCCACACCATGCCCGCCTTCTGGATGCCCAGCAGCGCCACGATCATGTCGATCGAGTTGTTGCACAGCATGCCGACGCGCTCGGCGCCGCGCATGCCTTGGGCCAGCAGGTAGTGGGCGAACTGGTTGGTGGCGGCGTCCAGCGCCGCATAGCTCAGGCTGTGGTCGTCCTCGATCAGGGCCGTCCGCGCGCCAAAGCGCCGGGCGGAACGGTGGATGACGTCGCCCAGGGCAATGCGCCCTATGCGCTCGCGCGCCTGTTCGGTTGCTGTGCTCATCGTTGTCTCCGGTGGTTCATGGCCACTGCGCCCGCTCAGTTCATCTTGGGCGGCGGCACCAAGTCGCTGGCCGGAATCCACTTGTCGCCCGCCACCTTCATGATGCGGATGCGGTCGTTGCTCAGGCGGTTGCCGGCGGAGACATTGAAGCCCGGGTTGCCCAGCGCGTCAGGCGGCAGCTTGGTCGATTCCATGGCAGCGTTGAACGTCTCCGCGCTCAGGTTGCGGCCGGCCTTGTCGGCGAGGGTGGCAAAGGTGATGTAGGCGTAGTAGCTGAACATCGAATACACGCCCGGATCTTCATTGAAGCGCTTCTTGTACGCGGCGCTCCACTGCCGCACGGCGGGGTTTGGATCGTCAGCGTAGGGCAGCATGGTGAAGGCCGCGGCGTGGACCCCGTCCAGCGCCTTGCCGCCGAGCAGCGGCACCTGGTGCGCATAGTTGGCCGAGGTCCCGGCAAAGACCGGGTTGAAGCCGATCTTGCGCGCCTCCTGCACCGACGCGATGTACTCGCGCATGGTAGAGGCATTGAACACCAGGTCGCAGTTGGCCGCCTTGAGCCGCGCCATCTGCGAGGAAAAATCGGTGGCGCCGCGCTTGTACGAGACCTTTTCCACCAGGGCCATGTTCCTGGTCTTGAGATAGGCCTGGGCGCCCTCCAGCGACTCCCGCCCGTAGTCATCGTCCTGGTACAGCATGCCAATGCGCTGGTAGGGTTTTTGCTTGAGGAAGTAATCCATGATGGTGGTCGACATCAGGAAGTTGGACGGTCCCAGCGCGACTTTGTACGGGCTGGCCGGCTCGTACATGTCGCGCGCCGCGCTCTGCGGCATGAAGTTGAATACCTTGCTTTGCAGCAGGAACGGCAGCGTGGCCATGTTGGGCGCCGTCCCCAGGTGGCCGATGATGGCGAACACGCCGTCCTGCGTGACCAGCTTCTGCGCGGCCAGCACGGCGCGCTTGGGCTCGTAGCCGTTGTCTTCCACCACCACGCGCAGCTTGCGGCCCTGCACGCCGCCGCGCGCGTTGATTTCCTCCACGGCCATGGTCATGCCGTTGCGCGACTCCCGGCCATAGTTGACGATCGGCCCGGACATGTCGGTAATCAGGCCGAGCACGATTTCCTTGTCGGTGACGCCGCGGGTCTGGGCCATCGACCCGGCGCTGAGCGCGAGGGCAATGGCGGCGATGGTGGACTTCAAGATCATGGTGGTCTCCTGGCTGCTTCGATGGATGGCTGGAATGCCCTGGCTTCAATGCACGCTCTGTGGCGGCTTGGGTCCCGACTGGATGCGGCTTGGCACGGACAGCGCGTCCGGCGGTAAAGCGATGTGTGTATTGCCTTGGCCGCCCGGCGCCGGTGCGGACCAGTCGGACAAGCGCTGCCCGCTGCGCGCCAGCGCCGCCAGCAAGGGGGAAATGTCCCAGTAGTCGTAAGCGTTGCCGCGCAGGCGGGCGTAGCGCTCCAGCCCTGCTTTGATGCGGGGCAGGCCAATGCTGTCCGCCTGCCACACCGGGCCGCCGAGATAGTCGGGAAAGCCATAGCCGGCGGTCCACACCATATCGATGTCGCCGGGCCGGCAGGCCACGCCCTCCTCCAGCAGCTTGGCGGCCTCGTTGATCAGCGGGAACAGCAGGCGCTCGACAATCTCGGCATCTGCGATGTCGGCGCGGCGGACGATGCCGTGCGCACGGCCCAGCGCCGCGCAGATGCGTTCGGCCTCCGGGTCCGCCACCGGCTCGTCGTCGGGGTAGCGGTAATAGCCCGCGCCGCTCTTGCAGCCGAGCCGGCCCAGCATGAACAGGGTGCGCACCACCGCGCGATAGGCGGGGTCGGGCGGCAGCCCGCCGGCCTTGCCATACTCCAGCACGATCTTGGCGCCGGTATCGATCCCGGCCAGGTCCAGCATGCGGCACGGCCCCATCGCCATGCCGTAGGCTTCGATCACGGCATCCAGCCGCGCCGGGCTCACGCCTTCCATCAACAGGAACTCGCTCTCGCGCAGGTAAGCCTCGGCCATGCGGTTGCCGATAAAGCCGAAGCACACGCCCGTCACCACCGCCACCTTGCCAAGCCGTCGGGCCAGGCGCATGGCCGTCACCAGCACGTCCGCCGCGGTGGCGCTGCCGCGCACCACCTCGATCAGCCGCCCGCCATTGGCCGGGTTGCGGAAATGCAGGCCCGCGAAATCGTTCGGCCGGCCGCTGGCCTCGGCCAATACCTCCACGTCCAGCGTGGAGGTATTGGTAGCAATGATGGCGCCGGGCTTGCAGATGCGCCCGAGACGGGCGCACACCTGCTGCTTGAGCGCCATGTCCTCCACAACAGCCTCGATCACCAGCTCGCAGCCGGCCAGCGCGCCATGGTCCAGCGTGCCGGCGATTAGGCCCATGCGCTGAGCGACCTGCTCCGGGCGCAGCCGACCGGCCGCGGCGCCCGCCTCGTAATGGGCGCGCACCGCGGCCAGGCCCTTGGCCAGCGCTGTGACGCTGGCTTCGACCAGCGTCACCGGCAGGCCGGCGTCCGCCAGGCTCATGGCGATGCGCCTGCCCATGGTGCCGGCGCCCACCACGCCGGCCGTATGCAGCGCGCGTGGCGTGATGCCCGGCGCCACGCCAGGCACGCGGGCCGCCTGCCGCTCGGCAAAGAACAGGTGGCGCAGCGCCCGCGATTCGGGCGATGCCACGCAGCTGGCGAGCAGGGCGGCCTCCACGGCCTCGCCCTGGGCGAACGGCTGGGTTGCCGCTGCCTGCACCGCCTGCACGATGGCGGCGGCGGCCGGATAGCGCGCGCGCTCCTGCGTGGCGTGGCGCAAGGCTTGTGCGAAGAAGTCCGGTGCAAGCCCGGCGCCAGGCACGGACAGCGTGGACAGCCGGCGCGGCGGCGCCAGCCTTTCCAGCAGGTCTTCCAGAAAATTGAGGCCCGCGGCCAGCGGCTCGCCCGGCACCAGCGCGTCGACAATGCCGGCGGCCAGCGCCGCCTCGGCATCGAGCATGCGCCCGCTCAGCATCAGGTCCAGCGCCAGCTCCACCCCGCAGGCCCGCGGCAGCCGCTGGGACCCCAGCGAGCCGGGCAGCAGCCCCAGCTTGACCTCGGGCAGCCCGACCTGCGTGCCGGGCACGGCCACCCGGTAGTGGCAGGCCAGCGCCAGCTCCAACCCGCCGCCAAGCGCGGTGCCGTGCAGCGCGGCTACCACCAGCCGCTCGCTGGCCTCGATCCGGGCCAGGATGCGGTTGTAAGGCGCCGCCGTGAAATCCGGCGCGTCGAACTGGGCGATGTCCCCACCGGCCACAAAGGTCCGGCCCGCGCACCAGATCAGCAAGCCGTCGAGCGAGCGATCCGCCTCGAAGGCGGCCAACTGCGCGTCCAGTCCCGCCACGGTGGCCACCGACAGTGCATTCACCGGGGGATGGTCGATGCACAGCAGGCCGATGCGGCCATGCCGGACCAGGCTGACGGGGGCGATGCTTCCTGCGTGGCTCATGGCGCCTCCTGTTCCGGGCCGCTTGCTCGGGCCGCTTGCGTGTTTGCGGCTAGCGTTCAGGCCACCTTGGCCAGGTACATCGACTCGATCAGCGCGCTGTACTTGTCGTTGATGAGCTTGCGCTTGAGCTTCATGGTCGGTGTCAGCTCCTCGTCTTCCGCGCCCAGGCGGGTCTCGATCAGGCGGAATGCCTTGATCTGCTCGACCCGCGCGAACTGCTGGTTGACCTTGTCGATCTCCTGCCCCACCAGCGCGATTACCTCCTTGCTGCGGCACAGCGAGCCGTAGTCGGAAAAGTGCACGTTGTGCTCCTGCGCCCACTGCTCCACGTTGTCCTGGTCGATCATCACCAGGCAGCTCAGGTAGGGCCGACGGTCGCCGATGACCACGGCGTCGGTCACATAGGGGCTGAACTTGAGCTGGTTCTCCCACTCGGATGGCGTGACGTTCTTGCCGCCGGCGGTGATGATCAGGTCCTTCATGCGGTCGGTGATGTAGAAATAGCCCTGCTCGTCCACCCGGCCTACGTCGCCGGTGCGCAGCCAGCCGTCGGCCATGGTCTCGGCCGTCTTGGCCGGCAGGTTCAGGTAGCCCATGAAGACTTGCGGGCCCCGCACCAGCAGCTCGCCTTCGTGCGAAACCTTCACTTCGGTATGCGGCAACGCGATGCCGATGCTGCCCGGGCGCGTCCGTCCCGGCGGGTTGCAGGTGGCCGCGCCGGTGATCTCAGTCATGCCCCACAACTCATGCAGCACGATGCCCAGGGCCATGTACCAGCGGATCAGGTCGGGCGAGATCGGCGCCGCGCCGGTCACCGCCAGCTGGACGCGGTTCAGGCCCATCATGCGGCGCACGTTGCCCAGCACCAGCGTATCGGCCAGCCAGAGCTTGAGCCGCGCGCCAAGCGGCAGCGCCCTCGCCTGTCCGTCCTCGTGCACGCGGGCCTGCCCGGCGGCCAGTGCCCACGCATAGGCCCAGCGCTGCAGCCGGGTAGCTTCCCGCACCGCGATGGTGACGCTGGAATACAGCTTTTCCCAAACACGCGGCACGGCCAGGAAGGCGTCGGGCTGGATCTCGCGGATGTTGTCGAAAATGGTGTCGGGGTTCTCGACGAAGTTGACGACTGCGCCGGACAGGATCGAGTAATACTCGCCAAAGATCCGCTCCGAGACGTGGCACAGCGGCAGGAAGGCCATGCGCTCGCCGATGGTGGTGGCGGGCAGGAAGTCGCGCAGCGTCAGGCAGCTGCGCAGCACATTGCGGTGGGACAGCATTGCGCCCTTGGGCCGTCCCGTGGTGCCGGACGTATAGACCAGCACCGCCAGCGCATCGGCGCTGCCGGCGGCCAGGCGCGCCGCTACCAGCCCCGGTTGCCGTGCCCGCGCCTGCCTGCCCAGCGCCCGCAGCGCATCAAAGCCGAGCACGCCGGGATCGTCGAAGCCGGCCAGCCCTTCCAGGTCATACACGACCACCTTGCGCAGCTGTGGCAGGCGCTCGCGCACCTCCAGGTATTTGTCGAGCTGCTCCGCGTTTTCGACGAAGAGCATGACGCTGCCAGAGTCGTGGCACAGGTATTCCACCTGGGCGGGCGAATCGGTGGGATAGATGCCGCTGACCACCGCGCCGGCCGTGAGCGCGCCAAGGTCGCTCCATACCCATTCGCGGTTGGTGCTGGACAGCACCGATACCACCTCGCCCGCCTGCAGGCCCAGCTCGGCAAGCCCGGCGGCGACGTCGGCCACGATCTCGCCCACCTCGCGCCAGCGGTAGCTGCGCCAGACGCCAAGATCCTTCTGCCGCATCATCACGGCATCGCCGCGCTGGGCCACGGCGTGCCAGAACATCTGCGGCAAGGTCTCGAATGCCGCTTCGGAAAGGGGCTGCATGGTGTGCGCTGTCGCCATTGCCATGGATTGCTCTCAATCTGGTGATCAAGCTGGTGATCGTTTGGTGACCTGGCGCCCTAGCGCCAGGTCTTGCGCTTCTTCCAGCGGCGCTCGCCGCGCACGCCGCTGTCCTTCATGCCGAGATAGAACTCCTTGATGTCATCCTTCTCGCGCAGCACGGCGCAGGTACCCTCGGCCACGATGCGGCCGTTTTCCAGTACATAGCCGTAGTCTGCCGCGTTGAGCGCCATGTTGGCGTTCTGCTCCACCAGCAGGATGGTGGTGCCGCGCTCGCGGTTGATGCGCACCACGATCTCGAAGATGTCCTTGGTTAGCTTGGGCGACAGGCCCAGGCTCGGCTCGTCGAGCAGGATCAGTTCGGGCGCCGCCATCAGCGCGCGCGAGATCGCCAGCATCTGCTGCTGGCCGCCCGAGAGCAGGCCCGCGTCCTGCGCCGCGCGTTCGCGCAGCACCGGGAAGTAGCCGTAGACCGTCTCCATGTCGCGTGCCACGCCATCGCGGTCGCTCCGCGTATAGGCGCCCATCAGCAGGTTGTCGCGCACCGACAGCAGCGGAAAGACCTCCCGCCCTTCGGGCACATGGCTCAGGCCTCGCCGCACGATCTGCGCCGGGTCCATCGCGGCGATGCTCTCGCCCTTGAAGGCGATGCTGCCGCGGGTCGGGTCGAGCACGCCGGAAATGGTCTTCAGGATGCTGGTCTTGCCGGCCCCGTTGGCGCCCAGCACGGTGGCGATGCTGCCACGCTGCACGGCAAGGCTCACGCCCCGGATCGCCTTGACCGGGCCGTACGCGCTTTCCACGTTGGCCAGCGCCAGCACGGGCGTGTCCTGCATCGGGGTGGTCTCGCGCATCCCGTCAGCGCCTTCCATCAGGTTCATGCTGTCCTCCGCAGCGAGGCCACGTCGTCCACCGTGCCCAGGTAGGCTTCGATCACGCCGGGATGCGCCTGCACCTCGGCCGGCGTGCCCTGCGCCAGCACCTGGCCCTGGTTCATCGCCAGCACCCGGTCGGACACGCGCGACACCAGGCTCATGTCGTGCTCCACCATCAGCACGGTGATGCCCAGCTCGCGCTGGATATCGCGGATCCACCAGGCCATGTCCTCGGTCTCTTCCACGTTCAGGCCGGAAGATGGCTCATCCAGCAGCAGCAGGCGCGGGCTGCTGCACAAGGCCCGCGCCAGCTCCACCACCTTGCGCACGCCGTAGGGCAGGCCCGCCACCAGCGCGTCGCGGTGCGCCTGCAGTTCCAGCAGCTCGATCATTTCCTCGGCCTTGTGGCGCGCGGCCAGCTCCGAGCGGCGCGCGGCAGGCGTGAACAGCAGGTCCGCCCAGAAACCGGCGGCGCGATGCGTGTGGTGGCCGATCAGCAGGTTCTGCAGCACCGTGGCGTGCTCGAACAGCTCGATGTTCTGGAAGGTACGCGCAATGCCCTGCGCGGCGATCGCATGCGGCGGCAACTGCGTCAGGGCGCTGCCCTGCCACAGGATCTCGCCGCTGGTGGGCGGATAGATGCGACTGATCAGATTGAACACCGTGGTCTTGCCGGCGCCGTTGGGCCCGATCAGCGTAAACACCTCGCCGCGCCGCACGTCGAAGCTCACGCCGACCAGCGCCAGCACGCCGCCAAAGCGCACCGACAGGTCGCGCACGCTGAGAAGCGTCTCCGCCCTGTCCGCCCTGTCTGTCGTGTCAGCAGTCATTGTCATCGGCTGGCTCCCCTATTTCAGGCGCTCGGAGCGCTGGAAGGCCTTCTGGCGCCGGAGCATGCCCTGGCGGTAGAAGGGAAACAGCTCCAGGTAGGTGCGGATCTTGCACCAGCGCCCGTACAGCCCCATCGGCTCGAACAGCACAAAGGCCATCAGCACCAGCCCGTACACCAGCGCCTGCAGTCCGCTCGCCTGCGCCATGGCCGGCGGCAGGAAATCCTTGGCCAGCACGATCGTCTGCGGCATGACGATCAGGAAGATCGCGCCAAGGAACGCGCCATGCACCGAACCCAGCCCGCCCACCACCACCAGCAGCAGCAGGTCGATCGACTGGCCGATGCCGAACTGCTCGGGCGAGATATAGCGCAGCTTATGGGCATAGAGCGCCCCCGCGATGCCGACCAGCGCGGCGGACAGCGCGAACGACAGGGTCTTGTAGCGTGCCAGGTGGATCCCCATGCTCTGCGCCGAGATCTCCGAGTCCCGGATGGCGATGAAGGCCCGGCCCGTGGCGCTGCGCAGCAGGTTGAGCACGGCCAGCGTGGCCAGCAGGCAAACCCCCAGCGCCAGGTAGTAGAACGCCACCGGCCCGTCCAGCACATGGTCCCAGAACTGCGGCGCGGCCACTGCCAGCCCGGAGTTGCCGCCGGTCACGCTGTCCCAGCGCGCCAGCACTTCCTCGACGATCAGTCCGAAGGCCAGCGTGGCGATGGCCAGGTAGATGCCCTTGACGCGCAGCGCCGGCAGCCCCACCATCACGCCGGCCAGCGCCGACAGCGCGCCGGCCGCCAGCAGCGCGGGCACGAACGGCACGCCATGGCTGGTCAGCCAGGCCTGCGTATACGCGCCCACGCCGAGGAACGCCGCATGCCCGATGGACAGCAGCCCGGTATAGCCGGACAACACCATCAGCCCCAGCCCGGCAATGGCATAGATCAGCACAAAGCCAAGCTGCGCGACCCAGTAGCTGCTGGCCCAGCCCGGCGCGACCAGCAGGCAAGCCAGCAGCAGGCCGTACCAGAACTCATGCCCCGGGTGCCTGGCCAGGCGGAGATCCTGGCGATAGTCGGTCTTGAAGAGGAATCGCATCGCGTCTCTACACCTTTTTGCGCAGGTTCTCGCCGAACAGGCCGTTCGGCTTGACCACCAGCATGATCAGCACCACGACATAGGCCGCGACGTCCTTGAAGCCCTCCGGCAGGTAGAAGCCCGCCAGCGACTCCACCACCCCGATCACCAGCCCGCCCACGATCGCGCCCGGCAGGCTGCCGAAGCCGCCCACCACCGCCGCGGGAAAGGCCTTCAGGCCGAGCATGCCCATGCTGGCGTGGACAAAGGTGATGGGTGCCAGCAGCAAGCCCGCGATCGCGGCCACCGACGCCGACAAGCCCCACACCAGGCCGTTCAGCCGCCGCACGGGGATGCCCATGTAGTAAGCGGCCAGCTGGTTCTGCGAGCTGGCCTGCATCGCCACGCCGATGCGGCTGTAGCGGAACACCAGGTAAAGCACCAGGCACAGCGCCGCGGTGACACCGATCACCGCCACCTGTTCCACGCTCAGCACCAGCCCGCCGGTGCGCCACACGATGCCCTGGTAAGGCACCGGCAAGGTATGCGTGCCGGCGCCGATGCCCGGCACCATGGTGATCAGGCCGCGCATCACGTAGCCCATGCCGATGGTCAGCATCACCACCGTGAACTGCGGCTGGCCCAGAATGGGGCGAATCGCCAGCCGCTCCACCAGCATGCCGAAGCCGGCCATGCCCGCCACCGTCAACGGCACCGCCAGGACCAGCGGCAACCCGAGCATGGTCAGCACCACCCCGGCGAAGGCGCCCAGCATCATGAACTCGCCTTGGGCAAAGTTCACCGTCTCTGTGGCCTTGTAGATCAGCACGAAACCTAGGGCGATCAGCGCGTAGATGCAGCCCAGCGCGATCCCCGAGATCGTCAATTGCAGGATCTCCAATCTTGTCTCCTGTGTCGGGCGCCCCTGGCCGCGCACGGCGTGCGGGCGGCCGGGGCAGATCTGGGTATTGGGTGGGCCAAGCGCCCTGGATGGCAGCAGGTGCCGTCGGGCGCGTCGCCGTCTTGTCACTGCTGCCACCGTAACAAAACTACCGGAGTGGCTCTTGTGTGGACTGGCTGTATATGGGTTGGGGATTACCCATGGTTGGCGCGGCGGGCGGGGCTGGCCCGAATGGTGCGCCGGCAGGATCAGCGGCGCACCAGCACCACCGCAAGCTCGAACGCGCCACCAGGGTGCCTCACGGCGCTGAAAGGCGGCTTGGGCCAGTCCCACAGCGGGGCGGGAAACAGCGCACGCACGGCATTGATGTCGCAATGGTACGGCGGCGCTTCCACCACGCCCTGGCCGGCGCTGTCGCGGCGCATCTGCATGAACAAGGCGAACAGGCGCCCGCCAGGACGCAGCCACGCATGAAGCTGGGCGGCATAACGGGTCCAGTGGTCGGGGTGCAGCGCGCACAGGCAGGTCTGCTCATAGACGGCGTCCACCGGCGTGGCCGGCTGCCAATGCAACACGTCCGCCTCTTCCAGGTTCGCCTGCAGCCCCCCCGGTTCCAGCCGGGCAAGCGTGCGGGCCAGCGCCCCGGGCGCGTAGTCGATGCCGCTGACCCGCGCGCCATGCGCGGCCAGCGCGGCGACTTCCCACCCACCGCCACAGCCGGGTACGACCACGCGCTCCCCGGCCTGGATAGCGCCTTGCGCCAGCCAGGCTTGGAGTTGCGGGCTGGCGGCTTCGCGTTCCCACGGCGTTTGCCCGGATTCGAAGCGGGCTTGCCAGAAGTCGATGGTTGGTCCTGCCATTGGGTGCTCCTCTGCGTTCTTACGAAATTTCCCGGGCGAGGTCAGATGTTTCCGGTCCGGCGTGGCAACTGACACACGTTAATCTCCGTTCCTGGCAGGGATAGACGAGCTTGAGTGCGACGCTTCGAGCCGGCCGGTGAATGCGATCAATCATGGAATATCGAATGCAGAACATTGAGCAGCAAGCCTCTCATACCAAGCGCTACAGGGTGAAACGCATTCCCGAGCGAGCAACATACCCTCGCGACGCCACCCACGCGATCATTGACAGCGCCTACCTGTGCCATGTGTCGTTCCTGGATGATGGCTTGCCGAGCGCCATTCCCTTGGTCTGCTGGCGGCAGGGTGATCACCTCTATATTCATGCCGCGAACAAGGGTCGACTGAGCCGCCTGTTGCCGGGGGCACACGTCTGCGCGACGATCACCCTGTTTGACGGTTTGGTTCTCGGACATAGCGCGTTCAATCACTCCTGCAACTATCGCTCCGTGGTCATTCATGGCCAGATGGAGGAAGTGGTGGAACACGCCGCGAAAGTGGCATCCATGCAAGCGCAGATGGACCATATCCTGCCTGGCCGTTGGGAACAGATCCGCCCAGTCAAGGAGCAAGAGATCCGGAGCATCTCGCTGATGCGCATCTCACTCGAGTACGCGGTGGGAAAGGTGCGGGACGAGTTCCCCGATGAAGAGACCCAAACACCCGACTGGCCCACCTGGATCGGCGTGATTCCGGCGAAGACGGCTTTCCTCGCGCCGACACCGGACCCGTCGCGGAATACTGTCCAGGCCCCTCCGCAGAATATTATCGGTTACCCGGGCATAGATACACATGTGCCGCAATCTGAAAAGAAATTCGAAAAATAGCCACCAGCGATAGCGCAGGGGCCCTGCCTATGCCCAAGATCTTGACCACCGCGCCCGCCCCACCACGAAACCATTGACGGGCGATGTGTCGTGGTGCTTCGCGCAGGTAATGGCAGATTGGCGAATGGGCAAGAATTCCTCTACCGGGGGCCCCACCACGAATCCCGGAGGCTGGCTGATTCGTGGCCGGTCAAACCGGTACCGGCAGATGCCCGCCGGCACTCTGGGCCGTACGACGAAACCACCGAGCCCCATAAGCCTTATTGCTCTGCTTCCGGCAGGGTCGGCTTTCTTCTCGTTAGTCTTCTTTGCCGACGCAAAGAAGAGTGACCGGCAGCCCCCGCAGGGGGATGTCGTATGGCTGTTGGATCCAAGGGCCATCGCCTCGCAAAGAAACCGTGACCAATCCCGCAGGGGGATGATGTCGTATGGCTGTTGGGTCCAAAAGCCAAAACCGCTCAAGAAACCACCGCGCCCCCCAGCCATGGATCACACAACACCCCTACTCCAAATCCAGCTCCCTCAACCGCACCTTCAACACCTTCCCCGTCGGATTACGCGGCAACGCCGCCACCACCTGCAACGCCCGCGGCAGCTTGTACCGTGCCAGCTGCGGCTCCGCAAACGCCTGCAAAGCCTCCAGCGTCAGGCTGGCTCCTGGCTTGAGCGCCACCACCGCCACCACATGCTCGCCCCAGCGCGGATCAGGCGCGCCGATCACCGCGACTTCGGCGATGGCCGGATGTTCGTACAGCACGCTTTCCACCTCGGCCGGGTAGACGTTCTCGCCGCCGGTGATGACCATGTCCTTGAGGCGATCGCAGACGTAATAGAAGCCTTCCTCGTCGGCATAGCCGACGTCGCCCGTGCGGAACCAGCCGCCTTCGTAGAAGGCGCCGGCCGTGGCGTCCGGCCGGTTCCAGTAGCCTTTCATGATGTTGCCGCCGCGCGCGCAGATCTCGCCGCGCGCCTGGGGCTCGGTCAGCGGCTTGCCGTCGAAGTCGCGGATGCAGACCTCGGTCATCATGGCCGGCGTGCCGCAGGAGCCGAGCTTGTCCTGTGCGCGTTCGGGGGCCAGGAAGGTCGTGGCGGCGGCGGTCTCGGTCAGGCCGTAGCCCTGGTTGACCGGGATGCCGCGTCCGGCGAACAGGCGCAATAACGGCTCGGGCATGGGGGCGCCGCCGACCGAGATGCTCCGCAGGCTGGACAAATCGGCCCGCTCGAAATCCGGGTGCTGGCTGACAAACAGCAGCATGGCCGGCACCGCGAAGCTGACCGTCACGCGGTGCTCGGCCACAGCCTGCATCACGGCGGCCGGATCGAAGCTGCGCTGCAGCACGAGATGGCCGCCTGCCATCAGGATGGGCAGGGAGACGCAGCACATGCCGCCGACGTGGAACAGGGGCGCGAAATTGAGCGCGACGTCGGTGCTGGCGATGTCGCTCAGCATCATCACATTGAGGTTGTTGGCCCAGAAGTTGCCATGCGTGAGCATGGCGCCCTTGGGGTGGCCGGTGGTGCCCGAGGTGTACATCACCGCCGCCACTTCATCCGGATGGGTGGGCACGGCCGGCGGCGCGGCGCTGGCTTGCGCCATCAGGGGCAGCAGGCTCTCCCAGCCCGGCGCGTCGGCGCGGCGCAGGTAACGCTGGCATTCCAGCGTCGGGCGCACTTCGTCGATCAGGCCCGCATAGTCCTCGTCGGCGAACAGCGTATGCACGCCGGCATCGTTGAGGATAAAGGCCAGTTCCGGCCCGGTGAGCCGGAAATTGAGCGGCACGAAGATGGCGCCCAGCCAGCCGCAGGCAAACTGCGTCACCAGGAACAGCGAATCGTTCAGGCCCAGGTAGCCCACGCGCTGGCCGCGGCCGACGCCGCCTGCGGCCAGCACTGCGGCCATCCTTGCGGCGTCCGCCACCAGTTCGGCATAGGTCCACGTCTGCCCGGCACAGGTCAGCGCGGGGCTGCGGGGGCTGCGCGCGGCGCGGCGGCGCAGCCATTCGGCCATGCCTAGCGCCAGGAAGGCCGCGTTGTCGCCGGCGCCGGCCGGCTGGGTGGACGATGCTGCCGACGATGCCTTGTTCATATGCCGCTCCCCTTGTTCAGACGTTGCAGACACTGCCGGCGCGCCCTGTCCGGCGCGCGCCTCGCTTGTTCTTTACTTGCCGGTCCAGACCGGCCTGCGCTTCTCGTTGAAGGCAGCCAGGCCTTCGCGCGCGTCTTCGGTCATCGCCAGCAAGGCGATCTGGCTTTCGGTATAGGCGATGCCTTCCGTGAAGCTCATCGACGCCATGGCCTGCATGGCGTACTTGCCGCGCCGGATCGCCGTGGGCGACTTGTCGGCCACGCGGGCAACCAGCCATTCCGTGCGGGCGTCCAGCTCGCCCGGCGCGGCGAGGTGGTTGACCAGGCCGGCGGCCTTGGCTTCGGCGGCGGAAAACGGCTCGCCGCTAATGCACCATTCGCGCACCAGCCGGGGCGGCGCCAGCGTTTGCAGCAGGCTCAACACCTGCATCGGGAACACGCCGACCTTGACTTCCGGCAGGCCGAACAAGGCGTTGTCGGTGGCCACCGCCATGTCGGTCATGCACAGCAGGCCCATGCCGCCGGCCATGCAGGTGCCGTTGATGCGGGCGATGCTGGGCAGCGTGGCTTGCTGCGACTCGCGCAGCATGTCCGCATAGTCCACGTTGGGCTGCGACAGGTCGAAGGCAAAGCCCTTGCCCGGCTGCAGGTCGCCACCGGCGCAGAACGCCTTGTCGCCGGCGCCGGTCAGCACGATGGCGCGGATGGCGGGGTCGGCGTGCGCCGCGCGGTAGCCCGCGCGGATGCCGGCCACCACTTCCTTGTTTATGGCGTTGCGCTTGTCCGGCCGGTTGATGGTGATCCAGAACGCGGCGCCGCGTTTTTCATGGAGGACGGCTGGGGTTTCCGATTCGCTCATGGTGGTCCGCCGGGTAGGCTTTGTCTGTGGGTTGGGTAAATGGCTCAGGCGGCCGCCTTGACCGGTTCCGCGGGCGACGCCTCGAACTCGATCTCCGCGATCACGCGCATGGCGGCGGCCTGGTCGCCCACCTGCACGTGCACGGCGCCAACCCGGCCGGCGGCCGGGGCCACGTGGATATGCTCCATCTTCATGGCCTCCAGCGTCACCATGGGCTGGCCCGCCTCGACCTGGTCGCCGGCGGCCACCATGACGTTGACCACCCGGCCATTCATCGAGGCGCGCAGCTTGCCGTCGCCGGCCGCCTCGCCCGCTCTCGCGGCTGCCGCCCGCGTATGGTCCTCGATGCGCAGCGGCGTGCCCTGGTAGTGCAGCAGCAGCGTGCTGGTGTCGCGGTGGAAGGTGGCGCTCTCGACCATGCCATCGCAGCCAAAGCGTATCGAATGCTCGGCTAGCGCGATGGTCTCGAAGGCGAAGCGCGACTCGCCCATCGCGACTTCGAAGCGATTGCCGCTGCTAAATGTCAGGCTGGCCTGATGCTCCACGCCGTTGACCCGGTAGCGCAGGCGGATGGGCAGCGTGGGCGCCAGGCTCGCGGCCGGCGCACCCGGCTGGCGCTCCGGCGAGGTTTCATACAGTAGTAGCGCAGCCAGTGCCGCGGCGCGCTGGCGCAGCGCCGCATCCGGGCGCAACAGCGCCTCCTGATGCTGGCCGATGAAGGCCGTGGTGGCCTCGCCCGCTGCAAACGCAGGATGCGCCAGGCAGCGGCCCAGGAATCCCTGGTTGGTGGTCACGCCGAGCGCCACCAGGTCTTCCAGGCCTCGCGACAGATTGCGCCGCGCTTCGTCGCGTGTGCCGCCGTAGCTGATGAGCTTGGCGATCATGGAGTCGTAGTACGGCGGGATCGCGGCGCCGCTGCACAGCGCGTGCTCCACGCGCAAGGCGGACGGGGCCTGCCACAGCGCAATCTCGCCGCTCTGCGGCATGAAGCCTTGATCGGCGTCTTCGGCGCACAGCCGTACCTCGATGGCGTGGCCGGAAAGGCGTACGTCTTCCTGCTTCAGTGGCAGCGGCTCGCCGGCCGCAATCCGCAGTTGCAGCGCCACCAGGTCCAGGCCGGTGATGGCCTCGGTCACGGGATGCTCCACCTGCAGCCGCGTATTCATTTCCATGAAGTAGTAGTTGCCGTCGCGGTCGAGCAGGAACTCCAGCGTGCCGGCGCCTTCGTAGCCGATCGCCTTGACGGCGGCCACGGCGGTGGCGCCCATGCGGGCCCGCAGCTCGGCGCTGACTGCGGGTGACGGCGCCTCCTCGATCAGCTTCTGATGGCGCCGCTGCACCGAGCAATCCCGCTCACCCAGGTGGATGGCGTTGCCATGGCGGTCGGCCAGGACCTGGATCTCGATATGGCGCGGTTCCACCACGGCGCGCTCCAGGATCACTTCGGGATCGCCGAAGGCGCCCTGCGCCTCCGAGCGCGCGCTGCGCAGCAGTTCGGGAAAGGCCCGCGCATCCGGCACCAGCCGCATGCCTCGCCC
Organism: Cupriavidus sp. CP313; assembly: GCF_054072015.1. NCBI lineage: Bacteria > Pseudomonadati > Pseudomonadota > Betaproteobacteria > Burkholderiales > Burkholderiaceae > Cupriavidus > Cupriavidus sp. CP313. The sequence goes on along the minus strand of NZ_JBSVZB010000043.1, from coordinate 14,442 downwards.
GCCCCCGCCAGCCGTGGCCTTGATCATGACCGGAAAGCCGATGCGCCCGGCCTCCGCGCAGAGGCGCGCTTCGTTCTGGTCTTCGCCCTGGTAGCCCGGGATGCAAGGCAAGTCCGCGGCCATCATCAAGCGCTTGGCGCCAGCCTTGTTGCCCATGGCCAGGATGGACTCGGCCGATGGGCCGATAAACACCAGCCCCGCCTCGCGGCAGGCGCGGGCAAAGGCGGCGTTCTCCGCCAGGAAGCCGTAGCCGGGATGGACAGCGTCGGCGCCGCAACGCCGCGCGGCGTCGATGATGGCGTCGATGCGCAGGTAGGATTGCGCCGGCTGCGCCTCGCCGATCCATACCGCCTGGTCGGCTTCCTGGACATGGCGCGCGAGCGCATCCGCGCTGGAATAGACGGCCACCGTGCGGTAGCCCAGCGCGGTGGCGCTGCGCATTACGCGCAAGGCGATTTCACCGCGGTTGGCAATCAGGATCTTGTGGAATGGCGTGGGCTGCTTCATGGTGGCCTGGTCTTGTCTTTGATCTGCCGTAGCGCTTTGCACACTCATTTCGACTGGGGGAAGGTGCCCATGAACTTGCACAGGATCTGCATCATGACCTCGTCGGCGCCGCCGCCGATGGAGGTGAGCCGCCCGTCCCGGAAAATGCGCGAAATCGGGCTCTCCATCACGTAGCCCATGCCGCCCCAGAACTGCAGGCAGCGGTCAGCCACCTCGCGCGACAGCCGGCCCGCCTTGAGCTTGGCCATGGTGGCCAGGCGGGTGGCATCCTCGCCCCGCACCACCATCTCCACGGCACGCCAGCACAGCGCGTGCAGCGCCTCCACCTCGGTCTGCAACTCGGCCAGCGTGTAGTGCACCCACTGGTTGTCCAGGATGGAGCGGCCAAACGCCTTGCGCTCGCGGGTGTATTCGATGGTCAGGTCGATGGCCTTGGCGCAGCGGCTGGCGGAGCTGAGCGCGCCCCACAGGCGCTCCACCTGGAACTGCTCCATCTGATAGGTAAAGCCCATGCCCTCCTCGCCGATGCGATAGCGCTGCGGCACCCGCACATCGTCGAAGTACAGCTGCGCGGTGTCGGACGAGTCCATGCCGATCTTGCGGATCTTCTTGGCCACCGAGACGCCGCGCGTTTTCATGGGCACCACGATCAGGGTCTTGTTGCGGTGCGGGGCGCCATCCGAGGTATTGGCCAGCACGCAGCAGAAGTCCGCCTGGGTGCCGTTGGTGGTCCACATCTTGCCGCCGTTGATGACGTAGTCGTCGCCGTCGCGCCGCGCCGTGGTCTTGATGGAGGCCACGTCGGAGCCGCTGCCCACCTCGGAGACGCCAAGGCACGCCACGTACTCGCCGCGGATGGCGGGCGCCAGGAATTCGCGGCGCAGTTCCACGCTGCCGTGGTGCGCCAGGGCCGGGGTGGCCATGTCGGTCTGCACGCCGATGGCCATCGGCACGCCGCCGCAGTTGATGTCGGACAGCGTTTCCGCGAGCACCGCGCTGTAGGAGTAGTCGAGGCCCATGCCACCGTCCTCTTCCGGTTTGGACAGGCCAAGCAGGCCCAGCTCGCCCATCTTGCGGAAGACTTCATGCGCGGGGAAGATCTCGGCCTCTTCCCAGGCGTCCACATGCGGGTTGATCTGCTCGGCGATGAAGCGCTTGATGGTGGCGCGCAGCGCCTCGTGTTCGGGTGTCAGCAGCATTGGGTCGGTCTCCGTTTTTCGTTCTGGGTGCGGCCGGGGCCGTCAGGGTCGCGCCACGGCGAATTGCATGGCCTGCGGCGTCCTGGCGTCGCCATCGCGGCAGATCGCCAGCACATTGGCCAGCACCGCGCGCGTATTGCGTGGGTCGATCACGCCGTCGTCCAGCACGTGGGCGCTGGTAACGAACACGCTCATCTGCCGGTCGAAGCGCTCGACGATGCCTTTCTGCAGCGCCTCCAGCTGGTCGGCATCGGCCTCCCCGCCTTTGCGCTTCATGGCGGCCTCGGTGACGATGGCCATGGTGCGCGCCGCCTGTTCGCCGCCCATCACCGCGGTCTTGGCATTGGGCCAGGAGAAGCAGAAGCGCGGATGGAAGCCGCGCCCGCACATGCCGTAGTTGCCCGCGCCGAACGACGCGCCGCAATAGATCGTGATCTGCGGCACGGTGGCGTTGCTCACCGCCTGGATCATCTTGGAGCCGTGCTTGATGATGCCGGCTTCCTCATAGCTGCGGCCCACCATGAAGCCGGTGGTGTTGTTCAGGTAGAGGATGGGCGTACGCGACTGGCAGCAGGCCTGGATGAAGTGCGTGGCCTTGGTGGCGCCGGCGGGGTCGATCGGGCCGTTGTTGGTGATGATGCCCAGCGGCCAGCCTTCGATCTTGACATGGCCGCACACGGTGGCGCCGCCGTAGTTCTCGCCGAATTCCAGGAAGTCGGAGTCGTCGGCAATGCGCGCGATCACCTCCTTCATGTCGACCGGGCGCTTATGGTCCATCGGCATGACACCGAGTAGTTCTTCGGCGTCAAAGCGCGGCGGCTTGAAGCTGCGCGGCGCGGCGGCGGGCTGGTCGCGGTTCCAGTCGACTTTGCCCAGGATCTCGCGGGCGATGCGCAGCGCATCGCGGTCGTCCTCGGCCAGGTAGTCGCCCAGGCCGGAGACGGAGGTATGCATCACGGCGCCGCCCAGTTCCTCCTCGGTTGCGACCTCCCCGGTGGCCGCCATCAGCAGCGGCGGCCCGGCGAGGAAGGCGCGCGAGCGGCCGCGCACCATGATGATGTAGTCCGACAATCCCGTCTGGTAGGCCCCGCCGGCAGTGGATGAGCCATGCGTCACCGTCACCACCGGCAGGCCGGCGGCCGACAGGCGCGCCAGGTTGCGGAACAGGTTGCCGCCCCGCACGAAATCCTCGACCTTGTAGGTCATCAGGTTTGCGCCAGCGCTCTCCACCAGTTGCACGTATGGCAGCTTGTTCTCGAGCGCGATCTCCTGCACCCGCAATTGCTTGTCCAGGCCCTTGGGCTGCAAGGCGCCGGCATTGATGCCCGAATCCGAGGCGCTGATCACGCAGCGCACGCCCGACACGAAGCCGATGCCGGCAATCAGCCCGCCGCCGGGAACGCTCTCGTCCAGGTCGAGATTGTCCAGCCCCAGGCCGGCCAGCGACGACAACTCGATAAACGGCGCACCCGGATCCAGCAGCAACGCCAGTCGGTCGCGCGGCAGCAACTGCCCGCGCTTCTCGAAACGCTCGCGCGAGGCGGCGGACGTACTGGCGGCGCGCTGCTCGAAGGCGCGGATACGCTCCAGCAGGGCCAGCATGCCGGCGCGGTTGGCCTGGAATGCTTCACTGCCCGCGGAGAGTCTGGATTCGATATTTGCCATGTGGATTCACTGTTCGAAGGCGATGCGCCGGTGTGAAGCCATGGTAGGGGTGGGAGCCTGCGGGGTCTTGCGAGAACTGGCTGTGCTGGTTTGAGCCTTTGCGCGACAGTTGCAGGAACCACGTCACCCCGCCCGCAAACCCACCCTGAACTTCGGCAACAACGCACTGGGCGCATAGGAAAGCTTGGTCTGCCGGAAGTTATCCAGTCCCATGTCCTGCTCGAAATTCAGCCATGCCACCGGGCGTGGGAACGCCGTGCAGAAGTGATGGAACATGTACTGGTAGATGCCCTTGTAGCCTGCCAGGCCCTTGGCGAAGCGCACGGCGAAGACCGTCGGGCGGATCTCCTGGGCCAGCACGAAGCCAACAGGCTGGCCTGCTACCTCGTACAGGAAGCCTTCCAGGCCGAGGCGGTCAGCATACCGAAGGGCCTCGCCGCAGGGCGTGTCGTCGGCCTCGCCCTGCGCCTTGTGCTTGGCATGCATCCAGCCTTCGTGCACGGCCAAGGCCTTGCCGGCCAGCGCCGGGTGGTATGGGCGCGCCGTGACGGTGTGTGCGGCCAGCAACTGCTTCATCAAGTTGCGTTTCTTGGCCAGCGTGGTGCCGCGATAGTCCGCGAAATTGGCCGCGGGATAGAGATAGTCGGCGTCGGCGCGCGATTCCGTCCAGGTGAAGATGGCGGGATCGAGCCGCACGACCTGGGCCGTGGACAGCGGGTAGAAGCACGCGTGCTCATGCAACAGCGCCCGCAATGCATCAACCGGCGCGGACGCCAGCGCAAACAGCGGCAGCGCGTGGCGCGCGCCGTCATAGGTCACGCCGCTGATATGCGGATGGTCGCCGCCGACATAGCGGTAGGCGTGGGCGTGCCGGAACAGGTACAGGTTGGCGAAGACGTGCTCGGAGAGGCAGGCCTCGCCGGGATCGACGCTGAGCCTGTGCAGCGCTTGATCGATCCCGGCGGCCAGCGCCGGCGTCAACGCTTCGCCGGACTCGATCCGCGTGGGAGCGGCCGTGCCGCTCACCCTGCCGAAGCCGTGCGCAATACGCGCGTGCCGGCGGCTGGCCCGGTGGCCGGCGGCCCGGCGAAGCATTGGGCTTGCGACAGCCATTGCCGGGCCGGGCCGCCGCTGTATTGCAGGCGGGTATCGTCCAGATGGCGGCGCTGCGTGACCAGCAGGCAGAAATCTTCGGCGCTGCCGCGCACGTAGTTGTCCAGCTGCCCCTCGTTCCAGGTCCACTCGCTGCCGTCCGGCGCGCTCAGCGCGACATGGGGCGCTGGTCCCGGCACCGGTTCGCCGCGGTTGACGAAGGTCCAGCCATAGGTGGTGGCGCCGATATGGGCGATGTGCTTGAGGCGGGCGGTGGGCGCGCGGGCCCGGCCTGCCGTATCCCAGACGTCCTGCCCATGGGCCCAAGTCTCCATCAGCCGGGCGGTGGCGAAGCTGCGGGCGCTCATCGGCGGCCCGTACCAGGGCAGGCGGGCCTTGGAGTCGAACGCGGCCAGCGTCTGCACCAGCCGCTCATACAGCGGCTGCCAGTACGCCAGCAAGGCGGAGCCGTCCAGGTGGCCGTAGGTATCACGCGCCACCGCGCTGATATGGCCGCCCCCCGCCATCAGCGTGTTGAGCGCTTGTGCGCCGCGCAGAAAGGCTTCCGGGTCGGTGGCCGCCTGCAGCGCGGTCTGGTCGAAGTAGCACAGGTGGGCGATCTCGTCCCAGGCGCTCCAGTCGTAGAAGGCGCTCGGCTCGCGCCATTGCGCGGGGGTGAGCGTGGCGCAAAGCGTGGCCAGCTCGCGGTATTCGGCAAGCAGATCCTGGCAGGTTGCTTTCATGGGGCGTATCCGGCTGCCGTTGGCGGCAGGCTTGGTGAGGGTCGATGGCTTCGATTCTGGCGCGCGGCGCGCCGTTGGTCTTGCGCAAAGTGGTCGCCACCCGGCCAGCTACGCGGGGCGATAGGCGGTCATCGGCGGCAGGCCGTGCAGCGCGAGCTTGCGCGAGCCCGCGAAGATGTCGCGCGGCTTGAGCCCGTACACGCGGCGTATGGAGTGGCTGAAATGCGTGGAATCCGGATAGCCCGTATCCAGCGCGACCTCGGCCAGGTTGGCCTCCTGGGTGACGTAGTGCAGCAGGCTGCGGGCGCGCTTCCAGGTGCGGAAGGTGCGGAACGGTGTGCCGACCTCTTCCTTGAACAGGTGCAGGAAGCGGGAAAACGACAAGTTGGCATCGCGTGCATGGTCGCTGGCGGCGCTACGCCCGCCTGGGTCGGCCTTGATCTGGCGCACCGCCGCCTCGATGCGCGAATCGAGCGCGCGCGGCAGCAACGGCTGGCCCAGCAACAAGGTATCGAGCAGCCCGGCGTCCAGCTCTGGGCGCCGCATGCCGCGCAACTGGGCGATCAGGTCGCGGGCATGCTGCGCCAGCCTTGGCGCAGCCAGTGCGCCGCCCGGTCCGCGCAGCAACAAGGGCAGGCGCGACATGTCGACGGTTTCGGGCTCGACGAGGAAGCCGCACAGGCTGCGGCTGTCGGACGCGATGCGGTGCGGCACGTAGGGCGGCACGAAGCCGATCTCGGCGGTCTCCCACTCGCCATCCGCCACGCTCAGGCGAAACGGCGCGTCCAGCGCCACATAAAGCAGGATCGCGCCGATGGAGCGCACCGACGGCGCGCCGAGCAGGCCGACGTAGAGCACGCGGTCGGGGTCGATCCACATGAAGCTTCCGCTCGGGCGCCCGCACGGCTGGCCCGTGGCATCCGGTATGCATGGCAAAACTGGCAGCATCTGGGTCTCACTGTTCGCGGCGCCGCGAGTGGTTCATGTGGCTGACGGCTGGCGCCTGGTTCGGCAAGAAGGCGCGGACAGCCGCCCCGCGGCTTTGCGCACCGCCATCATCATGCCAGCGAAGGCGGCCGAACAGCCGCCGGATGGGGGTTTATCCCGATGCCCGCATGGCGTCGGGCATCCGGCCTGGCTCAAGCGCCCAGTGTCCGCGCCAGCGCCGGCGGCACCCGCACCGGCATGGCCAGCAGGACCTGTCCCATCCCCTTGCCCAGCGGATCGTTGCGCAACGAGGCCATGCCGCCGCCGCCCAGCGCTTGCTCGCACAGGAAGTTGAAGGCGCCGATGCCGGGCAGGGAATAGCGCGTCACCCTGCCCTTCACGTTGTGCGCCAGGAACGCGGCCACCGCGGCCTCGGTGAGCTGCGCTTCGATCAGCGGCAGGTAGGCGGCGTCGCGCGCGATGATGCCGATGTTGGAGAAATCGCCCTTGTCGCCGCTGCGGCCGTACGCCAGCCGGATCAGTGGCACGTCGACCCAATCGGCGCCCGGCTTCGTGGCGGCCGGCGGCGTCGACGCGCAGGCAGGCTCGGAAGCCGGTACCATGCTGGTCCGTGCGTCGGTCCCGCTGACGAAGGTTGCCGGCAGTGACACCGGCTGCTCGTCAAGCCAGACGGCGGGCTGCACCCGCGTTTTCGGCACCAGGAAGGGAAACTGCTTGATGGCCATGCTGACCGATGGCCGTCCGCCCACGCCAGTGGTGCCGGGCGACCATGACGTCCCGGCAGGCGCGATTTCGCGCGCAAACAACTCCAGCGCGCGCTTGTCCGGATGCGTCACCGCCAGCCACATCACGGCCTCGAACAAGGACGGCTGCGGCACGTGCGGGCCGAAGGACGCGGCGGTGCCCAGCACGTCCAGCCGCGTCTCGGTGAAATCCGGCAGCCCTGCCCGGGCCAGCATGCCGCGGGTGCGCTCCAGGAAGGCCTCGCCGCTGCGGCGTGCCTTGCCCACGGCATCGAAGCCCACGATGGTCAGTTGCGCCGAGCAGCGGTAGCCATCGGCATACGTGGCCGACACCTTGTAGCTTGGCGTCGGCGCCCGGCCCCTGGCACCCTGGACTTCCACCAGGTCCGGCCCCGCCTGGCGCAGCGTCACGCCGCTGAAATCGCAGATCACGTCGGGCAGCAGGTAGGCCGCGGGATCGCCGATCTCATACAGCATCTGCTCGCCGACGGTGGCGGCGCTGACCAGCCCGCCGGTGCCGGGCGGCTTTCCGACCAGGAAGGTGCCGTCCGCCCGGCAGGTCACCACCGGATAGCCGATATTGGCCCAGTCAGGCACCTGCTCCCAGTCGGTGTGCAGGCCGCCGGTGGCCTGGCAGCCGCACTCGATGATGTGTCCCGCCAGGCTGCCCGCGGCCAGCAGGTCGTAGTCGGTGGGACGCCAGCCGAACTCGTGCATCAGCACGCCCAGCGTCACCGCGCTGTCCACGCAGCGCCCGGTGATCACGATATCCGCGCCGGCATCCAGCGCGGCCTGGATTGGCACCGCGCCCAGATAGGCATTGGCCGTCAGTATGCGCGCCGGCATCGCGGCGCCGCTTTGCATGTCGCGGATGCCAGCCTCGCGCAGCGCGTCGAGCTGCGGCAGGAGGTCGTCGCCATCGACCACCGCTACCCGCACCGTCACGCCCAGTTCCTCGGCCAGCTTGCGCACCGCTGCCGCGCAGGCCCGCGGGTTCACGCCGCCTGCATTGCTGACGATGCGGATGCCCTTGGCCATGGCAGGCTTGAGCACCGCGCGCAGGGCGCCGGTGACGAAATCCAGCGCATAGCCGGCTTCCGGGTTCTTCAGGCGCGCCGCCGCCAGCAGCGACATGGTGAGCTCGGCCAGGTAGTCGAACACCAGGTAGTCGATGTCGCCCTTGTCCACCAGCTGGACCGGGCCGATCGCGCTGTCGCCCCAGAAACCGGAGGCGCCGCCTATCCGCACCTTGTCCTTGCCCTGCCGACCTTGCTTGTTCATGGACACGCTTCCCCTTTTTGCCTCTATGATCGATCCTCAGTGATCGATTTCCGTCGTCATCGGCGAGTCATGGCTCGCCGGCCTTGCAGGCACGATAGCGACACGCCGGGGCGGCGTCTTGCGTCAATTGGCTTTGGCGCCGCAATGGCACCCCATCGTATCCCTATATGCAAAGTGCAAATGGTTATTTCCCAAAAGCGCCGGCTTTATATTCGACCGCTTTCGCCGGCATGCTGGCCTGCCGGCGCCCCCATCCCCGCTGTTGGAGCATTGCCTTAAGTTACGTCCTTACGCTCGGCGACACCCTTTCCTGGCCCTCGCGCTACCTGCCGCGCAAGACCGCGCTGGTCGCCGGCTTGGGACCGAGCCGCCGCACCTGGACCTATGCCGAGCTGGACGCTGAGGTAAACCGCCACGCCCACGCGCTGCTGTCTATCGGCGTGGGCCATGGCGATGTGGTCGCGGCCTTCCTCTACAACACGCCGGCCTTTGTCTTCAGTCTGCTGGCGGCAGCGCGGGCGCGATCTTCAACCCGATCAACTACCGCCTGGCCGCCCAGGAATTTGCCTTCATCCTCGAAGACGGCAAGGCCAGCGCCCTGCTGTTCGAGCAGGAAGGCTCCGCCGTCGTGGAAAAGGCCCGCGAGCTGGCCACGGGCACGGCGCGTTGGATCTATGCCGACCCCGAGCCGGCGCCGGCTTTTGCCACGCATCACCTCGGCACGCTGGCCGCGGACCAGCCGCATGACGCGCCCGGCATCGTCGTGGACGAGAACGACCCCTGCATCCTGATGTACACCAGCGGCACCACCGGCCCCAAGGGCGTGCTGCACACGCACCGCAGCAAGCGCGCACACAACGCGATGATGCACCAGGTGATGACGCTGTCGCGCGAGGACGTCGGCTTGTCTATTGCGCCGCCGAACCATACGGCCGAGCTCCACACCAGCTTCCTGCCGCGCCTGCACCTTGGCGCCACGCAGGTGTTGCAGCGGCGCTTCGATGCCGGCGAGGCCCGGCAACTGGTCGATGCCGAGAAAGTCACGCACTTTTTCGCCGCGCCGACCATGGCCGGCATGCTGCTCAACCACCCAGACGCCCACACCCGCGACGTGTCATCGCTGCGGCTGGTGGAATACGGCGGCGCATCGATGGCGCCGCACCTGATCCGCGAGTGGGACTGTGTGGTTGGCGCGGTGCCCAGATGCTCGAGCGGCCCTACCTGGGAGCCTCCCCAACTTTTGCACGCTCTCCTTCTCTTCACGCCTGTCGACCACCATGTCAATCTGAGTTGAATATTGGAAGTTGAAGTTGTGACCTGCTGTACGACCAGCAGTTGCCTACCTGGACATGCGCAATGGGTAACCGTCGGGTGTGAAGCTCCGGGGACAATGTACTTCTCGACAGACGGACCGTCCTGGCGACAGGGGCCGACACTGCCAGCAGCCGCGCGGCGTGAAGGCTAGGGAAATGCTTATGTGGACGCCTCCCGGATTGCAAGCCGATTGTTGTCGAATGTGACAAGGCAAGAATGAGCTTTGCCATCCCAACATCATCCCGCTTGACGCGCGGCGGACGGCGACACGTGTCGCACTTGAAACCGTCTCTAAGGAACATGATCATCAGCGGCGCTGAGAACGTCTACCCGGCCGAGGTGGAGAGCGTTCTGTACGAGCATCCCACCGAGGCGTTTCCAACCCGCAGCCAATTGGCGCAAGACGCGGGCTGCCTTCGCTTGTAAGGTGCCGCTATGCCGTTGGGGGTTCAGCTTCGCCATCCCACTCGGCCAACACGCTCCAGGGCGCCCACACGCGCACCGGGCCAGCGGGGACACCATGACCACGCAACGAGAAGCAGCCCGCCTGACGAGCCAGGCCGCAGGCTTGACCATTGCCGCCCTGTGGCGCCAGCAGGTGGCGCGCAGCCCGGAGCAGGTTGCGCTGCAGCAGGGCGATCACCAGCTGCGCTATGCCGAGCTTGACCAGCGCGTGAGCCGCCTGGCCAACGCCATCCGCGCGCACGGCGTGCAGCGCGGCGACCGCGTGGCGGTGCTGGCAGAGAATCGCTTCGAGTACATCGAACTGGAATTGGCCGCCGCGCTGCTCGGCGTGATCCTGGCCTGCCAGAACTGGCGACAGGCGGACGAGGAACTGCTGCACTGTATCCGCCTGGTGTCGCCGCGTATGCTGTTCGTCTCCGCGCGCTATGCCGACACGCTGGCCCGCCTCGCGCATAATGTGCCCAGGGTGATCGAACTGGAAACGGAGTACGAGCCGCTGCTGGCCGCCGCGCCGGATACCCCGCAACCGCAAGATCCCGAGCCCGAGGACAGTCTCATCATCCTCTACACCAGCGGCACCACCGGCTTGCCCAAGGGCGCGCTGATCAGCCATCGCGCCATGCTCGCCCGTTCGATGATTAGCCGCGCCGACGGCCTGCAGGCGCCTGGCGACACCTTCATCGCCTGGGCGCCGCTGTGCCACATGGTCTCCACCGATTCCGTCTACGGGCTGCTGACCAGCGGCGGCAAGGTGATCGTGATGGACGGGCCGGACGCCGACCAGATCGTGGCCCTGAGCGCCAGCGAGAAGATCGGCCACCTGACGCTGATTCCCGGCATGGTGGAGCGCGTCATCGAGGCCGCGCGGCGCGCCACAGTTGGTCCGCTAGCCGCGCGCACGCTCGGCTGCATGGCTGACCTTGTGCCTGCCGCGCAGATCGCCGAGGTCACGCGCCTCTTCAACGCGCCGTTCCTGAACTCCTTCGGCTCCACCGAAACCGGCGCCGCGCCGGCCAGCCGCCACCTGATTCCCGTGGGCGAGCTACCCCGTTCGCTGTCCAAGTGGCAGAACTCGCATTGCGTGGTGCGGCTTGTGGATACCGACGGCGCGGAGGTGCCGGACGGCAGCCCGGGCGAACTCGCCATGCGCGGCCCCAGCCTGTTCAGCGGCTACTGGGGCGCGCCGGAGGCCACGGCCAACGATTTCCGCGACGGCTGGTTCCACATGGGCGACGTGTTTGTTCGCAACCCGGACGGCAGCCTGGACTACGTGGACCGCCGCAAATACCTGATCAAGTCCGGTGGCGAGAACATCTATCCGGCCGAGATCGAGCGCGTGCTGCTGGCCTGGGAGCGGATCGCCGACGCCGTGGTGGTGCGCCGTGCCGATGCGCGCTGGGGCGAGGCACCGGTGGCCTTCGTGGTCAAGGCGGATGCGTCGCTCACTGGCGAACAGGTGGTGGCCCACTGCCGCGGCCGCATAGCCGATTACAAGCTGCCCAAGTCCGTGTTCTTCATCGATGCCGCCGAGGTGCCGCGCAGCACAACCGGCAAGGTCAAGCGGCATGAGCTGGAGGCGCGGCTCGCTTCGTCGTAGTCGCCGTACAGCGCAGCGGCCTGTGCCGCCGCATCTTCCCTGTCTGAAGGAGTGCCATGTTCCACGTTGAATCCCCGCGTCAGTCTGGTCCGCTGCTTGCCGCGCTCTCCGCAGCGACGCTGCTGGCATTCTCGCCCGCTCAAGCCGAAACTGTGCGCATTGCCTACATCGATCCCCTTTCCGGCCCTTTCGCCGCCACCGGCGAGAACGTGCTCAAGAGCTGGCAGATGGTGGCCGACATCGCCAACCGCGAGCACTGGGCCGGCGACAACGTGATCGAGGTCACTGGCTTCGACAACAAGGGCAGCCCGCAGGAAACGCTCACCGTGCTCAAGACCGTGATCGACCGCGGCTACCGCTACGTAGCCCAGGGCTTTGGCTCGGGCGCCGGGCTGGCGCTGCTCGACGCCATCGACAAACACAATGCGCGCAACCCTGGCAAGGAGATCGTCTACCTGAACACCTCGGCCGGTGATCCTGCCATGACAAATGCCAAATGCAGCTTCTGGCATTTCCGCCTGGATGCGCACTCGGACATGAAGATCAAGGCGCTGACCAGCTTCATTATTGCCGACAAGGCGGCGAAGAAGGTCTACCTGGTCAACCCCGACTACGCCTTCGGCCAGCAAGTCACGCGCGCCGCGCGCGCCGACCTGACGGACAAGCGGCCCGACCTACAGATCGTCGGCGAGGTGCTGCACCCATTCGGGCAGGTGAAGGACTTCACGCCCTACGTGACCAAGATCGTCGCGTCCGGCGCCGATACCGTGATAACCGGTGACGCCGGCAGCGACTTGGCGCTCTTTGTCAAGGCCGCGCGCGAAGGTGGGCTGAAGGCGAATCTGTACACGCTGTTCGGCGGCAGCAGCGGCGTACCGGCCGCAATGGGCGCGGCGGGCGCGGAGCGCGTCAAAAGCGTGCCGTACTGGCATCCCAACAACGAGACCTTCGCCGGCAAGGAAATCGTCGAGGCCTTCCGCAAGAAGTACAACGATGACTACTACTCCGGCGCCACCTATGCCGGCGTGGCGCTGCTGTCGCACGGCATCAAGCAGGCCGGCAGCACCAACCCGGTCAAGGTGGCCTTCGCTATGGAGGGCATGAAGTTCAAGAGCCTGAATGGCGACGTGGAGATGCGTAAGAGCGACCACCAATTGCAGCAGCCGCTGTATATCGCCACCTGGGTCAAGGTCAATGGTCGTGACGTGCGTTACGACCAGGAGGGCACCGGCTACGGCTGGCAGACCAACCGCAAGATCGACACCGACGGCGCGACGCTGCCGACCATCTGCCATATGAAGCGGCCCAATCCCGCTTGATGCTGACAAATAGCCAGAAGGAAGCCCCATGCGCAACGCCACCAGCTGTCGATGGCTGTGTAAATCCGCACAAATCTGGCGGCATCGGATGTCGTGAAGGAGAGCGTGCAAAAGTTTGGGAGGTCGATTTCATCAGGCGCCCTGGCTTGCGGCAAGGGTTGCACGGTCTGTTCTGTTCGTTGCTCGGTGCCGGTTTGGCGATGCTGTCCCGATGCATTTGCCGTGACGCGAGGCGGCTATCTCGAGCGCCGAGACGCAGCGGGGCGAGAATTCCCCGTTCAAAATCGCGACCCTGACCTGCTCTATGCAGTGCGCCCCTTCGTCAGTCCAGCGCATCTGTCGCTTCTTGGCCATGCGATGGCTGACGACCTGGTTCACCGCGGACTCGGCGATGCTGCTGCTGATCGGCAGGCCCTTGCGATGCCGAGCGCCATAGTTGACCAACGTGTGTGCGTTATTCCTCAGGTACCCGTAGACGGTGTTCAGATTCCACCACAGCGTACTGAATTCGTACCCTTTCTTCCCTCGTCAGCAGCCGATTGTCCAGTGCCTTGATCCGCTCCACCGCCTTGCTGCCCTTGCCATGCCAGGCCAACCACTTGGCGTGGGTGATTTCGGTCTCCACCGACTCCCGTTCCAGCGAGGCGATCATCTTGCTGCCGAACACAGAACGCTGCGCCGCCTTTAACTTCATCGCGATATGGAACCAATCGAGGATCCGGCCGCGAGCCAGCTGACTGCCCTGGACGGTCTTCTCAAATTCACCAGCGTCGTCGCTGATCACGGTCACGCGTTCATCGGTCGCCACACCGTTTCGACTGAGGAACTGATCGAGTCGCGCTGCAGCCGAGGTGACTGTTGCAGATCGCTAATTCTGAGACTGGCGACCACTAATTCTGCGAACGTGGCGTGTCGGCGAGGTGTCGGTATCGCTTCCGACGCCGGACCCGCTCCTCGCCCGATCCGACTGATCACAGCATTGAGATTTCCTCGCTTGAGCAGTGTGGACGAAGGGATGGTCTCGAGGCGGCGGCCGTGAATTTCACAGGCCGTCGCAGCCGGATTCAGCCATTCTCTTTTCCAGCGGGGCGAGAAGATATCGAAGGGGTTCAGAACGAGGCACTCGAAGCAGTACGGAAGGTTGCTACGGTCGGACACCCACGCTGCTGGTGTTTGGATCGCCACCATTCTGTCGACGCCAACATGGGTTAGGGCCGAGAGACGGGCCAGCACCAACTCGTCAACCGGCGGAAACAGCAGCCATCCACTGCGGGTCAAGTCGGGGAATGCCCCGAGCTGCGCGCTAGCCCACAAGTCGGCGACGCCGATCCGATACTTCGCTGCCAGACGCCCCAGCCAACCGCCAAACGCTTCGTCGTCAAACGGACGCGAAGGCCTCCGATTCTTTCCACCTGGAAATTTCGAAGCGTGTGAACCGGCTCACCATCTGCGGGTCCGTCTGCAACGCCATTACTGCGTCTTGGGTGCCAACGAGGACGATGGAGATTCTCAAGTCATTCGCCAGGAACTTCAGTAGATTCAAGGACGCCCGCTGTTCCCTGTAGTTTC
>NZ_JBSVZB010000042.1:0-63139 GCF_054072015.1 Cupriavidus sp. CP313 | reverse complement strand
TTGCGTGGAGTGACCACGCGGCGTCGGCCACGCCTAGCCCTGCGGCCCGGCAGCAGCCTTCGCGCCCCTTTTTCATTATGAAACGGGTTCTAATGCCATCGACCTGGCAAGGTGCGATCATCCCTTGCGGGCGAGCCCAACTGCCAATGGTCCGTTCCAGCTTCATGTGCGTCCGCGCAATTTCCCGGCCCTCACCTTGCCGGCAGACACAAACCACAGCACGCAGCTGAAAGCCGCGCCAGCATCCGCTGTCCAGCCGCATCAAGCAGCGGAAGGTTCCGGCCACTAATACGAAAGGTTGATGGCTACCGCGGCGAAGGCTGTCTAGTCTTGCATCCGGTGGCATCGCGCGATTCCCGCAGATGGGAACACGGCGCTCCGATGCCATCCGAACGGACGGCCCGGCGCATGCTGCGACGCCTGATCTTCGCCCCCAACCGCCATAGAGGAACCAGACCATGTCGAACCCCAAGCTCGAAGTCCTGACTCCGCAGAACAGCCAGCTCATCATCATCGACCATCAGCCGCAGATGGCCTTCGGGGTCCAGTCGATGGACCGCCAGGCGTTGAAGAACAACGTGGTGGGCCTGGCCAAGGCGGCGAAGATCTTCAATATCCCGACCACCATCACCACGGTCGAAAGCGAGTCGTTCTCGGGCTACACGTACCCGGAGGTCCTCGATGTCTTCCCGAATGCGAAGACGCTCGAGCGGACCTCGATGAACTCGTGGGACGACCAGAAGGTACGTGACGCGCTGAAGGCCAACGGCCGCAACAAGGTCGTCGTGGCCGGCCTGTGGACCGAAGTCTGCAATACGACCTTCGCCCTGTGCGCGATGCTGGAAGGCAACTACGAGATCTACATGGTGGCCGATGCGTCGGGTGGCACCAGCAAGGAAGCGCACGACTATGCGATGCAGCGCATGGTGCAGGCCGGTGCCGTGCCCGTGACCTGGCAGCAGGTGCTGCTTGAGTGGCAGCGCGACTGGGCACACCGCGATACGTATGACGCCGTGATGAAGCTCGTCAAGGAGCACTCGGGCGCCTACGGCATGGGCGTCGATTACGCGTACACGATGGTCCACAAGGCGGCGCAGCGCACCGCCACGCCGCACGAGTCGCTGGCCCCCGTCCCGGCCCGCTGATCATTGCTGCGCCAGACGCGCCATTTCGGAGGATCCAAAGCAGATGCACGACATCACTATCCCTGCAGGCTGTCGGCAAAGATCGTCAGGCGCGCTACGCTCAAGGCGTACCCGGGGCGCGTCGCCCGGCATGTGCGTGATCAACGCCGACCAGGTCAGCGCCGACCTGCTGGCCTTCCTGAGCGCATAAGCCCATGTCAGTATCCCGCCGGCAATTCATCGCTTCGGCCGCCGCCATCGGTGCGGGGGCCTCTTCGGAGCTTTTCGCCATGTCACCGAGCCCGACTCCAGATCTCATCCTTGTCAACGGCAAGTTCACCACGCTGGACCGCGCCAATCCGCAAGCCGACGCCGTCGCGATCCAGGATGGCCGTTTCGTCAGCGTGGGCGCCCGCCAGGAGATCATGAAACTCGCGGCGAAGCAGACCACGGTGATCGACCTGAATGGCCGGCGGGTCATTCCCGGGCTGATCGACAGCCATATGCATATCATCCGCGGCGGCCTGAACTACAACATGGAGCTGCGCTGGGACGGCGTGCGCTCCCTGGCCGATGCCATGCGCATGCTCAAGGCGCAGGTGGGCCGCACCCCCGCGCCGCAATGGGTGCGCGTGGTGGGCGGCTTCACCGAGCACCAGTTTGCCGAGAAGCGCCTGCCGACCATCGAGGAGCTTAACGCGGCGGCGCCGGACACGCCGGTGTTCATCCTGCACCTGTACGACCGCGCGATCCTGAATGGCGCGGCCCTGCGCGCCGTCGGCTACAACAAGGACACGCCCAACCCGCCGGGCGGCGAGATCGTGCGTGACGCCAGCGGCAATCCCACCGGCCTGCTGCTGGCCAGGCCCAACGCGACGATCCTGTACGCCACGCTGGCCAAGGGCCCGAAGCTGCCGCCCGAGTACCAGAAGAACTCGACGCGCCATTTCATGCGCGAGGTGAATCGCCTTGGCGTGACCGGCGTGATCGATGCCGGCGGGGGCTACCAGAACTACCCCGAGGACTACAGCGTCATCGAGGATCTGCACAAGGAAGGCCACCTCACGGTGCGGCTCGCGTACAACCTGTTCACGCAGAAGCCCAAGGAGGAACTGAGTGACTTCAAGACGTGGACGTCGGCGGTCAAGCCGGGCCAGGGCGACGACCTTTATCGCCACAACGGTGCCGGGGAAATGCTCGTCTACACGGCGGCTGACTTCGAGGATTTTCGCGTCGAGCGACCGGACATGCCCCCGTCGATGGAAGCGGACCTGGAGCCGGTGATCCGCCTGCTGGCCGAAAAGCGCTGGCCGTGGCGGCTGCATGCCACCTATGACGAGACGATCTCGCGCGCGCTCAATGTCTACGAGAAGGTGGCGCGCGATATCCCGTTCAGCGGCCTGAACCGGTTCTTCGATCACGCCGAGACGATCTCCGATCGCAATATCGACCGTATCGCCGCGCTCGGTGGCGGCATCGCCGTGCAGCACCGCATGGCCTACCAGGGCGAGTACTTTGTCGAGCGCTACGGCGCAAAGGCCGCGGAGGCCACGCCGCCGATCCGGAAGATGCTGGAGAAGGGCGTCAAGGTAGGCGCCGGCACCGATGCCACGCGCGTGGCGTCATACAACCCGTGGGTGTCGCTGTACTGGCTGACCACGGGCAAGACGGTGGGCGGGATGTCGATGTATCCACAGGCCAACCTGCTCGACCGCGAGACGGCGCTGCGTCTGTGGACCGAGTCCAATACGTGGTTCTCGTCCGAAGCGGGCAAGAAGGGGCAGATCAAGACGGGCCAGCTGGCCGACCTGGCCGTGCTGTCCGCCGACTACTTCGCGGTACCCGGCGATGACATCCAGGACATCACGTCGGTGATGACCGTGCTCGGCGGCAAGATCGTCTACGGCGACAGCGAGTTCGGCAAGCATTCGCCCCAGATCCCGCCCGCGATGCCGGACTGGTCGCCGGCCCGCCACGGCAGCCAGTACCAGCCGCGCCCACAGGCCCAGGCCCGCGCACTGGCGCTGAACACAGCCTGCGGTTGCGCCTCTTCGTGCGGCGTGCACGGCCATGCGCATGCGAAGGCGTGGACCTCGAACGTGCCGACGTCGGACGAAGGCGCGTTCTGGGGCGCGCTCGGCTGCTCCTGCTGGGCATTCTGAACCCGCGCCAACTGATCGGAGACTGGTCATGCAACCTTCGAGGTCCTCGCCGGCAACCGCCAGCGACACACCGCTGCACCTGCCGGGCTGGCTGCGCTGGATCGCACTGTTGTTGCTGTGCGCGGCCTACCTCCAGGGCGGCCTGGTCAAGCTGTTTGCCTTCTCCGGCGCGGTGGCCGAGATGCAGCACTTCGGCCTGTCACCGGCGGCGCCGCTGGCCGCGGCAACGATTGCGCTGGAGCTCGGCGCGTCAGCGATGATCCTGCTCGGCCGCTGGCGCTGGCTTGGCGCACTGGCGCTGGCCGCGTTCACGCTGGCGGCCACGGTCATGGCCAACAGCTTCTGGAACGCGCCGCCCGAAGCCCGGTTCATGATGGAAAATGCGTTCTTCGAGCACCTGGGTCTGGTTGGCGGCTTTCTGCTGGTGGCGTGGGACGACCTGCGCGCCCGGGCGCAACCATGACGCAGTCCGCTGCATCCACCCTGAGCCCGGCACCGGGCGGCACGTTCGCCCCGCTGGCCCGGCCCACGTTCGCCGTGCTGTGGGTCGCCACGATTCTCGGCAATATCGGCAGCTTTATGCGCGACGTTGCCAGTGCATGGCTGGCCACCGACCTGTCGAGTTCGCCGGCTGCGGTCGCCACCATCCAGGCCGCGTCGACGCTGCCGGTGTTCCTGCTCGCCATTCCCGCCGGGGTGCTGTCCGACATCCTTGACCGGCGCCGCTTCCTGATCGTGATCCAGGTCTGCCTGGCCCTGGTCAGTGGCACGCTGATGCTGCTGGCCTGGCGTCAGGCGCTGACGATCGAGATCCTGATCGCGCTGGCATTTGCGGGCGGTATCGGGGCGGCGATGATGGGGCCAACCTGGCAGTCGATCGTGCCGGAACTGGTCCCGCAGAGATGGCGCATTCAGCTGGGGCGTGATGGAAGATCCGGGCGATCCGGAGCTCCTGACGGAATGGTTCCTGGTCGAGTCATGGGCCGAGCACCTGCGGCAACACCGGCGTGTGCCGAACGCCGACGCCGATCTGCAACGCGAAGTCACCGCCTTTCATACTGGTGCCGGGCCGGCGCGCGTACGACATCTGCTGGGGGGAGGACTGCCCCCGGACAAGCACTGAAGCGCCTGTTCCCGCTCCTGTTCCCGTTTCCATTTCCGTTTCCGTTTCCGTAGTGCGAGGCCCGTATGAAGCTCTACCTTGTCTCCCTTGGCGCCGGCATCCTGGTCGGCATCATCTACGCGCTGATGCAGGTCCGCTCTCCGGCACCGCCGGTGGTGGCGCTGATCGGCCTGCTCGGCATGTTGATCGGCGAACAGGTGGTGCCGCCGATCAAGCGCATGATCGCGGGCGAGCCGGTCACCGTGGCATGGTTCCACACGGAATGCATGCCAAAGATCACCGGTGCGCCGGGACCGGCGCTGACCGCCGAGAGCCACGCAAACGGCGAGGATGCGGCGCGTTAACGACTGACTGAGGACTTTGTGTGTCTGCCGCTCCCGTGATCGCTATCGTTGACGACGATGCATCTGTCAGAGATGCCATGGGACGGCTGGTGCGCTCGTATGATTACGGCGCGGAACTATTTGGTAGCGGACTGGCGCTCTTGCAGTTTGTCGCGCTCGACCGAATCGCATGTGTGATCACGGATGTGGTCATGCCCGGCATGAACGGTTTTGCGCTCTATGAAGCATTGCGTACGCGCGGCTTCGACAAGCCGGTCATTTTCATGACCGGCTTTGCCGAAGCGGGCTCCGAGCAGCGCGCCCTGGCAGCGGGCGCCGCCGGCTTCCTCAAGAAGCCGATTCAGGATACGGAGATCATCCGATGCATCGAGCAAGCCCTGCTGGCGCGCCGGGACGAGGGCTGAACCCGGACCGGTTCGACCGGGCCAGGTCCAGTCGATCGGGCCAGATACAACCGCCCCGCCGCCACTGGCCCCAGCCCGATGCCGGTATCCTGAACGGCGTGACGGCGCAGTCAGGTTACGCAACGGTAAACTGGCAAGCCCCGGAGGCCTGTGCTAGAAATTCTTGCAGGAAAGGCTTGCGGTTCGCCCCGGCACGTATTTGAGCAGTCAACGCTGCTGTATATCATCGCCAGAACACCGGTGAGCCGACAAACGAATCATGCCAGCGAGAGCAAGAGGAGAGCCAGCCGTGACCGCCGCCAGTGGGGAGCCTGCCAGGACCGGCGCGAACGATGAGCAGACGGTGCTGATCGTCGATGACGATGCCATGCTGCGCAATGCGCTGGGCAACCTGTTCCGTTCGGTGGGCATGCAGGTAGCACTGTTCGGTTCGGCCGCCGAGTTGCTCGCGTTCAAGTTGCCCGACGCGCCATGCTGCCTGGTGCTGGACGTACGGCTGCGTGGCCCGAGCGGGCTTGACCTGCAGACGCGCCTGGCACAGATGGGCATCCACATTCCCATCATCTTCATGACCGGATATGGCGACATCGCCATGAGCGTGGCGGCGATGAAGGCGGGCGCCGAGGATTTCATGGCCAAGCCGTTTCGCGACCAGGATCTGCTTGACGCCGTGTCCGCCGCGCTGGAAAAGGACCGCCTGCGCCGTCAGGCGGTGAGCAGGATCGAGGAGATTCGCGCCAACTACGCCACGCTGTCGCCGCGTGAATCCGAAGTCATGGGCCTGGCGGTGTCCGGCCTGCTGAACAAGCAGATTGCCGGCGAGATGGGCATCAGTGAGGTCACCGTCAAGATCCACCGCGGCCAGGCCATGCGCAAGATGAAGGCGCGCACGTTTGCCGATCTGGTGCTGATGGCGCAGCAACTCGGCATCTGCAAGGCCGACCACTGACTGGCGCCGACTCAGCCCGGCCGCCGTCCATGGAACGCATCGTCCAGCAGTTGCCGGATGCCGGGCGCGTCCAGCGGACGTGGGTTGGGATACTGTTCAAGCAGCGCCAGCGCGCAGGCCTGATCGAGGTCTTCCTCGCGCATGCCGATGTCGCGCAGCGCAACGGGCGCGCCCAGCGCTGCCGCGAGCTCGAACACCGCCTGCGCACCATTGACATCCTCACGCCCGAGCGCGGCCGCGACCGTGGCGATGGCTTGCGGCGCTGCCACGGCGTTATAGGCCAGCGCATGCGGCAGCACGATCGTGTGCACCTCGGCATGGGGCAGGTTGTAGCTGCCGCCGAGCGTGTGGCAAAGCTTATGGTGCAGGCCCACCCCGACGCTGCCCAGCACGGCGCCGCAGAGCCAGGCCCCGTAGAGCGCATCGCCGCGCGCCGCCAGCAGCGCTGAGCCACTGCCGCGTGCGATGACGGGCAGGGCGCGGCCCAGGGCGGCGATGCCGTCGCGGCACATCCACTCGCTGACGGGGCTGCGGTCCGCGGCGTACAGGCCCTCGGCGGCATGCGCGATGGCATTGATCCCGCTGGTTACGCTGACCGGCACCGGCAGGCGCAGGGACAGCTCGGGGTCGTAGATCACGGTGCGCGGCAGCACCCGCGCATTGCGGCCGGTGCGCTTGAGCCCGCCCTCAGTCATGCCATAGATCGGCGTCATCTCCGATCCGGCATAGGTGGTCGGCACGGCAACGATGGGGAGTTCCGATTCGAGGGCGATGGCCTTGCCAAGCCCGATGGTGGAGCCTCCGCCGATCGCCACCACCGCATCGGCGCCAAGCGCAGCCGCGGTCGACCGGGCCAGGCGCGCCTGCTCCACCGGCACATGCATGACAGCGCCGTCGAAGATGCCGGCGCAGCGCGCGCCAAGCACCGCCGCGGCACGCTCGGCCAGGGCGCGCTGCCCCGGTGTGCAAAGCACCAGCACCTTGCGGGCGCCAAGCATATCGACTTCATCTCCCAGCGCATCCAGCGCGCCGGAGCGGAAGACGATGCGTTGCGGGTGAGTCTGGTAGATGAAGGGCTGCATGATCGATGCGTGCTTACTCGGTTGCAATATGCCGGTCCTTGATCAGCCGGCCCCAGCGTACCGCCTCTTCCCGGATCAGCTTGTTGGCCTGTGCAGAATCGCCCGCAATCACCTCGAAGCCGCCGTCGGCAAGGACTTTCGCGATCGCGGGATCACGCAGCGTGGCATTGACGCTGGCCGCGAGCTTGCCGATCACGTCAGGCGGCGTCTTCGCGGGTGCGATCATCGCCACCCAGGAATACGCCTCGAATCCCTTGTAGCTCTCGGCCACTGCGGGTATGGCCGGCAGGCGCGCATCGCGTTGCCGCGCGGTGACGGCCAGCGCGCGCAGCTTGCCGGACTGCACGTAAGGCAACACCAGCGGCAGGCTGGCGATCATCGAATCGACGTGGCCGCCCAGCAGGTCATTGAGCGCAGGCCCGCCGCCCTTGTAAGGGGTATGGATGCCGCTGGTGCCGGCCGCTTCGTGGAACAGCTCGGCCACCAGCTGGTTGGAGCTTCCCGCGCCCACGGATGCGTAGGACACCGTGTTCGGCTTCTTCGCCGCGGCAACGTAGTCCTGCAGCGTCTTGTAAGGCGAAGCGGCGGGGACGACCAGCACCATCGGCGAGCGCACCATGTACGAGACGCCGGTCAGGTCCTTGTGCGAGGCATACGGCAGCTTGGGATAGATAAAGGGCTCAGTGGCAAAGGCATCGAACACCATGCCGACGGTGTAGCCGTCCGCCGGACTGCGCGCAATCTGCCCGGTGCCGATGGTGCCGCCTGCACCGGCGCGGTTGTCGATCATCACGGGTTGCGCCAGCCGCTTGCGCAGGGCGTCCTGGACCTGGCGCGCGACCTTGTCGACTGTGCCGCCCGCCGCATAGGGCACGATCAGCGTCACCGGTTTGGCTGGCCAGTTTTCGGCGCGGGCGCTGGCCGGAACTGCCATCGCCACGGCGATGGCGGCAAGCGCGCCAACGCCCGCCAGGCGTTGCAGGACACGGGGCATCGTCGTTCCCGCTGTGGTTGCTACGGTTGTCTCCATCGCGATCCGCTCCATGGTTGGTCTTGACAGGTCTGGCGCGCCACTTTTGCTTGTTGCGCGAAGCTAGACGGTTGCTTTTGTTTTTCCGAATGTTAGACTCGGGAACATATGCACGTGAAGCCGGCATGTCCGCGCAATGCCTTTGCATAGAACGCAAAAATGGAATCCGCCCGATTCGCTGAAAACCTGGCCATCTTTGTCGAAGTCGCGCAGTCCGGCAGCTTCTCCGCCGTGGCCCGCCAACGCGGCCTGGTCGCGTCATCGGTCGCCCGCCAGATCGATGCCCTGGAGCGCGAGCTCGGCGTGCCGCTGTTCACGCGGTCCACGCGGGCGCTGGTCCGCACCGACGCCGGTGACCTGCTGTTCGTGCGCGCCACGCGTATCCTGCACGAACTCGACGATACGCGAGACGCCGTCACCGCGCTCGAGCAGGGCGTCAGCGGCCTGGTGCGGGTGGCTTGCCTGCCGGCCTTCGGACGGCGCCACGTGGTGCCGTACCTGGGCGCCCTCTACGCGCAATACCCGCGCCTGTCCGTGGAACTGGTGCTGACCGAGCGCGTGGTGGATCCCGTGGTGGAACGCTTCGACGTGGTCATACGCGTCGGCCAGCAGGCCGACAGCTCGCTGATCGCCCGTTGTCTCTCCGACCAACGCTACATCATCTGCGCGACGCCCGCCTACCTGGCGCAGCACGGGCGCCCCCTCCATGCCGATGACCTCGGGCGGCACCGCCTGATCGACCGTGGCCACAGCACCAGCATGCGCGGCTGGCGGGAATTGCTGACGCCGGCGCATACCGCGCAGGCGACCTTTGCGCTCGAATGCGATGACTGCGATGCCCGGCGGCTCTCCGTGCTGCAGGGGCTGGGTATCGCGCTGATGCCCGACTGGTCGGTGGGCCCGGATATTGGTGCGGGCCGACTGGTGGAGCTGGCGCTCGACGCGCTGTTGCCGCAAGCACCGGGCGGAATCTACCTGCTGCGCGCAACACAGCACGCCAGCGCCAAGGTCAGGGCATTCTGCACGCACCTGACGGCGAGTATCGGCAGTCCACCCAGTTGGCAGATTGCCATGGCAGCAGAGGCGGCGCTCGCTTAGCGTGCTTGCCGGCCGGGCCGGTTCAGGCACCGTTGCCCGTTGGTTACTTCCCGCCACCCGTCCATCCCGTTATTTCATCGTGATTTCCACGTTGCGCGACGACCTCGATTCGAGCCGTACTCAGTGCTTTCAGGCGCGCTTTGCCCGAAGTAGGGGATAACCTGGGGGAGCGGGTTCATACGCCGTGCAGGGGTTCGCTTTGCCTTCAGGCGGAGACCGGCCGCGCTAACCTGCTGATGCACATCCATGAACGCCGTCTCTCGCGCACATGATTTCCCTACATAGCGGTCCCTGCGCGGCCCCGTTGCTGCTATCAATGTTCTCTTCCCGGCCGCCTGCCCATGAAACGCACCACCACCATTCCAACCCCGCCGCCCGATGCCGCGCATATCCTGGTGCCGGCCGACGCGCAGGCGGGCCATGCCTGCGCCGACGACCGCAACTTCGTCACCGCGCTGGCACGCGGCATGGAGCTGTTGCGCGCCTTCGGGCCGCAGGACGATTACCTGGGCAACGCCGAGCTGTCGCGGCGCACCGGCATCCCGCGCCCGACCGTGTCGCGGCTCACCTACACGCTGGCCACGCTCGGCTATCTCACCTACATCGAAGCCACTGAGAAATACCGGCTGGGGCAGGGCGCGATGGCGCTTGGCCATCGCTATATAGGCGGCGCCGGCATCCGCGAGATCGCGCAGCCGCTGATGCAGTCGCTGGCGTTTACCACCGATTGCACGGTGGCACTGGCCATGCCGGACCGGCACGCCATGGTCTACCTGGAAAGCTGCCAGCCGCGCGGGGCGCTGGTGATCCGGCTGGCGCCGGGCGCGCGCCTGCCGATGGCCACCTCGGCGATCGGCCGCGCCTGGCTGGCGGGGCTGGATGCCGATCACCGCGAGGCCGCGCTGGCCGAACTGGCGCGCCACTACGGCACGCGCTGGCCCGCCGTGCGCGCCGGCATCGACCGTGCGCTGCGCGACCACGCGCGGCGCGGCTTCTGCGTGGCGCACGCCGAATGGGACCGCACCGTCAGCGGCGCCGCGGCGCCGCTGCGTCTGGCGGGCAGCAGCGAGGTGCTGGCGCTGAATATCGGCGGCGCCGCGACACGGCTGTCGCCCGAGATCCTGGAAAGCAACCTGGGCCCGCGCGTGCGCGACCTTGCCGAGACCTTGCAGGCGCGGCTGTGGCAGCCGGGCGGCGCGCGTGCGACCGCCCGCTTTGCCTCAGCGCAGCCTGAGCCTGGCCCATGCACCCGGGCCGACGCGTCCAACGGCTGACGCAAACATCCGAATTCAACGAGGAGACAACCCATGGAAGTACGCAACAAGACCGTTGTGGTGACTGGCGCGGCCACCGGCATCGGGCGCGCGCTGGCGCTGGCCTTTGCGCAGGCCGGCGCGCGCGGCGTGGCCGTGGCCGACCTGAACGCGGCGGGCGCCGCCGCCGTTGCCGCCGAAGTCCAGGCCGCGGCGCCTGCGTGCCAGGTGTTCGCCCAGCCGGTCGACGTGGCCGATGCGGCCGCCGTGCAGGGCCTGGCCGACGAGGCCACGCGCCGCTTTGGCCAGGTCGATATCTTCTGCTCCAACGCCGGCATCATCCTGCGCAAGGGGCTGGAGGCGAGCGCCGACGACTGGCAGCGCATCTGGGAAATCAACGTGATGGCGCATATCCACGCGGCCAAGGCGGTGCTGCCGCAGATGCTGGAGCGCGGCGACGGCTACTTCATCAACACGGTGTCGGCCGCGGGCCTGCTGTCGCAGATCGGCTCGGCGCCGTATGCGGTGACCAAGCATGCCGCCATCGGCTTTGCCGAGTGGCTGTCGATCACCTACGGCGACCGCGGCATCAAGGTCAGCTGCATCTGCCCGCAGGGCGTGCAGACCAACATGCTGTTCGGCGAGAAGGGCGAGCGCAAGGGCTTCCTGCAGGAAGGCTCGGTCACCGCCGAGCACGTCGCCGCGGTGACGCTGGAAGGGGTGGCCGATGAGCGCTTCCTGATCTTGCCGCACCCGG
Organism: Cupriavidus sp. CP313; assembly: GCF_054072015.1. NCBI lineage: Bacteria > Pseudomonadati > Pseudomonadota > Betaproteobacteria > Burkholderiales > Burkholderiaceae > Cupriavidus > Cupriavidus sp. CP313. The sequence continues at coordinate 51,813 of NZ_JBSVZB010000042.1, read as the reverse complement.
AAGTGCTTGAGTACTATCGCCGCAAGGGCCAGGACTACGACCGCTGGCTGCGCGGCATGCGCCGCCTGCATGACAAGGTGATGCAAGAGTTCGGCGGCATCGCGGTCTGAAGACACAAGAAGTCCTGGCAGGTCCCGGCGGCGGCATTGGCCGCCGTCTTCACAATGCGGGCGGCCATGCAGCCGCCGGCAACAGGAGGAGAATCCATGCGTTTCGGTACCGTTGCCGCGGCAGTGCTCGCCGCGTCCGCCCTGGTGAGCGCGGCCCCCGCGCTGGCACAAGGCTATCCCGCCAAGCCGATCCGGATCGTGGTCGGCTTCCCCAGCGGCGGCGCGCCCGACACGCTGGCGCGCATCGTCTCGGAAAAGATCTCGCCCGCATGGGGCCAGCCGGTGGTGGTGGACAACAAGCCGGGCGCGGGCGGCAATATCGGCGCCGAAGCCGTGGCGCACGCGCCGGCCGACGGCTATACGCTGGCGCTGGGCACGGTCGGCACGCACTCGATCAACGGCGCGCTGTACAGCAAGATGCCGTACGACATGGTCAAGGACTTCGCCCCCGTGGTCCTGATCGCCTCGACGCCGAACGTGCTGGTGGTCAATCCCGGCGTGCCGGCAAAGAGCGTGGCCGAATTGATCGCGCTGGCAAAGTCCAGGCCGGGTGGCCTGACCTTCGGCACCCCCGGCGTCGGCACTTCGCCGCACGTGGCCGGCGAGATGTTCAATGCCATGGCCGGCGTCAAGATCACGCACGTGCCTTACAAGGGCCGCGCCATGGCCATCCCCGACCTGCTCGGCGGCCATATCACCATGATGTTCGACAACCTGCCGTCGGCCCTGCCCGTGGTGCGCGAGGGCAAGCTGCGCGCGCTGGGCATCACCAGCGCGAAGCGCTCGGCCTCGGCACCGGATATCCCGACGCTGGCCGAGCAGGGTTTGCCAGGCTTTGAAGCCGATTCATGGTTCGCCGTGTTCGCGCCGGCCAATACGCCGAAGGACGTGGTGGCCAGGCTCAACACCGAACTCAACCGCATCTTCACGCTGCCGGATGTGCAGGCGAAGCTGAAGACGCTGGGGCTGGATCCGATCCTGGGCACGCCGGAGAAACTGGCGGCGTACCAGCGCCAGGAGATTGCGAAATGGGCGCGGGTGGTGAAGGAGTCGGGGGCGAAGGCAGAGTAGGGGCCCCTGACCGTCAAGCGAAAGACCTAGGCGTCCGGTTCTACCGCCGCCCGCGCAGGCTCCGCGCCGCTGGCATCGCGCAAGCGGCTCAGGCTGATCAAGGTCCCGAGCGCCGCCACCACTGCCGCCAGATACAGCGCAATGCGCGCCGCGCCGGTCGGCGCCAGGCTGAACAGCAGCGCCACCACCGCTGTGCCGGTGGTCTGCCCCAGCAGCCGCGTGGTCGCCTGCGCGCCGCTGGCGCCGCCACTGCGCTCGGGCGGCGTGGCGCCGATCATGGCGCGGTTGTTGGGGGACTGGAAGAAGCCGAAGCCCGTGCCGCACATCGCCATGCGCCAGACGATGTCCAGGCTGCCGGCGTCCGGGCCCAGCGTGGCCAGCCCGACCAGTCCGCACGCCAGCATGGCCAGCCCGATGCCGGCCAGGATGCTGGCCGGATAGCGGTCCGACAGCCGGCCCGACACCGTTGCCATCACGGCCACCATCAGCGGCCAGGGCGTGATCAGCAGGCCGGTTTCCTGCAGGGAGCGGCCGAGCTGGTATTCGAGATAGAACGGCAGCGCGATAAAGGCCAGCATCTGCGTCATGAAAGAGCAGAACGAGGTGCCCACCGCCAGCGTGAAGGCGCGGCTGGCAAACAGGTCCACCGGCACCAGCGGCGCGGAACGGCCGTGCTGGCGCCGCACCAGCAGCCAACCCAGCACCACGGCCACGGCCATGCCCGCAGCGCCTGCGATGCGCCAGCCGGCATGGCCCAGGACATCGACGCTGAGGATGAACATGCCGAACACCAGCGCCGACAGCAGCGCGCTGGGGTAGTCGAACTCGCGCGGCTGCGGCGGCGTCGCCGGCAGCGAAGTGCGGCTCAGCACCAGCGCGACGATGGCCACCGGCACGTTGACCGCGAACAGCCATTGCCAGCTGGCGACCGCCAGGATCAGCGCGCCCAGCGACGGGCCCACGGCGATGGTCACGCCGACCACCAGCGCGTTCAGCCCGATGCCGCGGCCCAGGCGCGTGGGCGGGTAGATAAAGCGCACCAGCGCCGTATTGACGCTCATGATGCCGGCGCCGCCGATGCCCTGCAGCACGCGCGCGGCCACCAGCATCGGCAGGTTGACCGCCAGCGCGCACAGCAGCGAGCCCAGCAGGAAGGTGGCCAGCCCCGCCCGGTACACGCGCTTGTAGCCAAGGATGTCCCCCAGCGACGAGAGCGGCAGCAGGCACACGGTCACCGTCAGCTGGTAAGCGTTGACCACCCAGATCGTGCTGGACGGATCGGCCTGCAGCTCGCGCGAGATCGAGGGCAGGGCGATGTTGGCGATCGAGCCATCGAGCACGGCCATGATCAGGCCGAAGAAAACAGTGAGGATCGCCCAGGTCCGTTGTGGCTGGGGAAGGCCTTGTTCTGGCTGCATGGGGGGAGACATTGAAGACAATGCCGCGCCAGCATCGGTCAGGCATGGCCAGGACGGCCACGGCGCAGCGTTGCCATTATCGTCCCGCGTGGCGATGCTCGCAAATCCGCTAATTGTGGTAAAGCGCAGCGCGCCGGGCGCACTATCCCGCTGCGGCGGCCTGCACGTAGCCGCCCAGCCGTTCAAGCAGGGCTCCGGCCGCGGCTGCGGCGGCCGGGGTCCACCCCTGCGCTGCGTCACACAATGTTTCCAGTGCCAGGCATGCCTCGACGATGGGCTGGCGGCGCACGATCATGAAGGCGCCGGCCGCGGCATGGGCCCAGTGCCGCAATGCCGGCAGGTCCCGCTGCGCAATGATGTGCGCCAACGCTGGCAGGTCTTGCTGCAGCTGCCGGCGCAGCATGTCTTCATAGCGACGGCGATCAGCGGCTTCGGCCTGCGAAGCCGCAGCCGGATCGTCATTGGTGCCAGGAGGCGGGGCTGCGGCATGCCTGCGGCCGGGCAGGCCATGCAGGCACGCTTGCAGGTCCTGCAACGACGCCGGCTTGGCCACAAAGCCGGAAAAGCCGCGCAGGCGCCAGTCTGCCGACGGCTCGCTGCACGTGAATGCGCTGAAGGCCAGTACCGGCATGCCGGGATGCTGCGCGCGCACCGCGCGCAGCAGCGCGTGGCCGTCCATGACTGGCATATGGATATCGGTCAGCACCGCGTCGATGTGCGTGCTCTCCAGCGCCGCCAATGCCTGCTTGCCGTTGCCCGCGACAATCGGGTGGCAGCCAAGTGTCTGCAGTTGCTCGGCAACAAGGGTCTGGTTCAGCGCATTGTCTTCGGCGACAAGGATGGTCAGCGGCGCCGCGGCCGGTGCCGGGAGTGCCTGCGCCGTCGGCGCGTTGCCGTCAGCCGGCGCAAGCGCCGGCGTGGCGCCTTCGGCCGCCTGGGCCACGCAGTCGAGCAGCGCGCGGTGGCTGTAGGCCGTGACTTCGTGCATGCCGGGGGCGCACTGGCGTGGCCGATGCGGGCCCTCCGGCGTCACCCACACAACCGGCACCCTTGCCGCATCGCGCAGGCCGGCCAGTGCCGCCAGGGGGTACTCTTCCGTGGCGACGATGACGCGTGGCAGCTTGACCTGGAAGGATGCTAGCGCGGCCGCCTGCGATGCCAGCACATCGGCACGCCAGCCTGCCGTAGTGAGCCACGCGGCCAGGGCCTCGCCGGTGCGTATGTCCTGGCACAGCACGACCACGTCGCCGCACTGCGCCGCCGCGGCCGGGACCGGTGGCCGCGGCGTGCCAGCGGGCGGCAGCGGCATCGAGACCGTGAACGCGCTGCCCACGTCCGGCACGCTGTCCACGCTGATGCTGCCGCCCATCAGCTCGCACAGCCGGGCGCAGATCGACAAGCCCAGGCCAGTGCCGCCGTAGCGGCTGGCGGTCGCGGCATCGCCCTGCACGAAGGGCTGGAACACGCGCGCCGCCAGCGATCGCGGCATGCCGATGCCGGAATCGCTGACGCGGCAGACCAGCCGCAGCGTGCCGTGGTGGTCCTGGCGCAGCTCGCCGCTTACGGTGATGCGGCCGCTGGCGGTGAACTTGAAGGCGTTGCTCAGCAGGTTGTTGAACACCTGCACCAGGCGCATGCGGTCGCCTGTGACCTCCGCATCGAGCGACGGCGACAGCTGCAGGTGAAAGCGGATGGGACGGCCGGACACCATCGGCGCATGGGTCAGCGCCACGCTTTCCAGCGCCTCGACGGGGCGGAAGGGCGCGTTGACCAGCCTGAGCTTGCCGGCATCGATCTTGGAAAAGTCCAGCACATCGTTGACGATCCGGCGCAGCGCCTCGGCGGCGGTGTCCAGCGCCCTGAGCCGGGGCGCGTGTGCTGCCAGGCCGCTGCCGCGCGCGAGCAGTTCCAGGTTGCCCAGCAATGCGTTCAGCGGCGTACGGATCTCGTGGCTCATCGCGGCGAAGAAGGTCGAGCGTGCGCGCATCATCGCCTCGGTGGCCTGCTGGGCGGAACGCAGTTGCTCTTGCAGTGCCTGCTGCGCGGTGCAGTCCTGCACGGCGCAGAACAGCACGGCTTCATCGCGGTAGCGCGCCGGCGCGTAGGTGATTTGCAGGAAGTGCTGTCTGGCATCGCCGTGGCCGGGTGGCTCATCTGCCGGCACGCACGGCGGTGCCGCGACGGTAAAGCTGGAAATGGACGCTTGCCCGCTGCTGCCACCGCACGGGTGTCGGTTGAATGCCTCCGCTACCGCATCGGGCAGGTGGCCATGGGGCTGCCACTGCAGCAGCACGCCGGCCAGCGGGTTCGACGTCAGGACGGCGTAGTCGTGCTGGCGCACGATGCACAGGCCGACCGGCGTGGCATTGACCAGCACGTGGTTCATCAGCTCGCTTTCCAGCGCGCGCGAGGCTTCGGCGTGCGTGCGCCGCAGCAGGTGCCGGCTCCAGTAGCGCGCGGCCAGCCCAATCGCGCCGGTCAGCAGCAGCATGGCGCCGGCGATCACGGCCAGCTCCGCTGCCAGCGCCGCACCCAGCATGCGATACGGCATGTGGTAGACCAGCTGCCCGAAGCCTGCCGGCAGCGGCTGCACCAGCCGCATGCCCGATGGCGTGACATCCAGCGTGTTGTGCGACAGCAGGCGCGCGCCGGCTGCCACATCATGGACGCTGGCCGATGCCGCCGGCCAGTCGCGCGGCGATACATCGATGATCTCGCCGGCTGGATTGAGCAGCGCCAGCAGCGCCGGATCATCCGCGCGCTGCAAGTCGGCCAGGAAAGCGTGCAGGGGCACGCAGGCGGCCACCAGCATGGTGGGCGTGTCGCCGGCATAGGCGGCGCCGGCCAGCACCATGACCGGGGCGTCGTCCACCGGGTGGCGCAGCGGACCCACCCAGACCTGCTGGTCGCGCGCTGGCACGCTGCGGCCGCTGCGCTCCAGCAGCGCCTGGGTCAGCCGTGTGCGCAGCAGCGGGATCAGCGCGGGGTCGAGCGCAAGCGGTGCGCGCGCGCCGCCCTCGGGCTGGCTGATGACCACGGCGCTGTCTTCGTTCAGTGCGACCGCGTAGGCCCCGTGGTCGAGATCGAACGCCTGTTGCGTCGCCACCGCAGCCAGGGCAATCTGCCGCAGCCGCACGAACTGCGCCGGCAGCCCCGCCCCCCAGCCCTGCCGCGTTGCCTCGGTGGCAAGCAGGTGATAGTCCTTGCGCACGGCATCGACGTGGAGGCTGGCGGTGCCGGTGCGCCGGAAGGCCCCGAAGCCGGCATCGCGCGACGGCTCCGGTGCGGGCGCATCGAGGTTGTAGCGGATGCTCAGCACGGTGCGCCGCAGGAACGAGGACTCGTTATGCAGCAACTGCGAGACCGAACTGGCGTACCGCGAGACGTCGCTGCGGCGGTAGTCCAGGTGCTGTTCCGTCGCCAGGCCGGCAAGCAGCAAGCCGGAGAACAGCACAATGGTGATCAGCACCGCGATGGTCACTGAATACAGGTGTTGCTGGCGGCGCGCATTGTCGGCAAGCGCATCGAAGGCGCTGGCCAGGGTTTCACGGGTACGGTCGACGGTTTGCTGCATCGGCGGCTCCGGCCGTGTCAGATCAGGCGGTTTTCATAGGCGTAGCGGATCAGCCCGGTATTGGTCTGCACCCCCAGCTTGCGCATGGCCACGGTCTTCTGGCTGGAGATGGTGCTGACTGAGCGGCCGAGCTTGCCGGCGATGTCGGTCAGCTGTAAGCCCTGCGCATAGAGCCGGATCACTTCCAGTTCGCGCTGCGTCAGTTCGGTGGCCGGTGCGCCGGCCAGCGTGGCGTGTTGCAGGATGGCGTGCACCGCCGGCGAATAGAAGCAGCTGCCGCTGGATGCGACGTGGATGCAGGCGCGCACGACTTCCTCCAGGTGGTCTTCCTTGCTGACAAAGGCGCGCACGCCAAGCTTCATGGCGCGGCGGATGATGGCGGGATTGGACTGTGCGCTGATCACTACCACGCGCGTCAGCGGATGGCGGCGCGCCAGGCGGCCCAGCAGGTTGAAGCCGTCCAGCGAGGTATCGCCGTGGCCCATGCAGAAATCGGTGATGGCGATATCGGCGGGATGCTGGTCCAGCGCGCCGAGCAACTCGGTGCCGTTGCGGCATTCGCAGCTGATCTGGACACTGCCGCTGCGCTGCAGGCAGTCGCGCAGGGCGGCCACGACCAGCGGGTGGTCGTCTGCCAGGGCGACACGCAAGACTCCGTCGTACATAGCTATCTCCGGATGGGCGGCAACCGGTCCACGCCGGTTGCACTGGGCGATTGCGTCACCACAAATCCGAAATTCTGGCTATGTTCCGCGCCCTCTTGAATCGTAATTCTGCTAGTTCAGGGAACTTGCGTGAGGCGGGCATGGACACGGCCAGTTCGGGAAATGCGTGACCTGCCAATAGAACGGCGCCATGCCGCGATGCTTGACCTGGGTTTGCGCAGCATTGCGGCGCTTGTTCCGCGGCGAGCGCGACCAGCTATTTGCCTGATGTCAATGCGCGGCGGAAGACGCATTCACATAGCGGCAGGCAGGAGCGCGGCAAGAGAAAGTGAATTCGCGGTGACATCGCCGCATGCGCGCAGCGCGCCGGCTCCGGCAGGGCTAACTTTCACGCTTCGGGGCGCGGACCGCTGTCCTAGAATGAAGCTGACACGCGCCCCGCGGCGCGTGCACCGCGTTGGGGAACTCCATGCCCGTCTACCAATACCGCTGCGAGAAGTGCGGCCATATGTTCGAGAAAACCGAGCATCTCGCGGAACACGCCTCTGCCCATCCGAACTGCCCGAACTGCGGCAGCCAGTCCGTCCAGCACGCACCGGCCCCGTTCGTGGCAGTGACCCAGCGCAAGAGCTGAGCCCGCTGAGTCCGAACAACTACCTCCCAGGAGGGTTTGCGGCCCGCCGCCGTTGTGCGGCGGGCGCGCGGGTGTGCCGCCGGCTGACGGCCGCGGCATGTCTTTTCCAGGCGTGGTGCATGGGCACCACGCGCGTTAGCGCTGCGCGCAAGCGGCGATCTCAACCTTGACGGAGGATGCCATGGCAACGAGACCGTTCACCGAATTTCCCGCCGACGAGCAGCAACAGGTCCTGCAGGTATGCAGGCATGTCGGGCTGGCGGCCGAGATGTTCGAGATTTTCGAGGAAAGCCGCGAGGCCGGGGTGCGGCGCGTCAACGTGCGCCGGGTGGGCACGGACAAGACCAGTGTCTATGAGGCAGGCCCCGATTCGGTCTGGGTCGAGGAATTCGAGAGCGACCTGGAGTGCGGCCTGTTCGGCCAAGTGACGGCCTAGCCCTCCCTGGTGACAGAAGCGCGCCGGAGCCCTGGCGGCGCGGTTCAGTGCCGTCCGCGTTCGCCGGTGCGCGACACGACTGACGCGCCGGCGATCAGCTCCTTGAGCAATGCCAGCGACGCCGCACCGCAGGTGCGGTACGGATCCAGTTCGGCCCGCGCCGAGAACTTGAGCAGGGTGGCGGTGTTGATGCGCGCCGCATTGACCTGGCCCATCGCCCAGCCGGCAAAGTCGCGCGTGCAGGTTTCCTCGAAATGCAGCAGGGTCACGTCGTGGTGGCGCGGGTCGCGTGCGATCGACTGGAACAGTTGTGACACGTCCTGGCGGTCGCCTTCCAGCGCCTGCAGGAAGATGCCGTTGCCGTGGCACAGCACCCCGGTGATGCCGTGGCGCGGATTGCGTTCCAGGCTGGCGGCCAGGATGGCGTCGAGCAGGGCGGCGTCGATGGCCTGGCGGGCACGGCTGGCATAGAGCAGGCGGACTAGCATGGTCGTGGCGCTCGGTTGTGGCGGCTGGTAGGTGGCGGGGCGTGCGGCCTAGCCGCGGTTGTGGTTCAGCAGCGTGAGGAATTCGCGGCGCAGGCTGTCGTCCTTCAGGAACGAGCCGCGCATCACGCTGTTGGTCATCTTGGCATCGGTGTCGCGCACGCCGCGCCAGTGCATGCAGAAGTGCTCGGCCTCCATCACGATGGCCAGGCCGTCGGGATTCATCTTTTCCTGCAGCAGGTCGGCGACCTGTGCCACCGCCTCTTCCTGGATCTGCGGCCGGCACATGATCCATTCGGCCAGCCGCGCGTACTTGGACAGGCCGATCAGGTTGGAATGCTGGTTCGGCATCACCCCTACCCACAGCTTGCCGATGATCGGGCACAGGTGATGCGAGCAGGCACTGCGCACGCGCAGCGGGCCGACGATCATCAGTTCGTTGAGCTGGCCGACGTTGGGGAACTCGGTCACCGGCGGGGCCTTGGCGTAGCGGCCGGCGAAGATCTCCTTCAGGTACATCTTGGCGACGCGGCGCGCGGTTTCCTGGGTGTTGTGGTCGTTGTCGACATCGATCACCAGCGCGCGCAGCACGTCCTCCAGGCGCGCCTGCACTTCGGCCTGCAGCTGCTCCATCTCGCCCGGCTCGATGTAGTGCGCAATATTGTCGTTGGCGTGGAAGCGCTCCTGCGCGGCCTCCAGCCGTGCGCGGATGCGCGCCGAGACGCTGTGGGCGTGGGGGTGGCCGGCATCGTCGCCGGCGTTGCTGTCCTTCGCGCGGTGTGCCGCGTCCTTGCTGGTCATGGTTATGCGTGGTGGGATGGATGACTGCGCAGCGGGTGTGCCGGATTCACTATATGGCAGATGCCGTGGCCTCACAACCCGCGCGGGGCATGGCAAGGTGCGGCGCGGTGGGCCGATTACGCCACAAGCCGACATTGTTCCGTGAATAGTTCATGACATCGCTAAAGCCCGCGCCGCACAACGCCGACAAGCGAACATAATGTCTGCACAACGCTAGGCAGCCCGCCATAAAGCCGCCGGCACCCGGCCGCTGCAGCGCGCGGCCTGACTCTTTGTCGGGAATAACGTAATCATGCCGATTGCCTTTCCGTGCAGCAGCCTGATGCTGCTCCATGTGGTCACAGTGCCGCTGCCGGCCACGCCGGTGGAAACGGGCGTGGCGGAACACCACGCCAGTGCCGTGCGCCATGGCGCGACCGGCCTGCGCCGGCCCCTGCTGCAGGCCGCCAACACCCCCGCGGCCAATGACGCCGCCACCAGCTGAGTCAGCTGTTTAAAGAAGCAAAAGCGCCAGTGCCGGCAGCATCGCTGCCGGCATGACCACGGCCCCCACGCGCAGGAACTGGCCGGCGCTGACCATATGCCCTTCGCGCCGCAGCGCCGTGAGCCACAGCAGCGTGGCCAGCGAGCCGGTGACGGACAGGTTGGGGCCAAGGTCGATGCCGATCAGCACCGCACCGGTCACGGCATGCGAGGCATGTCCGCCCGCCAGCGCCGAGGCGGCGATCAGGCCGGCCGGCAGGTTGTTGGCGATATTGCCCGCCAGCGACACCACCGCGCCCACGCCCAGCAGCGCCAGCGCGCCGCCGTCGCGTGACGCCGCTGCGACGGCATCGGCCAGGTGGCCGATCACCACGGTCTGCTCCAGCGCCGCCACCAGCACGAACAGCCCCGCCACCATCGGCAACACCCCCCATGACACCTCGCGCAACGCCGGCACCAGCAGCTCGCGCCGGGTGGCGCAGACCAGCAGCAGCGTGGCCACGCCCGCCGCGCAGGTCGGCCAGCCCAGGTCGTTGCCGCGCAGCGAGGCCACCAGCAGGATCAGGCCGGTCAGCACGATGCCCAGCGCGGTCAGCCGGGCCTGCGGCGACAGCGGCGGCACCGGCACGTCATGTTCGATGGACTCGGCCAGCGCCGCGCGCTGCGTCCACCACAGCGCTGCCAGCGTGGCCAGCACCGCGGCCAGCGACGGCAGCGCGAAGCTCGCCAGCCAGCCCGCCAGCGGCGGCATGCGTGCGCCGAAGATGACCAGGTTGGCCGGGTTGGAGATCGGCAGCACGAAGCTGGCGGCATTGGCGATGAAGGCGCACGCGTACAGGTAGGGCAGCGGATGCCGGACCCGCGCGGCGCGGGTGGCGGCCAGCACCGCGGGCGTCAGCACCACGGCGGTGGCGTCGTTGGACATGAATGCCGTCACCAGCGTGCCGAAGCCGTACACCAGCAGAAACAGCCGCAGCGCCGAGCCGCGCGCCCGGCGCACGGCCAGCGCGGCGACGTGGTCGAACAGCCCGGTCTTGCGGGCCAGCTCGGAGATCAGCATCATGCCGGCCAGAAACAGGTACACGTCGTAGCCGCGCAGCACCGCCGCCAGCGCGTCGGGCAGCGTCAGCAGGCCGGTGGCGCACAGCAGCAGGGCGCCGGCGGCGGCCCAGAAGGCTTCGGGCAGGCGGAACGGGCGGAACAGGACGCCGGCCGTGGTCAGCGCGGCGACCGACCAGATCAGCAGCGGGGCGTGGCTGGACATCGGGATCGGGACAGTGGAAACCCGGAAGTCTACAGGCTGGCGTCTGCGGGGACAGCCAGCGTGGCAGCGCCGGGCGCCGGCAGGCCAATTGCCTCGCTGGTGACGGGCGTCGGCGCGGGGGCAGCCGGCGCCGCGGCCGCGGGCCCGCCGAGGTTGCTGGCGACCGGATCGACCGCCGGCGCCGCCGCGGGTGCCGGCGGCGGGAAGCCGATGGCAGCGATGCCGTGGCTGCCATCGGCGTACTCGGCATACATCCAGTCGTCGCTCACGCGGACCACGCCGGCGGGCGCTTCGGCTTCAGGCACGGGCACGCCCGCAAGGCGGCCCTCCATATAGGCGGCCCATACCGGCAGCGCGGTGGTGGCGCCGAATTCATGCTCGCCCAGGCTGCGGTTGTTGTCGTAGCCCATCCACGCCACCGTGACGACGCCGCCAGCGTAGCCCGCGAACCAGCCGTCGACCGAATCGTTGGTGGTGCCGGTCTTGCCGGCCACGTCGTCGCGGCGCAGGTAGCGGCGCACGCCGGCGCCGGTGCCGTCGTCGACCACGCTGCGCAGCAGGCTGTCCATGACGAAGGCGTTGCGGGCGCTGATCACGCGCGGCGGGGCCGGGCGGTCCGTGGCGTCGCCCGGCTCGGCAGAGAACAGCACATTGCCTTCGCTGTCAGTGATGCGCGCGATCAGGTAGGGCTCGATGCGGTGGCCGCCGTTGGCAAAGACGCCATAGGCCGCGGCCAGGCGCAGCGGCGAAGTGGTGCCGGTGCCCAGTGCCAGCGGCAGGTAGCGCGGCAGCCGTCTGGGCGCGAAGCCGAAGCGGCTGGCGAACTCCACCGCGTACGGGATGCCGATCGCCTGCAGCGTGCGGATCGCCGGCAGGTTGCGCGATTCGGCCAGCGCCTGGCGCACGGTGATGGGGCCGACAAAGCGCCCGTCGTCATTGGACGGCTGCCAGCGCGAGCCGTTGGGCAGCGGCGCGTCGTTGATCAGCGTGCCGGGCGACACGCCGCGCTCCAGCGCCGCCGCATAGACGAAGGGCTTGAAGGTCGAGCCCGGCTGGCGCTGCGCCTGGGTGGCGTGGTTGAAGCGGCTGGTGGCAAAGTCGGCGCCGCCCACCATCGCCTCGATCGCGCCGGTGGCGCTGTCCAGCGATACCAGCGCGGCCTGCGGACCCTGCGACAGGTCCTTGACGAACTTGCGGTGGCGCCGCGCGTAGCCTTCCAGCCCGCCGTGCACCGCATCGTAAGCCAGCGTCTGGCGCACCGACGACACCGTGGTGTAGACGTTCAGGCCACGCGTGTAGGCCTCGTCGCCAAAGCGCTCGCGCGCCAGCTGGCGCGCGAGTTCAGCCACGTATTCGGCATGCCCGGCAAAGCTGCCGGGGCTGTCGTCGGAGATCGCCAGGCGCGCGGCGCGGGCCTCGCGGTAGTCGTCCTGGCTGATCATGCCCAGCGCCAGCATGCGGCCCAGCACATATTCCTGGCGCCGCTTGGCGCGCGGGAAGTTGACCACCGGGTTGATGGACGAGGGGGCCTTGGGCAGCCCCGCCAGCATGGCCGTCTCGGCCAGCGACAACGACGCCAGCGGCTTGCCGAAGTACGCATGCGCGGCGCTGCCGAAGCCGTAGGCATGCTCGCCCAGGTAGACCTGGTTCATGTACAGCTCAAGGATGCGGTCCTTGGGCAGGGTCTGGTCGATGCGCCAGGCCAGCAGCATTTCATACCACTTGCGCGCCAGCGTCTTCTCGCGCGACAGGTAGAAATTGCGCGCCACCTGCATGGTGATGGTGGAGGCGCCCTGCGCATAGCCCTGGCCCAGGTTGGCCAGCGCGGCGCGCAGCACGCCGGGGATGTCGACACCCTCATGCTCGTAGAACTGGTCGTCCTCGGCTGCCAGCAGCGCCTGGACCATGCGCGGCGGCATCTGCCCGAAGGGGATGAACTCGCGGTGCTCGCTGCCGAACTCGCCGATCTGCACGTTGTCGCTGGTGTAGATCCGCAGGGGCACGTCGGGCCGGTAGTCGCGCAGGGCGTCGACTGGGGGAAGCTGCCGCAGGCTTACCACCGCGGCAAAGCCGGCAAGCAAGGCACCGGCTGCAGCCAGCGCCAGTACGGCGCCGCCTGCCTTGACTGCGATTTTTTTCATGCGCGCATTTTACCCGCTGCCTGACTAACGCTAGCGGCTGGCCGCCAGCGGCAACGGATTGCCGAGCTCGTCATGGTCGATGGGCGGCGTGCCGGTGGCGGCCGGCGGGGCGGGCCGGGCGGGCTGGGCCGTAGCCACGCGCAGCCTGGCCTGGCTGTGATGCCGGGCAAATTCGCACAGCGCCAGCCAGGTTTCCTCGCGTTCGATAATGGTGAAGTGATTCGTGGTCGGCACGGTCTGCAGCGCCACCGGGCCGGGCCAGGCGGCCATGAGCCGCTCTGAGCATTCATGGGGCACTACTTCATCGGTCTCGGCCAGCAGCACCTTGGTGCTCTGCACGACCTTCTTGCAATGCGAGATCGAATCGAAATGGTGGCGCATCAGCTGGCGCAGCGGCACCAGCGGGAAGCGCTTGCGCACCAGTTCAAGCAGCGAGTCGTAGGGCGTGATCAGCTGCAGGCTCTCGAAGTCCTGCAGGTCCGCCAGCTGGATCGCGACGCCGGTGCCCAGGCTGCGCCCCACCACATGCACGCGGGTGTCGGGGAAGACACGCCGCGCATGCAGCAGGAACTGGCTGGCGTCGGCCACTGCGGCACCCTCGGACGGGAGGCCGTCGGAGTGTCCCAGGCCGCGGTAGTCGTAGGTGGCGAAGGCCATGCCGGCGGGCAGCCAGCGCGCATACTGCAGCGTTTCGAGCACATCCTCGCCACGCCCGGGCAGGTAGAACAGCAGGTCGCGCACGTTGTCGCCGGGGGTATGGTAGATGTAGCCGCGCACCACGCCGCCGGGGATCAGGTGCGAGTAGCCAATGATGCCGTCGGGCAGGTCGCGCGGCGGACGCCGGCGCGCATCGAACAGCAGCCGCTCCTGGTTGAGCGTCAGGTAGGTCCAGTAGCAGGCGAAGCCGCTGGCAGTCATCAGCGCGGCTGCCAGCGTACGGCGGGTGATCAATGGCATGGCTAGTCTTCAGTGTCGCTGCCAGGCGAGGCGCACCAGCGCCGGCCTTGCCGCCCAGCCGCGCAGCCTACCTCATTTTTGTCAGGCCCGAGCGTGCAGCGCAAGCCGGCCGGCGCAGTTCTTGTACGATATACCTCATTCACGCGCGCGCACCCCTTCCCGAGACGACGCGCATACGGAGCAAACAGGCATGAGCGAGCAGAAACTCGAGCAATACCGCGCCGAAGAGGCGCAGGCAATGGAACGCGTGGTCGCGGCCACGCGGCAGGTGCAGGTGGCCTTCACCGCCTTGCAGACCCACTATCCGCCGCAGGGCAGTGGCAAGCCATCCAAGCTTGCGCTGCAGACGTTCGATGCGGCGCTGCAGGCGCTGGAAGATGCCCAGGCCACCTTCGACGAGATCCTGAACGACCTGCTCGACGAAAAACGCTGACCCCGGCCCGGCATGGCGCGGGGGCAATACGTGGCCGGGAGCCTGTGATAGGGTTGCCGGACTACATCACCATCCTGGTCCAGGGCCGCACCGGCACCGGCAAGGAGTGGCTGGCGCGCGCCAGCCACTCCGCCTCGGGGCAGGCATCGGCAAGCTGCCATCGGCAGGCAATCACCCCATGCGCACCCTCACAACCCCGGCTGCGCCGCCAGCCACGCAGCCTCCTCATCGCTGAACAACTCCGACCGGGTCAGGAACCGCTTCCCCGTCCGTCCCTCCAGCGAGAACATCCCGCCCGCGCCCGGCACTACATCGATCACCAGCCGCGTGTGCTGCCAGTACTCGAACTGCGCCCGCGTCATGTAGAACGCTGCGCCGCCGATCTCGCCCAGGCAGACATCGGCCGCACCCACCAGCAGTTCGCCGGCGGGGTAGCACATCGGCGCACTGCCGTCGCAGCAGCCGCCGGACTGGTGGAACATCAGCGGGCCGTGCCGCGCGGCCAGCTCCGCGATCAGCGCGAGCGCGGCCGGGGTTGCCACCACGCGTGCGACCGGCGCGGTGGCGGGAGCGGATGTCGAGCCCGCCATGGTCAGAAGAACCCGAGCGCGTTGGGGCTGTAGCTCACCAGCAGGTTCTTGGTCTGCTGGTAGTGGTCGAGCATCATGCGATGGTTCTCGCGACCGATGCCGGACTGCTTGTAGCCCCCGAATGCCGCATGCGCGGGGTAGGCGTGGTAGCAGTTGGTCCACACGCGCCCCGCCTGGATGCCGCGGCCCATGCGGAATGCGCGCGCGCCGTCACGTGTCCAGACACCCGCACCCAGCCCGTAGAGCGTGTCGTTGGCGATGGCCAGCGCCTCTTCCTCATCCTTGAAGGTGGTCACCGATACCACCGGCCCGAAGATCTCTTCCTGGAAGATGCGCATCTTGTTGTGGCCGGCGAACACGGTCGGCTTGACGTAGTAGCCGCCCGCCAGGTCGCCGTCCAGCACGTTGCGCTCGCCGCCGGTGAGGCACTGCGCGCCTTCCTTGCGGCCCAGGTCGATGTACGACAGGATCTTCTCCAGTTGTTCGGCGGACGCCTGCGCGCCGATCATGGTGCCGGTGTCGAGCGGATGGCCCTGGCGGATCGCGGCCACGCGCTTGAGCGCGCGCTCCATGAAGCGGTCGTAGATCGATTCCTGGATCAGCGCGCGCGACGGGCAGGTGCAGACCTCGCCCTGGTTCAGCGCGAACATGGCAAAGCCTTCCAGCGCCTTGTCGAAGAATGCGTCGTCGGCGGCCAGCACGTCCTCGAAGAAGATGTTGGGCGACTTGCCGCCCAGCTCCAGCGTCACCGGGATCAGGTTCTGCGACGCGTACTGCATGATCAGCCGGCCAGTAGTGGTCTCGCCGGTGAAGGCCACCTTGCTGATGCGC
The DNA here is from genome assembly GCF_054072015.1 of Cupriavidus sp. CP313. Lineage (NCBI taxonomy): Bacteria > Pseudomonadati > Pseudomonadota > Betaproteobacteria > Burkholderiales > Burkholderiaceae > Cupriavidus > Cupriavidus sp. CP313. The sequence goes on along the minus strand of NZ_JBSVZB010000042.1, from coordinate 35,920 downwards.
GGGCTCGATGCCAGCGGCTTGCCGGCTTCCAGCCCGAAGCCGTTGACCACGTTGAGCACGCCCGGCGGCAGCAGGTCGCCGATCACTTCCATCAGCACCAGGATCGAGGCCGGCGTCTGTTCCGCAGGCTTGAGCACCACGCAGTTGCCGGCGGCCAGCGCCGGGGCCAGCTTCCAGGTGGCCATCAGCAGCGGGAAGTTCCACGGGATGATCTGGCCGACCACGCCCAGCGGCTCATGGAAATGGTAGGCAATGGTGTCGGCGTCGATCTCGGAGATGCCGCCTTCCTGCGCACGGATGCAGCCGGCAAAGTAGCGGAAGTGGTCGACCGCCAGCGGCAGGTCGGCGGCGGTGGTTTCGCGCACCGGCTTGCCGTTGTCGATGCTCTCGGCCACGGCCAGCAGCATCAGGTTGGCCTCGATGCGGTCGGCGATGCGGTTCAGGATATTGGCGCGCTCGGTGGTCGAGGTGCGTGCCCACGCGGCCTTGGCGGCGTGCGCGGCATCCAGCGCGGCGTCGACATCCTGCTGGCCGGAGCGCGGCACGCGCGTGAACGGCTTGCCGGTGATCGGCGTGATCGATTCGAAGTACTCGCCGCCGGCGGGCGGCACCCAGGCGCCGCCGATGTAGTTCTCGTACTGCTGCTTGTAGGGGTTGCTGACGCCCAGCTGGGTGATTTCCGCCATGTTCATGTCTCGCTCCGTTCAGTGATTTCTGTGGTGTCGTCACGGCATTCCGGCCGTGCGCACGGCAGGCAGATCGCAAGAGCTGTGCCGGGGCGGGAATCGAACGAAAGAACGGGGAAAAGCGGGGGGGCGCGTGCGCGTGGCACGGGTGGGATATGTCACGCGCCGGCACGGCTGTGCCAGCGCGTGACACCGGGTGTTCCAGAATGGAACACCCGGGGCAGGGCTTCAGTGCCCGGGGCCTGCGGCGCGCAGCGCCTTGACCGCGGCGGGGGTCACGTCGGCCGGCTGGCCGCCCCAGGTGGCGCGCAGGTAGTTGGCCAGCTGCGCCAGCTCTTCGTCGCTCATGCGCGCGGCAAAGCCCGGCATGTCCTGCATGGCCTCCAGGCCGGGGAAGCGCTGCGCCTCGATGCCGTCGAGCATCGACACGATCAGGTTGCGGGCGTCGGTGTTGCGCACGGTGGAGTTGCCGGCCATCGATACCGCCACGTGCGGCTTGCCTTCGCCCTCGCGGCCATGGCAGCCGGCGCAGACCGCCACATAGTGGCGGCGGCCCGGTGCCAGTTGCGCGGCATCGGCGTTGACGGGCTTGACTGGCTGCGGTGCGGGCGGCTTGTCCCCCAGCAGGTAGGTCGTCATCGCCGCCAGGTCGCCCTGGTTCAGGTACTGGCTGCTCAGATGCACCACCGGGTACATCTCGCCGAAGGCCGAGCCCTGCGGCGCGATGCCGATGGCAAAGAACTGCTGCAGGTCGGCCGCGGTCCAGCCGCGTGCGGCCAGCCCGGCCGGCGTGAGGTCCGGCGCGCCCACGCGTGCCAGCGCGGCGCCGGCCAGCGGCTTCGACAGGTCCAGCCGCCCGAACGCGGCGCGCGGCGAATGGCATTCGGCACAGTGGCCAAGCGCATTGGACAGGTAGCGGCCGCGCTGCCAAGACTCGGAATTGCCGGCGGAGGCATCGGGCAGCTTGTCCTCCAGGAACAGCAGGTTCCAGCCGGCCAGCGCAAAGCGCAGGTTGTACGGGAACTGCAGGTCGTGCGGGCGGTTCGGCACGGCGGCCGGCTTCACCTGCATCAGGTAGGCATACATGGCATCGGTATCCGCGCGCGACAGGCCGCGGTACGAGGTGTACGGCATCGCCGGATAGAGGTGCTTGTCCGGCGCCTTGCCGTCATGCAGCGCGGTGTAGAAGTCGTCGGCACTCCAGTTGCCGATGCCGTAGGTCTTGTCGGGCGTGATGTTGGTGCCGTAGAACTTGCCGAACGGCGAGGCCAGCTCCACGCCGCCGGCAAACGGCGCCCCCTGCGGCGCGGTATGGCAGGCGGCGCAGTCGGCCGCGCGCACCAGGTAGCGGCCGCGCGCGATCTGCTCGGCGGGCGACAGCTGGCCCTTGGGCGCCTGGTCGGCGGCGGGCGCGACGGCTTCGGTGTTGCCGCCGCAACCGGCCACCAGCGTGGCGGCGGCCAGCGCGGCAATGGCCACGCGGGCGAAGGTCAGGAAGGCGGGGCGCTGCATCACTTGGCGCTCCCGCTGTCCTTGACCAGTCCCGGCGTGCTGGTGATCACGTCCTTCACGGCTTCGAAGTAGCGCACATAGCCCGTGCAGCGGCAGATATGGCCATCCAGCGCGGTGGCGATGGTCTCGTTTACCTTGTCCTTCGCCACCGGCTTGCGCTTGAGCTGCTCCACCAGGATGGTGGCGCCATTGACGAAGCCCGGCGTGCAATAGCCGCACTGGAAGCTGAAGTGGTCCAGGAACTTCTGCTGCACCGGCGTCAGCTCCACCACCTCGCCTTTCTCGTTGCGCTTGCCGTGGCCTTCCACGGTGCGCACCTTGCGGCCCTGGAACCAGTGCGCGCCGGTGATGCAGCTGCGCACTTCCTCGCTGGTGCCGTCGGCCTTGTCGTGGATCAGCACGCAGGCATGGCAGATGCCCTGGCCGCAGCCCAGGCGCGAGCCGGTAAGGTCCAGGTATTCATGCAGGAAGTCGATCATCATCAGGCCATCGGGCACGTCGAGCGGGCCGACGTCCTTGCCGTTGATGTTCAGGGAAAGCGGTTGGGTGGCGATGCTCATGCCAGTACCTCCTGGATCTTTTCGGCCGTGACCGGCAGGTCGGTGAAGCGGTGGCCGATGGCATGCGCGATGCCATTGACGATGGCGCCCACCACCGGGATCATCACCACCTCGGCGATGCCCTTGGGCGGGTCGGTTTCAGAGACGGGCGGCAGCACCGTGCCGGACTGGGTCCACACCGCCACGTCGCTGGCGCGCGGCAGGTGGTAGCGGTTGAAGTTCCAGGTGCCGTTGCCGGGGCCGTCCTCGTAGAGCGGCAGGGTTTCATGCAGCGCGTGGCCGATGCCCATGGCGACCCCGCCCTGCAGCTGGCCGGACACCAGCTGCGGCGACAGCTGCGTGCCGCATTCCATGATGGAGTGGTGCGACAGCACCTCGACCTTGCCGCTGGCCTCGTGCACCGACAGCTCGACAAGGGTGCCGACCGCGCTGTAGTACGTGACTGAGGCGTTGTTGCGCTGGGTGGTCGCGACGTAGACCTTCTTGCGGTCCAGCACGTCATAGCCGCCGCTGGTGCGCATGCGCGCCTTGCGCGCGCCGTCAGCGCCATCGCCGTAGCGCACCGACAGCCCATCCACCGGCAGCCGCGCGGCGTGCCCGCTGATGTCGAAATCGGCCTCGCTCCACTGCCAGCGGTTGAATACGTGCACGGTGGCGCCGGTGACCAGGCCCATCTCATGCGCCTTGGCTGCCAGCTGCTCCAGCGGCAGCGCCTGCAGGCCGCCGGCGCTGAGCTTGCCCTCGACCCAGCGCGCGTCTTCCACGCGCACCACCAGCGAGGCCGCCTGGCCGCCGCCGATGCCCTGGCTCCAGATCGCCATTGCCGCCGGCCACAGGCCGTGCAGGAAGATCACGCGCGCGGCTTCGCGCGTGCTGTGGGTGAAGTAGTAGGCCGAGTTGGTGGCGCTGGCGGGCGACGCGTACGACGGCGACCAGCGCGGGTTGGCGCACAGCCGGTCCTGCTCGGCCTGGCTCATCAGGTACGGATCGCCCGAGGTCACCACCGGCAGGTCGGCCCAGTCGGTGACCGAGGTACGCACCTCGGCCGCGGGCTTGCCCAGCCAGCGCGCCACCGCGGCGGCCTGCGAGGTCGACATGCCGGTGCCGATCTCGGCGCCGGAGTGGTGCAGCGCGATGCTGCCGTCGGCCCTCACCTCGACCTTGGCAAACGAAGCTTCCGCACCGGTGCCGAAGTCCTTCTGCACGCAGGCAAAGCCCACGCCGTAGCGGCGGCCGGGGTTGGCGGCTTCGTGCTCCGCCTTCTTCTTCGCGCGGCCGGTCCACAACGGATGGACCTTCGCGGCTTCCAGCACTTCATCGACACGGATCGCGCCGGCAGGGATGGCGCCCTGCGTGTTCTTCATCCCCGAGCGCAAGGCGTTCTTCAGCCGGAACTCGATCGGGTCGAGCTTGAGCTGCTCGGCGAACTCGTCGACCATCATCTCGGTCGCGGCCATGCTCTGCAGCGTGCCGTAGCCGCGCGCGGAGCCTGCGTCGATGGCGCGCGAGGCGATTGCCACCGCGGTCAGGTCGTTCTTCGGGAAGTAGTAGATCGATTGCGCCGCGGTCGCGCCCACCATCGCCACCGACGGCGAGAAGTTGGCGCGGCCGCCGCCGTTGGCCTCCAGGTCGCCCTGGAAGGCCTGGAACAGCCCGGTCTTGCGGTCCACCGCGATGCGGTAGCGCATCTTGAAGGCGTGGCGCTTGATCGAGGTCTGGAACTGCTCGTAGCGGTCGTTGGCCAGGCGCACCGGCTTGCCCTCGGCATAGAGCGCCGTGACCAGGCCGTAGAACGGGAAGTTGTAGTGGTCCTTGGAGCCGTAGCCCACGGTGTAGCACGGGTGCAGGAACACCTGCTTCACCGGGAACGCGCCCTTGGCCTTTGCCAGCATCTCGGCCGCGCTCTCGGCGACCTCGATCGGGGACTGCGTCGGCACCACCAGGTGCAGCGCCTGCGCGGCGGCGTCGTACCAGCAGTTGGCGTTGTCGGGCTCCAGCGCCGCGGTATCGACCGACTGCGAGTTGTACTCGCGCTCCAGCACCAGCCAGTCCTCGGGCGGCTTGGCCAGCTGCGCGCGGATCGCGTCGGCGTGGTACATGCCCTGTTCGCCGAGTTGGCCGTGGTCCTTGCCGTCCGGCCACACCGGCTGGTGCTTGCGCATCATGCTGGGGAACACCGGCGCGTTCTTCAGGCTGGAGAACACGTCGTCGTCATACGGCGTGGTGCCGCCCACGCGCACGAAGCGGAAGGTGCCCCACGGATCGCGCTCCAGCGGGCCGGTCCTGGCGCCGTAGCGGATCACGTCGTCGCGGAACTTGAGCTTGTCCTTGGCAAAGCGGAAGCGCGCGAAGTCGTGGTAGATCAGGATCGCCACCGCATGGCCCAGGTAGGCCGGGGTCTTGCCCGCGGGCAGCAGCATGTCTACGCCGTAGAACGCGGGGAAGGCCACGCCGTCGCGGGCAAGGTCTTCCGCGGTGACCACGCGGTCAGGCTTCAGGTCGCCGCCGAGCGCGGCGAGGTCGAAGCCCTCATACGTGCGGTCGGCCTGCGTGGCGCGCAGGATGAAGGCGTGAGATTGCTGCGGCGGCCAGTGCGGCATGTCGCGCGAGCGGATATCGCGCGCGAACACCTTGGCGCCGGTGACCTTGGCGATGCCGTCGATGCGGAATTTCGGGACGCCGGCCTTGGGGTCCCACTGGATCGGGGTCAGGAGCTTGTCTTCGAACAATGCCGCGAAGGCTTTGCCGCCGATGGGTGCGATATAGACCGACACCCCGGCCACGACGCTGGCTTTCAGGAAAGTGCGCCGTGAAGGGTTGAAGCTGGGCATAAAGATTCCTCGGGAATGCGCTGCTACTGCAGCCGGCGCGCGACGTGCGGGATCAACGGGGATCGTGACAAGATGGCCGAAGCAGTGCCTGGCCGCACGCGGTGATGTCGCGTGCGTGGGCCTGGCTGCGTAGCCGTGGCGCCGGAGAGGGCTGGTGAGAGGTGGGGCAATGTCTTGTTATCTGTCGTGGCACGGCCTGGCGCGCTGACCGGGCGATTTTGCGTTGACGTCAGGGTATACCGCAAGCCGGGGTGTGGAATAGCGGGTATCAGCAGGGGTTGATACTCGCGGGCGCGCGGTTGTGCATTGCGTCATGGCGCGGGTCGGTGCCGCAAGCCATGCCTGGAGCCGTTGTCCGCACGAAGAGACAGGCAGATCCCTGCCGCGCGGGCGGCGGCAGGGACCGAAAGAATTCAGATCGCCGCCAGAATCATTCATATCCCGGCGTGCGGCCGGCCGTCCAGATATCGGCCGGGCACGGTGACGGCGGTTACCCCTGCCGCTGGCGCCGGCTGTCGGGCACGAAATGCTGGAGCGAACCGTCGCCATAGGCGCGCTGCACTTCGGATATCACCACGTGATAGCCGTCATACCACTTGCGGTACTGCCGCTTGGCGTCCAGGTGCCGCGGGTGGGTGGCAAAGGCCTGCAGGGAGTCCTTGTCGCGCCAGTAGTAGCTGGCGTTGGACAGCTGGCCATCTGGCGAGCGCCAGGACTCGGCACCGACAAAGCCGGGCATGCCGGCCGCGATCTCGTCGATCAGGGCGCTAAGGCGGTGGAACTCGTCATCGGCCTGGCCGGGCCGGTAAATAAAGGCTGCGATATACATCAAGGACTCTGCGTGAGAAACGGTTTCAGGCCGGGCGTGAGGTCAGCACCAGCCGCAGCGCCAGCAGCACCAGCACGGCTGCCAGGCCGCGTGACTGCAGTGTTGCCGCCTTGGGGTGGCGTGACAGGAAGCGGCGCACGGTGCCGCCAGCCGCTCCGAGCAACGCGTGAAACACGGTGGCGAGCACCGTCAGGACCAGGCCGAGCATGAGCAGCTGCTGGGCCACGCCGCCCTTGCCGGGATCCACGAACTGCGGCAGGAAGACCATGAAGAACAGCAGCGCCTTGGGATTGAGCAGGCTGTTCAGCATGGCGCGCACAAACACCGAGCGCAAGGACGCTTGCGTCACCACTGCCTCTTTCAGCGCAAGCGGCTGCCGGAGCGCCTTGACCGCCATCCACAGCAGATAGGCCGCGCCGGCATAGCGGATCAGGTCGAACGCCGGCGCCCATGCCATCACCAGGGCGGTGATGCCGGTGGCTGTCAGGACCGTGAGGATCAGGTCGGCCACGGCAATCCCCAGTGCCGTCGCAACGCCGCCCCGAGGGCCATAGGTGATGCCATGTGCCATCACGAATGCCATGTTCGGGCCGGGTGACAGGAGCAGCAGCATCACTGCCGCCGCGAAGATCGACAGGGTGGTCAGGGCAATCATGTGCAGGAAATGGTTAGCGTTGACTAGGCATGCAGGCTATTCTTCAGGCCTGATACACGCAAAGAATTGTTCTAGATACAAAGCATGGCCCACGCGCGCTACAAAACCATTGTTGACGAGATTGCCGCACGCATTCATTGCGGCGACCTGCCTCCGGGCACCCAACTGCCGACGGTGCGTGCGCTGATGAAGCAGTACGGCGTGGCGCTGGCGACCGCGGCACGCGTCTACGTCGAACTGGAGGCTGTCGGGCTGGTGGTCGGCGAGACCGGCAGGGGCACGTTCGTGCGCGATACCTCGCTGCCGCGCGGCCTGGGGCTGGAGCAGCATCCGGTGCGCGCCGGCGCGGTGGACCTGACCTTCAACTATCCGTCGTTGCCCGGGCAGGTTGAACTGCTGCGCGACGGTTTGCGCAGCATCGCGGCCTCGGGCGATCTCGACGCGCTGCTGCATTCCGCGCCGCAGGGCGGGCGCCCGCACGAACGGCAGGCCGTCGCCAGGCACCTGCGCAACCGCGGCATCCGCGTGCCGGGCAGCCAGGTGCTGATCGTCAACGGCGCGCAGCAGGGCCTGGCGGTGACGGTGATGGGACTGCTCAATCCCGGCGACGTCTTGGCGGTTGACGCGCTGACATATCCGGGCATGAAGGCGCTGGCGCAGTTGTACCGGCTCGACCTGGAGCCGTTGCCGGCGACCGCCGCGGGCCTGGACCTGGATCGGCTTGCCGCGCTCTGCAAGCGGCGTCCGGTGCGGGCGGTCTACACCATGCCGACCATGCACAATCCGCTGGGCTATGTCATGAGCGAGGCGGACCGCGGCCGCCTTGCTGCCTTGGCGCAACGGCATGATCTGCTGATCATTGAAGACGGTGCCTACGCCTTCCTTGCCGAACCGGCGCCGAAACCGGTGTTCACCCTCGCGCCAGAGCGGACCGTCTACGTCTCGGGCTTGTCGAAAAGCGTGGCATCGGGCCTGAGGATGGGGTTCGTCGCGGCGCCCGGGCCGCTGGTGCCGGCCCTGGAACGCGCCATTCGCGTGTCAACCTGGAACACGCCGTCGCTGACTGTGGCGCTCGGCTGCCTCTGGATCGAAGCGGGCACGGTCGATGACCTGGAGGATCGCAAACGCAAGGATGCCCGGCGCAGGCAGAGCCTGGCGCGGCGCATCTTGCGTGGCTGCCGCATCACGGCGCACCCGTCATCGTACTACTTGTGGCTTGAACTCGCGGAGGACCTGCGCGCCGACCAGGTCGCGGCCGCCCTGGAGCAAGAGGGTGTGCTGGTGACGACGGCCGAGCCGTTCGCGGTTGGCACGAGCGTGCCGCATGCGCTGCGGCTGGCGCTCGGGTCGATCTCCATGGATGCGCTGGAGCAGGCGTTGCGCAAGGTCCGGCGGGTGGTGGCCGGCTGAAGCGGCGGCAAAGGCTGCCGCGTCAGCGGAACACCAGCGTCCTGCCGCCGTTGCGCAGGACCCGATGTTCCGCATGCCATTTCACCGCCCGCGCCAGCGCCACGCATTCCACGTCGCGTCCGATCGCGGTCAGCTGCGCGGCGTCCATGGCATGGTCCACGCGCGCGACTTCCTGTTCGATGATGGGGCCTTCGTCGAGGTCGCCGGTCACATAGTGCGCTGTGGCGCCGATCAGCTTGACGCCGCGCTCATAGGCTTGCGCGTAGGGGCGCGCGCCCTTGAAGCTGGGCAGGAAGGAATGATGGATGTTGATGGCGCGGCCCTCCAGGCGGCGGCACAGGTCGTCGGATAAGACCTGCATGTAACGGGCCAGGACGACCAGGTCGATACCGTAGTCGCAGACCAGGTCCCACAGTCTCGCTTCCTGCGCGGCCTTGCCTTGCGGCGTGGCATTGAGCAGCGGCAGGTGATGGAACGGGATGTCGTAGCTCGCCGCAAGCTGGTAGAAGTCCTTGTGGTTGGAGACGATCGCCGGAATCTCGATGGGCAGCTGGCCGGTGCGGTAGCGGAACAGCAGGTCGTTCAGGCAGTGGCCGATCTTTGACACCATCAGCATCACGCGCGGCTTGCGCGCGGCGTCGTGGAGGGACCAGTCCATCTCATGCGCGGCCGCCACGCCGGCCAGCGTGCTGCGCAGGGCTGCGAGCGTATCGCCGGCATCCTGGCCTTCGGGCAGCGGCCGCTGGAAGTGCACGCGCATGAAAAACCGTGCGCTGTCGCGATCGCCGAACTGCGCGGAATCGACGATATTGGCGCCGGCTTCCACCAGCAGGGCCGAGACGGCATGGACAATGCCGGGACGGTCGGGGCACGACAGCGTCAGGATGTAGCTGGCGGTTTCGGTCTGGATCACTGGCATGGGCACTCCGGTATCCGGTTGCATCGATGTTCAGGCCTTGGTCCGCTCGCTGGACGGATCGTACGGCGCGCGCAGGTGGATGCGGGCAGGCAGCAGTTCCCCGGCCAGGTCTACGTGGTACTTGCCGCCCTCGATCCATGCCGCGTCGGCCGGACCATCGTCGCGTGCCAGCAGCCCCATGCCCACCGGGCAGCCAAGGGTGTGGCCGAACGCGGCGGACGTCACGAAGCCGGCGGGGCGCACGGTGCCGTCCTGGGCGGTGCGCAGGATCGCCTCGCCGCCCCAGAGCATGGCCTCGCTGGCGCCGTCCAGCGTGACCACGGCAACGCGCCGCCGCACCTGCGCGGCACCGCCGGCAGCGCGCAGCTTGAGCAGCGCTTCGCGTCCGCGGAACGGGATGTCCGTGTTCAGCTTGCAGGCAAACGACAGCCCGGCCTCGAACGGATGGATGTCGGTGGTCAGTTCGCGGCTCCAGGCGCGGTAGCCCTTCTCGATGCGCAGCGATTCGATGGCGTAGTAGCCGGCGTTGACCAGTCCGAAGCGTTTCCCGGCTTGGTGCAGGGTGTCATGGACGCCCACGGCGAATTCCACCGGGACGTACAGTTCCCAGCCCAGTTCGCCCACATAGGTCAGGCGTGTGGCGCGCACCGTGGCATAGCCGAGATCGATCTCTTTCGAGGTGCCGAACGGGAACGCCTGATTGGAAAAATCGGTGCGCGACACGCTCTGCAACAGCTCGCGCGAGCGCGGGCCCATCACGGCCAGCACGGCGTACTGGCCGGTGACATCGACAATCGCGCAGCGCTTGTCGGCGGGAATCAGGCGCTCGATATAGTTGAAGTCGCGCGTGGTCTGCGCCGAGCCGGTCACCAGCAGGTACTGGTCGTGCGCCAGCCGCGTCACGGTCAGGTCGGATTCATAGGTGCCGCGATCGTTGAGCATGGCGGTGTACACGGTTTGCCCCGGCGGCACGGCCACGTCGTTGCTCATCACGTATTGCAGCACGGCCTCGGCATCGGCACCCTTGACGATGTACTTGGAGAACGAACTCATATCGAACAGCGCCACCGCCTCGCGGCAGGCGCGGTGTTCTGCGCCGCTCCACGGCAGCCAGTTCTGCTGCCCGAACGAGTAGCGGATCTCGGGCGATTGTCCGGCAGGGGCGAAGAAGTTTGGCCGCTCCCAACCCATCTTGCTGCCGAAATTGGCGCCGGCAGCGTGCAGGTGGGCATAGAGCGGCGAGCGGCGGAACGGCCGCGCCGTATCCAGTTCCCGGTTGGGCCAGGGCATCGCGTAGTGCAGGCCCAGCGTTTCCTTGACGCGGTCGTGCAGCCAGCTTTCGTTGCCGTTGAAGCCGGCAAAGCGGCGGATATCGACCGGCCACAGGTCCATGGTCGGCTCGCCCGCGACGATCCATTCCGCCAGTGCCATGCCGGCGCCGCCGGCAGACGCGATCCCCATTGAGTTGAAGCCCGCGCCCACGTAGAAATTGCGCAGCTCTGGCGCTTCGCCGAGGATGAAGTTGTTGTCCGGCGTGAAGGACTCGGGGCCGTTGTAGAACTGCTTGACCTGCGCCGACTCCAGTGCCGGCACGCGGATCAGCGCGTTCTCCATCAGGATCTCGAACTGGTCCCAGTCATCAGGCAGCAGCTGGAACTCGAACGGCTCAGGAATGCCCTGCATGCCCCACGGCTTGGCATTGGGCTCAAAGCCGCCCATCACCAGCCCGCCCACCTCCTCCTTGAAGTAGATGAAGCCGTCCGGGTCGCGCATCACCGGCAGGTCAGGGTGCACGCCGGCGATGCGCTCGGTGACGATGTAATAGTGCTCGGCCGAGTGCAGCGGCACGGTCACGCCGCACATCTGGCCGACCTTGCGCGCCCACTGGCCGGCGCAGTTGACCACGATCTCGGCGCCGATGCGGCCTTCGTCGCCGGCCTTGTTGCGCCAGCTGACGCCGGTGGCGCGGCCATCGCGGCTGTGGATGGCGGTGACCTTGGTGTCCTGCGCGATCACAGCGCCGCGTGAGCGCGCGCCACGTGCCAGCGCCTGTGTGAGGTCCGTCGGGTTGGCCTTGCCGTCGCCCGGCAGCCACACCGCGCCAAGCAGGTCGTCAGTGCGCATCACCGGCCACAGTTCGCCGGCCTGGGACGCAGAGATGACTTCGCATTCAACACCATAGGCCCGCGCCACCGCTGCGGTGCGGCGCAGTTGCGTCATGCGCTCAGCCGTGCGCGCCACCGACAGCGACCCGCATTGCTTCCAGCCGGTGCCAAGGCCGGTTTCAGCTTCCAGCTCGCTGTAGAGGCGGGTTGAGTAGCGGATCAGCTTGGTCATGCTCTCCTGCGCGCGCAACTGGCCGACCAGGCCGGCCGCGTGCCACGTCGTGCCGCACGACAGCTGCCCTTGCTCAAGCAGCACCACGTCTTTCCAGCCCAGCTTGGTCAGGTGATAGGCCACGCTGCAGCCGATGATGCCGCCGCCGATGACGACGACGCGGGATTGGGACGGGATGACAGGGGACATGGCGGGAAAACCTCGGCAGGAAAGTGGTTGGCGTTGCCTGCCATGTTATGCAAAACAACGCCAACAAACAACACAAAATGCAACATTCATCGGCGGCTCAACGCGCCAGTTGCAGTGTCAGGATCCCCGCCAGGACCAGCGCGGTCGCAATGAGCCGCCGCCGGTCGAAGGGCTCGCGCAGCAGGAAGTGCCCCAGCAGCGCGGCAAAGATCACGCTGGATTCACGCAGCGCCGCCAGCTTGGTCACGGGCGCCATGGTCATCGCCCACAGCATCAGCGCATACGAGCCCACCCGGTTGATGCCGCCGATCCACGCGCGCTTCCATTCCGTGCGCATCAGCGTGACCAGCGCGGTGCCGCGCCGGCTGAAGGCGTAGGTCGGCATGAAGATGTGCGACATCGCCTGCAGCCAGACGATGTAGGTGAAGACCTCGCCGTAGCGCTTGACCGCGGTGCCGTCGATCACGGTGCCGCCCGCCAGGCAGGCCCCGGCCAGCAGCGCAAAGCCGAGCAGGTCGGGCGATTGCCGGCGCCAGCGCACCAGGCTGACCAGCCCGCAGCAGATCAGCGCAATGCCGGCATAGCCGCCTGGCCCCAGCCGTTCGCTGCCGGCCAGCAACAGCAGAATCGCCACCATCATCGGCGCCGAGCCGCGCATCAGCGGATAGGCCTGGCTGAAATCGCCGCGGTTGTAGGCGGCTACCAGCGACAGCTTGTAGCCCACCTCCAGCGCCACGGTCGCCAGCAGGAAGGGCCACACCTGCGGCGCGGGCAGCGGCACCAGGAACAGGAAGGGCACGGCCACCAGCAGGCAGAAGGTGTCGATCAGCGCCATCGACGACAACCGGTCGCCGCCGATCTTGACGATGGCGTTCCACGACGCGTGCATCAGCGCGGACAGCATCACGGCGGCAAAGGCGAGGCCGTGAAAGTCGGGGGGGAGGGACATGAAGGGTTGAGTTTGCGAACCGATGGGTTGCTCCCCTCTCCCGCAGGCGGGAGAGGGGAGCCTGCTGCTAGGCGAGTGAGGTGAAGATGGTCAGGGAGTCAAGCCGCTTCCGCCAGCGGCGCCTGCGCCTTGATACCCATCTCGCGCAGCACCTCGCCGATTGCCGTCACGACATTGCGCATCTCGTTGTCGTCGATTGCACCAATGCAGCCAACGCGGAAGGTCTCCATCTGCGTCAGCTTGCCCGGATACAGGATGTAGCCGCGCTCGCGCACCCTGGCGTAGAAGGTCTTGAAGTCATAGCGCGCATCGGCCGGCGCATGGAAGGTGACGATGATCGGCGCCTGCACTGCCGCCGGTAGGAAGGCGCGGAAGCCGAGTGCGGCCATGCCCTGTACCAGCGCGTCGCAGTTCCTGCGGTAGCGCGCGCCGCGCACCGGCTGGCCGCCTTCTTCCAGGAACTGGTCGAGCGCGGTGCGGAAGGCCGCCACCACGTGCGTGGGCGGCGTGAAGCGCCACTGCGTGGTCTTCTGCATGTAGACGTACTGGTCGTACAGGTCCAGCGCCAGCGAGTGGCTGTTGCCCTGGCTGGCTTCCAGCACGTCCTTCTTCACCAGCACGAAGCCCATGCCCGGCACGCCCTCGATGCACTTGCCGGTGGCGGCCACCAGCGCGTCGAACGGCATGGTGCGGGCGTCGATCTCGATCGCGCCGAACGAGCTCATCGCGTCGACGATCAGGCCCTTGCCCAGCCGCTGGCACAGCGCGGCGATGTCCTGCAGCGGGTTGAGCACGCCGGCGCCGGTCTCGCAGTGCACCTGCGCCACGTGCGTGATCGACGGGTCGCGCCGGATGGCCTCTTCGATCACCGCGGCGGTGGCGGGCTGGTCTTCGGGGATCGGCAGTTCCACGCTGGCGCGGCCCAGCACCTTGCAGATCTTGAGGATGCGCTGGCAGTAGGCGCCGTTCTGCGGCACCAGCACCTTGCCGTCGCGCGGCACCACATTGGCAATGGCGGCTTCCACCGAGAAGGTGCCGCTGCCCTGCATCGGCACGCACACATGGGTGCCTTCGCCGTGGACGATGCGCACCAGGTCGTCGCACAGGCTGCGCGTGATGGTGTTGAAGGCGGCGTCCCACGAACCCCAGTCGCGCAGCATGGCCTGCTTGGTGGCGAGCGAGGTGGTCAGGGGGCCGGGGGTCAGAAGAATCGGGTCGTTGCCGCGAATCATGGTGAGCTCCTGATTGGGAAGGAGTGGAGATAAGGAAAGTCAGTCGTTGCCCTGGCGCCAGGCCTGGGTCTTGCAATCGAGCACGCGTTGCAGCACGTAATAGAGCAGGCAGGCGAAGGCCGAGGTCAGCACCACCAGGGTTGCCATCGCCGCCGCGGGGCCGATGTCGCCGGATTCATCCAGGTTGACGATCTCGACCGAGGCCAGCTTGGTGTCGGCGCCGTACAGGAACACCACCGCCGAGACCGTGGTCATCGCATTGATGAAGAGGTAGCGCGAGATCTCCAGGATGGCGGGCAGGCAGGCCGGCACCGTGACCTTGAAGAAGGTCTTGTAGAACGGCACCTTGAGCGACGCGGACACGGCTTCGAACTCGCTGTCGAGCTGCTTGAGCGCGGTCACGGCGGTCAGGTGGCAGGATGCGTAATAGTGGACGATGGTCACCAGCACCAGGATCCCCAGCGTCTGGTACAGCCCGTGCATCGGGTTGGCCTGCGGCACGAAGAAGAAGATGTAGCCCAGGCCCAGCACCAGCCCCGGCACGCCCATCGGCAGCACCGCCATCAGCCGCACGAAGCTGCGCAGCCAGTCCATGCCGCGGGTCTTCTCCAGCAGGTAGGCGGTGGCAAAGATGAACACCGGCCCGGTTACCGCGGCCAGTCCCGCCATGCGCACGCTGTTCAGGTAGGAATCGACCACGCCGCCCTCGACCAGGCCCACCCGGTAGTGGTTCAGCGACAGCGAGAAGTTGTACGGCCACAGCTTGACGAAGGACGCGTAGATCGCCATGCCCATCACCGCCAGCATCAGCGCCGCCATCAGCCAGCAGAACATCGCCATGGCCAGGTCGAAGCGGCGGCTGCGGCGTGGCACGTAGGGCACCGAGCGTGCCGACATCAGCGCCATCTGGCGGCGCTGCACGCGCGCATCGACGTAGTAGGTGACGGCCACCGGCACCAGCAGCATCAGCGACACCACCGCGCCCTGCGAGAAGTCCTGCATGCCGATCACCAGCTTGTAGATGTCGGTGGCCAGCATATGGAAATTGCCGCCGATCACCTTGGGGATGCCGAAGTCCGAGATCGCATAGGTGAACACCACCATCGCCGCGCTGACCAGTCCGTAGCGCGCGCCCGGCACGGTGATGGTGAAGAACTTGCGCACGGTAGAGGTGCCCAGCGCATCGGCCGCCTCATACAGCCGCGCGTCGGTCAGCGACAGCGCGGTGATCAGGATCATCAGCGCATGCGGGAAGGTGGCGAACACCAGCGAGGCCACGATGCCCAGCGCCCCGTAGATCTGCGTGCTGCCCATCCAGGGCTTGAACAGCCCCTGGTTGCCGAACCAGAAGATGAAGGAGATCGCCGCCAGCAGCGATGGCGCCAGCAGCGGGATCAGCGCCAGGTTGCGCAGCAGGCCCTTGCAGGCGATGCGGCTGCGCGTCAGCGCATAGGCAAAGCTGAACGCCAGCGGCACCGTGATGCAGGTGGCCAGGGCAGAGACCCACAGGCTGTTCCACACCGAGCGCAGCAGCGCGGGCGACTCGAAGTACGCGCGGAAGTGCGCGATGCCGGCCAGGCTGCCGTCGCGGTTCTGCACGCTCTTGGCCAGGATCATCACGATCGGCGCCAGCACGAAGCAGGCGAGCGCCAGCGCGGCCAGCGCCAGCAGCACGTGGGCGAGGCGGTCGGTCCAGTGCGCACGCACGGCGGTGGCGACCAGCGCCGGTGGCGCGGGCTGCGCGCCAGGGTTGGCAGGCCCTGCCGGCGCACTGGTGGCGGGGGCGGGGACGGTATCGGTGGCCGGCATGGTGGCAGACGTATCGGCCGGCGCCGCAGTGAGGCTCATGCGCATGCGTGGCGGAAAATGCGGATACGGTCAGCGGGAATGGCCAGGCGCAGCAGGTCGCCAGTGTTCGGGCGCAGCTCGTGTAGGTCATTGAGGGAGAGGTCGGCGTACAGTGCGCCGGACGCTGCGTCAGGCAGGCGCAGCGTCAGCCGCGAGAACGCGCCGAGGAACTCGATCTTGTCCACGGTGGCCTCCAGCACGTTGGGGCCATGCTGCTCGATGCCGCGCACGCACACGTCTTCGGGGCGGAAGAACACCTGCACGTCCTCGTCGGCGCAGCAGCCCGGGGGCGCGGCGCAGCGCATGCGCACGCCGCCCAGGTGCAGCTCGCCATCGCCGCAGACGCGCGCGCCCAGCATATTGGTCTTGCCGACGAAGTCCGCGGCGAACGGCGTGGCCGGGCGCTGGTAGATCTGCGCCGGCGTGCCCACCTGCTCGATCGCGCCCTGGTTCATCACCACGATGCGGTCGGCCATCGACAATGCCTCTTCCTGGTCGTGCGTGACCAGGACGGTGGTGATGTTCAGCCGCTGCTGCAGCGCGCGGATCTCGCTGCGCAGCCGCACCCGCACGCGGGCGTCCAGCGCGGACAGCGGCTCATCCAGCAACAGCAGGCCGGGCGAGGTGGCCAGTGCGCGCGCAATCGCCACGCGCTGCTGCTGGCCGCCGGAAAGCTGCGCCGGGTACTGGTTGCCGCGCTCGGGCAGCCCCACCAGCGTCAGCAGCTCATCCACGCGGGCGCGGCGCTGGTCGCGCGGCATGCGGCGGTTGACCAGGCCGTAGGCGACGTTGTCCGCCACCGTCAGGTTGGGGAACAGCGCGTAAGACTGGAATACGATGCCGTAGTCCCGCTCCATCGGCGGCAGCGTGGAGATGTCGCGCCCGCCCTGGTGGATGGTGCCGGCGCTCTGCGACTCCAGCCCGGCGATGATGCGCAGCAGCGTGGTCTTGCCGCAGCCCGACGGGCCCAGGAAGCACAGCAGCTCGCCCTGGCGCACGTCCAGGTCGATATGTTGGAGTGCCACGAAGGCGCCGCTGCTGCCGCCGAAGCGCTTGTGGATGCCTTTCAGGCTGAGGTAGGTCTCGGCCGTGGATGGGGAGGTCTGCATGGCGTGGGGCCCGGTGTGTTCTGTTGGGGGACCCGGCGTCCTCTGCCCCGGGGGGCGAGGGCGCCGGTACAGGACGGCGCTCAGGCGCTCAGGGCTGCTTCTCCGACTTGCTGGCATAGCGCTTCTGCCACTCGGTCAGCACGCGTTCGCGGTTCTTGGCGATATGGCTGAAGTCGTTCTTGACCAGCATCTGCTCGTAGTTGGCCGGGATGGTCTCGATCTTCCTCGCCACGCCCGGATAGGCGACGATGGCCCAGTCCCTGGCAAACAGCTGGTTGGCCTCCTTGCTGGCCAGCCAGTCCATATAGCGCTGCGCGGCCTCCATCTTCCTGGTGCCCTTGACGATGCCGGCGGCCTCGATGTCGTAGCCCAGGCCTTCCTTGGGGAAGATCATCTCGATCGGCGCGCCCGAGGCCAGCGTCTTGTGCGCGCGCAGCTCGAACGAGATGCCGATCGGGAACTCACCCGAGCCGGCCTGCTTGCATGGCTTGGAGCCCGAATGGGTGTATTGGGCGATGTTCTCGTGCAGTGCATCCATGTACTTCCAGCCATCCTGCTCGCCATAGAGCTGCAGCCAGGCGGTCACGTCCAGGAAGCCGGTGCCGGAAGAGGCCGGGTTGGGCATCACGATGGTGCCCTTGTAGATGGGCTTGGCCAGGTCCTTCCAGGTTTCGGGGCGCGGCAGGTTGCGCTTCTTGGCTTCGATGGTGTTGAAGCAGATGGTGGCGCCCCAGACGTCCAGCCCCACCCACGACGGCGGCGTGGCCTTGTCGCTGTAGTCGCGCGTCAGCTTCTCGAAGCCCTTGGGCGCGTAGGGCGCCAGCATCCCTTCCTGCTTGAGCAGTTCCAGGCTGGACGCCGCCAGCCCGGCGATCACGTCGGCCTGCGGGTTGCTTTTTTCGGCCAGCGCCTTGGCGGTGATGACGCCGGTGGAGTCGCGCACGTATTTCAGTTCGATATCGGGGGCCACCTTGGCAAAGCCCTCGGCGTACGGCTTGAGGGTCTCGATCTCCCACGCCGTGTAGACGGTGAGGGTGGTCTTCTGGGCCAGCGCCGTACCGGAGGCGGCTAGCGCAAGCAGGGCGGCGGCGGTGCGCAGGGTGGATGTGAAGGACGGTTGCATGGGGACTCCTTCTGGCATTGTAGGTGGAGATATGTGTCAATTTGGTGAATATGTTGCATTGCCACGGGGCGTGCTGCACAACATTGAATCACCGTGAAACCCTTGTGCTACAACACTTGCAAGACATATGCCTGGCTTCTCGCGCTCCATACGTCACCATCTTCGCCACACCGATGTCTTGATTGTTGACAATATACAAACCGCTTGCTTTAATGGCAATAAGGATTTTCGATATTGCGCAATCCGTCACAAACGGGAGTTTTCATGTCACGCCAAGCACCGCTGGCGAGCGAAATCACCATCCTGCAGAGCCAGTCCCTGGCCACCCTGGTGCAGCGCGAACTGGAACTGCGGATCATGTCGGGCGACCTGCCCCCCGGCGCCAAGCTCAATGAGATCGAGGTGGCAGGGCAGCTCAATGTGTCGCGCGGACCGGTGCGGGAAGCCTTCCGGGCGCTGGAGCAGGCTGGCCTGCTGCGCACCGAGAAGAACCGCGGCGTGTTCGTGCGCGCCATCTCGGTGGAGGAAGCCGATGAGATCTATGAGCTGCGCGCGGTGCTGGACGAGTTCATCGGCCGGCAGCTGGCCGCCCGCATCACGCCAGAGAGCCTGCGCGAACTGCGCGCGCTGGTGGAATCACTGGGCGTCGCCAGCCAGGCGCGCGATGTCGATGAATACACGCGGCTGAACCTGGCGTTCCACGACCGCATGGTCGAACTCGCCGGCAACCGCAAGCTGCTGGATACCTACCGGCGCCTGGTCAAGGAGCTGACGCTGTTCCGGCGCGAAGCGCTCTCCGGCAGCCACGCCGCCATGCCCGACTCCACCCGCGAGCACCGCGCCATTGTCTCGGCGATTGCCGCGCGCGACGGCGAACTGGCCGCGCGCCTGATGCGCGAGCACGTGGAGCGCGGCCGCGCCCGCATGCACGCCGCGGTAGATCCGGCCAGCGCCGACAAGGGTGCTGCCGCCTGAATCCGACTGAATCCATTCAAAGTACCGACCCCGATCGCGCCCAAGCACAGGAACCCCAACATGCCTGACACCAATGCCCGCACCATTACCGTCAACCAGCGCAGCTACCGCTGGATGCAGCAGCCCGTCGTGGTGGTCTGCGTCGACGGTTGCGAGTTCGACTACCTGGAAGCCGCCGCCGCCAGTGGCCGCGCGCCCTACCTGAAGCAGCTGCTGGAAGCCGGCTCCGCCTTCCGCGGCGCCTGCGTGGTGCCCACCTTCACCAACCCCAACAACCTGTCCATTGTCTGCGGCGCGCCGCCCGCGGTGCACGGCATCTGCGGCAACTACTTCTTTGACCGCAGCGCCAACGGCGGGCGCGGCGAGGAAGTGATGATGAACGACCCCAAGTACCTGCGCGCCGGCACCATCCTGGCCGCGTTTGCCGACGCCGGGGCCAGCGTCGCCGTGGTGACCGCCAAGGACAAGCTGCGCCGCCTGCTGGGCCACGGCATGCAGGGCATCTGCTTCTCGTCGGAGAAGGCCGACCAGGCCACGGTGGAAGAGAACGGCATCGACGGCGTGCTCGAGCTGGTCGGCATGCCGGTGCCTGACGTGTACAGCGCGGAGTTGTCGGAGTTCGTCTTCGCCGCCGGCGTGCGCCTGATGGAAACGCGCCGCCCGGACCTGATGTACCTGTCCACCACCGACTATATCCAGCACAAGTTCGCACCCGGCACGGACGGCGCCAACGCCTTCTACGCCATGATGGACAAGTACCTGGCGCGGCTTGACGAACTGGGCTGCGTGGTCGCGCTGACCGCCGACCACGGCATGAACGCCAAGCACGACGACGCCACCAAGGCGCCCAACGTGATCTACCTGCAGGACCAGCTGGACGCATGGCTGGGCCGCGGCGTGGAAGACGGCGGCGCGCGCGTGATCCTGCCGATCACCGATCCCTACGTGGTCCACCACGGCGCGCTCGGGTCCTACGCCACCATCTATCTGCCCGACGATGCGGACCCGGCCGCGATCCAGGCCCGGCTGTCCGACCTGCAGGGCGTGGAAAGCGTGCTGACCAACGCCGAGGCCTGCGCGCGCTTCGAGCTGCCGCCCGACCGCGTCGGCGACCTGGTGGTGACCAGCGACAAGCATGTGGTGCTGGGCACCAGCCGCAGCCGCCACGACCTGTCCGGGCTGGACGCGCCGCTGCGCTCGCACGGCGGCGTGTCGGAGCAGACCGTGCCGCTGGTATTCAACCGTGCCACGGCCGGCATTCCCGGCAAGGCCCTGCTGCGCAACTTCGACATCTTCGATGTCGCGCTGAACCATCTGCACTGAGTGCATTGAGCCGTACCGAACTGACCGGAGGAGACTCTTGACATCCTCCCCTCCCTAAAGGGAGGAGATTCCCTCTGCAGGCGATCGATGTCCCGATCGGGCAAGGATATTTAGCGCAGCGTTCACATCGCGATCATGTACAGCACCGCATCGACTGCATACCCACTGCCTTATTCCGAGGTCTGCGATACCTTTCGGCCTCTCCGGCGGCATCGTGCCGCACGAAGAGCAGACCTGGGTGGTAAAACGTTCGTCGACTTCCTCGTACCACGCGCCATGCGCAATCGCCTTGTACGCGAGCATTGTGCGGAAGGACGACCAGCCCGCATCGAGGATGGACTTCGCCATGCTGGTCCTGGCGAGGCCGGCGGCATTCACATTACCCGCCGCGATGTAGTCGAAGTCCCGCACGATGCGATGCGAGAGCTTGTGCAGAAAGTCATGCCGCGCATTCTTGATGCGCGCGTGGAGGTTCGTCGTCTGTCGTTTCTTGCGCGCACGCTGGGTCTTGGCAAGGGCTTGCTCGAGTTGGCCAAGGTGACGCGGATTCTCGATCTTCTCACCAGTAGAGAGTGTCGCAAGGTGCTTCAAGCCGAGATCGATGCCGACGCCGCGTGCCGGGGAACGGGCCTGGGTGTCGGCAACTTCAATCACGATGTTCAGGAACCAGTTGCCTCGCGCGTCGCGGGAGAAATTCGTGCCGTCCTTGATCTTGCCCTCGGGAAGGGGCCTGCGGTTGAACACGCGAAACGTGTTGCCGGCAAAGCGGAATGCCTCACCCGAACGTTTGAGATCTCGCCCCTTGAGCGGCACCCAGCCGAGGGACCTGCGGCCGCGATAGCGCAGGTACCGGCGGCGGTGCTGGCTACGCGACTTGGCGTACTGCTCGCAAACCGCGTTGACGGTGCCGGAATGGATACGGAGTTCCTTGCTGCTGCCGGTGGTCAGCACGTTCAGATCGAAACCCGTGGGCCATTTCTTGCCCCATTTGAGCGCGTGCTTCTGCGTGTCATTGCAGAAGTTCCAGACGTAGTTCACCGCGCGGCTCTGCTGATTGAGCAGGCCGTTCAGCGACTTCACCCGGTAGCGATAGACAAGAAGCATGCCGGTCATTCTAATTTGGGATTGCTTGCTGCCGGCAGCACTCCTTTCACTCCCCGCCCTGAAGGGCGGGGTTTCTCGGAGCAAGTCTGATGAACGCCCCCCAATTCCCCGCTGGTGCCGTCAACCCCCATTTCCGCGCCGAGGCCCTGCGCATCGACGGCCAGAAGATCGTGCGCGAGCGCGTGATCGAAGTGCGCAATCCGTATGACGGCACGCGGGTCGGTACCGTGCCCAAGGCCACGCTGGACGACGTGCGCCGTGCCTTCGAAGTGGGCCAGGCCTACCGCTCCACGCTGACGCGCTATGAGCGCGCCGCCATCCTGAACCGCGCCGCCGCGCTGCTGCGCGAGCGCACTGAAGAAGCGTCGGACCTGATCACGCTGGAATCCGGCCTGTCCAAGAAGGATTCGCTGTATGAGATCGGCCGTGTCGCCGATGTGCTTGGCTTTGCCGCCACCGAGGCGCTGCGCGACGATGGCCAGTTGTTCTCATGCGACCTGACCCCCCACGGCAAGAAGCGCCGCGTGATGACCCAGCGCGAGCCGCTGCTGGGCGTGATCTGCGCCATCACGCCGTTCAACCACCCGATGAACCAGGTGGCGCACAAGGTGGCGCCGTCGATCGCCACCAACAACCGCATGGTGCTCAAGCCGTCGGAAAAGGTGCCGTTGTCGGCGTTCTACCTGGCCGACCTGCTGTATGAAGCCGGCCTGCCGCCGCAGATGCTGCAGGTGATCACCGGCGACCCGCGCGAGATCGCCGACGAGCTGATCACGCACCCCGCCGTGGACCTGGTGACCTTTACCGGCGGCGTGGCGATCGGCAAGTACATTGCCAGCAAGGCCGGCTACAAGCGCGTGATACTGGAGCTGGGCGGCAACGACCCGCTGATCGTGCTGGACGACGCCGACCTGGACCGCGCCTCGGACCTGGCGGTGCAGGGCTCGTACAAGAACTCCGGCCAGCGCTGCACCGCGGTCAAGCGCATGCTGGTGCATGAAGCCGTGGCCGCGCGCTTTACCGAACTGGTGGTGGAGAAGACCCGCGCGTGGAAATACGGCGACCCGATGGACCGCAGCGTCGACATGGGCACCGTGATCGACGAGCAGGCCGCGCAGCTGTTCGAGGCACGCGTCAATGAGGCAGTGGCGCAGGGCGCGCGGCTGCTGGTGGGCAACCAGCGCAACGGCGCCAGCTATTCGCCGACGGTGCTGGACCGCGTGGACCCGTCGATGACCGTGGTGCGCGAGGAAACCTTCGGGCCGGTTTCGCCGATCATCACCTTCCGCGACGTGGACGATGCCATCCGGATTTCCAACGGCACCGCGTTCGGGCTGTCCTCCGGCGTCTGTACCAACCGCATCGAGGATTTCACCAGGATCGCCAATTCGCTGCATGTGGGTACGGTCAACCTGTGGGAAGTGCCGGGCTACCGCATCGAACTGACGCCGTTCGGCGGCATCAAGGATTCGGGGTTGGGCTACAAGGAAGGCGTGCAGGAGGCGGCCAAGAGCTTTACCAACCTGAAGACGATTACGCTGCCGTGGGGGTGAGGGAGGGCGGCGCATCCCTGGCAAGCCGGCCACTGCGCCGGCTTTTTCCTGCATTGCGCTAGAATCGGCGCCCAACAGGTACTTTCCCGCCCATCGCGCCCCACTCCGGAGTCACCGTGCTCGCCGAACAACGGCAGAAATACATCCTCGACCAGCTGTCCGCCACCGGCGCGCTGGCCATCAGCGAACTGGTGACCGAGCTCGACGTCTCGCGCGAGACCATCCGGCGCGACCTCAACGCGCTGGCCGCGCGCGGCCTGCTGGTGCTGACCCACGGCGGCGCGCTGGCCTCTGACCGCACCGAGCCCGACACCCAGACCCGCGCCGCGGTCAATGCCGAAGGCAAGCGCGCCATCGGCGTGCGCGCCGCCGAGCTGGTGCGCGACGGCGCCTCGCTGATCCTGGACTACGGCACCACCACCCACGCGGTGGCGCAGGCGCTCCATGGCCACCACAACCTGCTGGTCTACACCAACGACCTTGCCATCGCCCAGCTGCTGGGCCGGCGTAACGGCAACCGGGTGATCGTGCTGGGCGGGGAGCTGCAGGACAACGAAGACGCCACGCACGGCTGGGACACCATCGAACAGCTGTCGCGCTACCACACCGACTTTGCCTTTGTCGGCATCGGCGGCGTCACGCCGCGCGGCGAGATCTGCGACTTCTCCCGCGCCGCGGCGGAGCTGCGCAGCCGCATGCTGCTGGCCGCCGACGTGGCCTGCGTGGTGGCTGACCATACCAAGTTCGGGCGCAATACCGGGGTCACCATCAAGCATTTCGAACTGGCTGCCTGGCTGATCACCGACATGGCGCCGGAGCCCGAACTGGGCGCAGCGCTCAAGGAACGGGGCACCAAGCTGCTCATCGCCTGAAGGCCGGGGAGCCCACCCGACGGACACAGCGCTGTCCGCTGATCGCACGGAAATCCCCGCCTCCTGCACCGGAATGCGGCTTTCACGCCGCTGTCACAGGTGTTTTGACTGTCGTGTGCCCCACGTTGGTGCTAAAGTGCTGTGTTGTCTGACAGGCACGGCCCGCCGTGAATGTGCAGACAACCGGAGGCCACCCACCTTCCATCGGCGCAACGCCAGACGGCACCACAGACCGGCACCAAGCCGGCAAGGCTGCCGGATCCAGCCACTCCAGCACAGCAAGAGACATCCGTGAATTCTCCCTCCCTTGACGCATTCCTGGCGGGGGTTGCCCGCCGCGACCCTAATCAACCTGAATTCCTCCAGGCCGTGAAGGAAGTGATGATGACGCTCTGGCCCTTTGTCGAGCGCAATCCGCGCTACGCCGACCAGGCCCTGCTTGAGCGGCTGGTGGAGCCCGAGCGCGTGATCCAGTTCCGCGTGGCCTGGACCGACGACCAGAACCGCGTGCAGGTCAACCGCGCCTTCCGCGTGCAGCACAGCTCGGCCATCGGCCCGTTCAAGGGCGGCATGCGCTTCCACCCGACCGTGAACCTGTCGGTGCTGAAGTTCCTGGGCTTCGAGCAGACTTTCAAGAACGCGCTGACCACGCTGCCCATGGGCGGCGGCAAGGGCGGCTCGGACTTTGATCCCAAGGGCAAGTCCAACGGCGAAGTGATGCGCTTCTGCCAGGCGCTGGTGACTGAGCTGTTCCGCCACCTGGGCCCGGATACCGATATCCCCGCTGGCGACATCGGCGTGGGCGCGCGTGAAGTGGGCTTCATGGCCGGCATGATGAAGAAGCTGTCCAACCAGTCTGCCTGCGTCTTCACCGGCAAGGGCCTGGCCTATGGCGGCAGCCTGATGCGTCCGGAAGCCACCGGCTACGGCACGGTCTACTTCGCCCAGGAAATGCTGCACAAGCGCGGCCGCGCTTTTGATGGCCTGCGCGTGCTGATCTCCGGCTCGGGCAACGTGGCCCAGTACGCGGCCGAGAAGGCGATCGAGCTGGGCGCCACGGTGCTGACGCTGTCCGATTCCGGCGGCGTGCTGCACTACCCGCAGGGCATGACCACCGAGCAGCTGGCCGAAGTGATGGCCTTCAAGAATGAGGAGCGCGGCCGCCTGTCCGACTTTGCCGCCCGCCGCGGCATGACCTTCGAAGCCGGCCGCACCCCATGGCACGTGCCTGCAGACGTGGCCCTGCCGTGCGCCACCCAGAACGAGCTGGACGGCAACGACGCCGAGACCCTGCTTGGCAATGGCGTGATCTGCGTGGCCGAAGGCGCCAACATGCCGTCGACGCTGGAAGCCGTGGACCGCTTTGTCGATGCGAAGATCCTCTACGCCCCGGGCAAGGCCAGCAATGCCGGCGGCGTTGCCACTTCCGGCCTGGAAATGTCGCAGAACGCCATGCGCCTGTCCTGGCACCACGCCGAGGTCGACGAGAAGCTGCACGCGATCATGAAGGACATCCACCAGAACTGCATCCACCACGGCCAGAAGGCGGGTGGCTATATCAATTACGTGGAAGGCGCGAACATCGCCGGCTTCGTCAAGGTGGCCGACGCCATGCTGGCGCAAGGCGTGATCTGAGCTGAAGTTCCGGCCGGCGCAATGCCGGCCGTTGCCGGGCGGGTGCAGGCACGCACCCGTCTGGCGCATCTCCCCTCGATTCCCCCCCAGGCAGTACCCATCCCGCAGCGCTGGGCAGCGTCCCCCATGCTGTCATCCGCCGCCACGGCCCGCCGCCCGGCTGCATCTCCCGATTATTCGCAAACCGCGAACACTGTCCTCGGACTTTGCCCCGTAGTCAGTGCAAGGCACCTTGCCTACTATGCACACACACCAAGCGAATGCCACTGGTGAACGAATATAGCGGTAGCAATCACTAACGTGCAAGCCAGCCTATCCAGGCGCCCCTGACCGGAGATCATCATGACGAACCCCAAGCTCGAAGTCCTGACCCCGCAAAACAGCCAGATCATCTTTATCGACCACCAGCCGCAGATGGCCTTCGGGGTGCAGTCGATGGACCGCCAGGCCCTGAAGAACAACACCGTTGGCCTGGCCAAGGCGGCCAAGATCTTCAATATCCCGACCACCATCACCACCGTGGAAACGGAGTCGTTCTCGGGCTTTACCTACCCGGAACTGCTGGACGTGTTCCCCGACCACAAGCTGCTGGAACGCACCTCGATGAACTCCTGGGACGACCAGAAGGTGCGTGATGCCCTCAAGGCCAATGGCCGCAAGAAGGTGGTGGTGTCCGGCCTGTGGACCGAGGTCTGCAACAACAGCTTTGCCCTTTGCGCCATGGCCGAAGGCGACTATGAGATCTACATGGTGGCCGATGCCTCCGGCGGCACCTCGAAGGAAGCCCACGACTACGCCATGCAGCGCATGGTCCAGGCCGGCGTGGTGCCGGTCACCTGGCAGCAGGTGCTGCTGGAATGGCAGCGCGACTGGGCCCACCGCGACACGTATGACGCGGTGATGAAACTGGTCAAGGAGCACTCGGGCGCCTACGGTATGGGAGTGGACTACGCCTACACCATGGTCCACAAGGCCGCGCAGCGCACCGCCACGCCGCATGAGGCACTGGCCGCCGTGCCTGCCCGCTGAGCCGGCACTGAACCCGCCGCAAGCTCACCCGATCCCTTGATTGCAGCCAGGAGCCCCATCATGAGCATCATCACGACGCAAGACGGCACGCAGATCTTCTACAAGGACTGGGGCAGTGGCCAGCCCGTGGTCTTTTCCCACGGCTGGCCCCTCAATGCCGACGCGTGGGACGCGCAGATGTTGTTCCTGGTGCAGCAGGGGTTCCGGGTGATCGCTCATGACCGCCGCGGCCATGGCCGCTCGGACCAACCGGCGCAGGGCAACGACATGGATACCTATGCCGATGACCTGGCGGCGCTGCTGGACGCGCTTGACCTGCGCGATGCCACGCTGGTGGGCCATTCCACCGGTGGCGGCGAGGTGGCGCACTACATCGGCCGCCATGGCACCGGCCGTGTCGCCAAGGCCGTGCTGATCGGCGCGGTGCCGCCGATCATGCTCAAGACCGCGGCCAACCCCGGCGGGCTGCCGATCGATGTGTTCGACGGCATCCGCAAGGGCGTGGCCGACAACCGCTCGCAGTTCTACCAGGACCTGGCGACGCCGTTCTTCGGCTTCAACCGCCCCGGCGCCAAGGTCTCGCAAGGCACCATCGATGCCTTCTGGGCGCAGGGCATGGCAGGCGGCATCGTGGGCCAGTACGCCTGCATCAGGGAATTCTCGGAAGTCGACTACACCGAGGACCTGAAGAAGTTCGACGTGCCCACGCTGATCCTGCATGGCGATGACGACCAGATCGTGCCCATCGAGGCTTCGGCGAAGCGGTCGGTGGAACTGGTCAAGGGCGCGACCCTCAAGGTGTATCCGGGCGCTTCGCACGGCATGTGCGTGGTCAATGCCGACCAGGTCAACGCCGACCTGCTGGCCTTCCTGAAGGCCTGAGCCCGATGTCAGTCACCCGCCGGCAATTTATCGCCTCGGCCGCCGCGCTCGGCGCGGCGCCTCTCTCGGAGAGCTTCGCCATGTCGCCTGGCAGCCAACCCAGCCTCATCCTCGTCAACGGCAAGTTCGCCACGCTCGACAAGTCCAAGCCGCAGGCGGACGCTGTTGCGATCCGCGACGGACGCTTCGTTGCCGTCGGCACGCGCCAGGACATCATGAAGCTGGCCGACGCGCAGACGAAGGTGGTCGACCTGAATGGCCGGCGGGCCATTCCCGGGCTGATCGACAGCCATATGCATATCATCCGCGGCGGCCTGAACTACAACATGGAGCTGCGCTGGGACGGCGTGCGCTCGCTCGCCGACGCCATGCGCATGCTGAAGGACCAGGTCGCGCGCACGCCAGCGCCGCAATGGGTGCGGGTGGTGGGCGGATTCACCGAGCACCAGTTCGCCGAGAAGCGGCTGCCCACCATCGAGGAACTGAATGCCGTGGCGCCCGACACCCCGGTCTTCATCCTGCACCTGTACGACCGCGCCATCCTGAACGGCGCCGCGCTGCGCGCGGTGGGCTACAACAAGGACACCCCGAACCCGCCCGGTGGCGAGATCGCGCGCGATGCGCGCGGCAATCCCACCGGCCTGCTGCTGGCCAGGCCCAACGCCACCATCCTCTACGCCACGCTGGCCAAGGGCCCGAAGCTGCCGCCTGAATACCAGAAGAACTCCACGCGACATTTCATGCGCGAGGTCAATCGGCTGGGTGTCACCGGCGTGATCGACGCCGGCGGTGGCTACCAGAACTACCCCGAGGACTACAGCATCATCGAGGAACTGCACAAGGCAGGGCAGCTCACGGTGCGCCTGGCCTACAACCTGTTCACGCAGAAGCCCAAGGAAGAGCTCAGCGACTTCAAGACCTGGGCCTCCAAGGTGAAGCCCGGCCAGGGCGACGACCTCTACCGCCACAATGGCGCCGGCGAGATGCTGGTCTACACCGCTGCCGATTTCGAGGACTTCCGCGTCGAGCGCCCCGAGTTGGCGCCGTCGATGGAAGCCGACCTGGAGCCGGTGATTCGCCTGCTGGCCGAGAAGCGCTGGCCGTGGCGCCTGCATGCCACCTATGACCAGACCATCTCGCGCGCGCTGGACGTCTATGAGAAGGTCGCCAGGGAGGTTCCGTTCAATGGGCTGAACTGGTTCTTCGACCACGCCGAGACCATCTCCGACCGCAATATCGACCGCATCGCCGCGCTCGGCGGCGGCATCGCGGTGCAACACCGGATGGCCTACCAGGGCGAGTACTTTGTCGAGCGCTACGGTGCGCGCGCGGCCGAGGCGACGCCGCCGGTGAAGAGGATGCTGGAGAAGGGCGTCAAGGTCGGCGCCGGCACCGACGCCACGCGCGTGGCCTCTTACAACCCGTGGGTGTCGCTGTACTGGCTGACCACCGGCAAGACCGTGGGCGGCATGTCGATGTACCCGCAGGCCAACCTGCTCGACCGTGAGACCGCGCTGCGGCTGTGGACCGAGGCCAATACCTGGTTCTCGTCCGAAACCGGCAAGAAGGGCCAGATCAAGGCGGGCCAGCTGGCCGACCTGGCGGTGCTGTCCGCGGACTACTTCAGCGTGCCGGGCGACGAGATCCAGGACATCACCTCGGTGCTGACCATCCTGGGCGGCGAAGTGGTCTATGGCGACGGCGACTTCAGCAAGCTGTCGCCCGCCATCCCGCCGGCCATGCCGGACTGGTCGCCTGCCCGCCACGGCAGCCAGTACCAGCCGCGCCCGCAAGCCCAAAAGCTGGCCTTGAACACGGCCTGTGGCTGTGCCAGTTCGTGCGGCGTGCACGGCCACGCGCATGCCAGGGCCTGGACGGCCGGCGTGCCCACCTCGGACGAGAGTACGTTCTGGGGCGCACTGGGTTGCTCATGCTGGGCGTTCTGATGCCGCTGCGTTGCCGATACGAGGAGACCCGACCATGACTGCCCATCCCATCCTCCCCACGGCGGGCGCAGCGGCCGCGCCCGGCGCGCCCTCGGCCTGGCTGCGCTGGCTGGCGCTGCTGGCACTGTCCGCGCCCTACCTGCAGGGTGGACTGGTCAAGGCGGCTGACTTTGGTGCCGCCATCGCCGAGATGCAGCACTTCGGCCTGGCGCCGGCCGCGCCGCTGGCGGCAGCCGTGATCGTGCTGGAACTGGGCGCGGCCATACTGATGCTGAGCGGGCGGCTGCGGTGGCTGGGCGCGCTGGCGCTGGCCGTCTTCACCGTGCTGGCAACCTTTGTCGCCAACCGCTTCTGGCAGGCGCCGCCGGATGCGCGCTTCGGGCAGGCCAACGCCTTCTTCGAGCATATCGCGCTGGCCGGCGGCCTTTGCCTGGTGGCCTGGGAAGACCTGCGGCAACGCCGCGCGGCCAGGGGCCAGGCATGAGCCCGGCCGCCAAGCCCGCGCCGATCCCCGCTGCCGCCGCCCCGGCCGGCGGCAGCTTCGCGCCGCTGGCGCATGGCACCTTCGCCGTATTGTGGGCGGCGACGGTGCTGGGCAATATCGGCAGCTTCATGCGCGATGTGGCCAGCGCCTGGCTGGCGACTGACCTGTCGGGCTCGCCTGCCGCTGTCGCCATGATCCAGGCGGCCGGCACGCTGCCGGTGTTCCTGCTGGCGATTCCCGCCGGCGTGCTGTCTGACATCCTCGACCGGCGCCGTTTCCTGATCGTGATCCAGGTGGGGCTGGCAATGGTCAGCGGTTCGCTGATGCTGCTGGCATGGCAGGACGGGCTGACCATCGAGCTGCTGATCGGCCTGGCTTTCCTGGGCGGCATCGGCACGGCGATGATGGGGCCGACCTGGCAGTCGATCGTGCCGGAGCTGGTGCCGGCCAGTGAACTGAAGCCGGCGGTCGCGCTGAACTCGCTGGGCGTCAATATCGCGCGCGCCATCGGGCCGGCCGCGGGCGGCCTGTTGCTGGCCGCGTTCGGCGCGGCGGCCACCTATGGCGCGGACGTGGCCAGCTATCTGTTCGTGATTGCCGCGCTGCTGTGGTGGAAGCGCCCGGCACGTGCCGAAGACCCGCTGCGCGAGCATTTCTTCGGTGCCTTCCGCGCCGGCGTGCGCTTTGCACGGGCCCACAGCAAGCTGCATGTGGTGCTGCTGCGCGCGGCCTGCCACTTTGCGCTGGGCAGCAGCGTGTGGGCGCTGCTGCCGCTGGTGGCGCGCCAGATGCTGCACGGCGGCGCATCGCTGTACGGCATGCTGCTTGGCGCGGTCGGCGTGGGTGCGATCCTGGGCGCGCTGGTGATGCCGCGCCTGCAGAAACGGCTGGACCTGGACCAGCTGATGCTGGCCGCGGCGCTGGCTACCGCGGCGGTGATGGCGGTGCTGTCGGTGGCGCCGCCGGCATGGGTCGCCATGCTGGCGCTGCTGCTGCTTGGCGCCGCGTGGATCCTGGCGCTGACCACGCTGGCCGGCACGGCCCAGGCGATCCTGCCCAACTGGGTGCGCGGCCGCGCGCTGGCGGTCTACCAGATGGTGTTCAACGGCGCCATGGCGCTGGGCAGCCTGGTGTGGGGCTTTGTCGCGCAGGGGCTGGGCACGCCGGCCGCGCTGATGATCGCCGCGGCCGCACTGTGCGTGGCCGGGGTCGTCATGCACCGCGTGAAGCTGCCGCGTGGCGAGGAAGACCTGGGCCCGGCACGGCACTGGCCCGCGCCCGAAGCCGCCGAGGAAGTGGCGCACGACCGCGGCCCGGTGATGATCCTGATCGAATACCGCGTGCGCGCGGCCGAGCGCCAGGGCTTCCTGCACGCCATCCACAAGCTGTCCGAGGAACGGCTGCGCGACGGCGCCTTCAGCTGGGGCGTGATGGAGGACCCGGCCGATGCCGAGGCCTACACCGAGTGGTTCCTGGTTGAATCCTGGGCCGAGCACCTGCGCCAGCACGAACGCGTGCCGCACGCGGATGCCGACCTGCAGCGCGAGGTCGCGCGCTTCCACACCGGCGAAGGGCCGCCGCGGGTGCGGCACTTGCTGGGCATTGGGCGGCCGCCCGCCACCCCGGGCTGAGGCCGCAAGCGACCTGTCCAGCCAACCACACGACAACAAATGTCCGCTGGTTTGCTCCCCTCTCCCGCTTGCGGGAGAGGGGGGGAGAGGGCAGGCGCTGGCTGACCTCTACGCCTTGCTTCACCCGCGCCCCGCGCAAGCCACCGCCCGCCACCCCAAGGACTCCCATGCACAACCAGCTGTTTATCGATGGCCGCTTCGTCGACGCCCTCGACGGGGACACCCTCGACGTCGTCAATCCGCACGACGGCAGCCTGATCACGCGCGTGGCCGCGGGCGCGCAACTCGATATCGACCGCGCCGTGGCCGCGGCGCGCCGCGCCTTTCCCGCATGGTCGCGTCTCGCCGCCGGCGAACGCGGCAGGCTGCTGGCGCGGCTGGCCGATGCCATCGAGGCCGACACGGGGCTGGCCGAACTCGAAAGCGCCGACACCGGCCATCCCATCCGCGATGCGCGCGGCCTCGACGTGCCGCGCACTGCGGCGTGTTTCCGTTACTTCGCCGGCATGGCCGACAAGATCGAAGGCACCGTGGTGCCGGTCGAACCCGGTTTTCTCAACTATGTGCAACGGGCCCCGGTCGGCGTGGTGGGGCAGATCGTGCCGTGGAACTTCCCGCTGATGTTCGCCGGCTGGAAGCTGGGGCCGGCACTGGCGGCGGGCAATACGGTGGTGCTCAAGCCGTCGGAGCTGACGCCGCTGTCCGCGCTGCGCGTGGCGGCGCTGGCGGCCGAGGCCGGTTTTCCGCCGGGGGTGGTCAACGTGGTGCCTGGCTTCGGCAATGTGGCCGGGCAGCGGCTGGCCAACCATCCCGACGTGGACAAGATCGCCTTCACGGGGTCCACTGCCACCGGGCGGCGCATCGTCGAGGCCTCGCGCGGCAACCTCAGCGCATCCAGCTTGAGCTGGGCGGCAAGGGCGCCAATATCGTCTTTGCCGATGCCGACCTGGATGCCGCGGTGGCGGGCGCGGCCTGGGCCAGCTTCCACAACCAGGGCCAGGCCTGCATTGCCGGCTCGCGCCTGCTGCTGCATGAGGACATCGCCGATGCCTTCCTGGAGCGCTTCGTGGCGCTGGCGCAATCGATCCGCGTGGGCGATCCGGCCGACCCCGCCACCGAGATGGGGCCGCTGACCTCGGCTTCCCATCGCGACCGCGTGCTGGAGTATGTGGAGATGGCACAGGCCCAGGGCGGCACCGTGCTGGCCGGCGGCAAGGCGCCCGCCGACCCCCGCCTGCGCCAGGGCTTCTATGTCGAGCCCACCGTGGTCGCTGCGCGCTCGCAGGACCGCATCGCCCAGGAAGAGGTCTTCGGCCCGGTCGTCACGGTACTGCGCTTTGCCAGCGACGGGCAGGCGCTGGCCATCGCCAACGCCACGCAATACGGGCTGGGCAACGGGCTATGGACGCGCGACCTGGCCCGCGCGCACCGCCTGGCGCGCGATATCCGCGGCGGCATGTGCTGGGTCAACTGCTACAAGCGCGTCCATCCGGGCAGCCCCTTCGGCGGCGTGGGCGAATCCGGCTACGGGCGCGACATGGGGTTCGAGGCGATGCACGGCTACACCGAGTCACGCTCGGTGTGGATCAACGTGGATGCCGGCATTGCGCCGCACTTTGCGCGCTGAAGCCCGCGCGGCACCACGAATCATTTCATGGAGAAGGCAATGAAGCTCTATCTGGTATCACTGGCCGCCGGCATCCTGGTCGGCATCATCTATGCACTGTTGCAGGTGCGCTCGCCGGCGCCGCCGGTGGTGGCGCTGATCGGCTTGCTGGGGATGCTGATCGGCGAGCAAGTGGTGCCGCCCGTCAAGCGCCTGCTGGCGGGCGAGCCGGTCACGGTGGCCTGGTTCCGTGGCGAGTGCGTGCCGAAGATCACCGGCGCACCGGCGGCGCCGACGGCGGCACGCCCGGCAGCGCAGGACGCCGGGGACCAGCCGCAGGCGCACTAGGCATTGCGCTAGCAGTCCTGCAGCGTGCGCCACGGCGAGGCGGCCGGGACCACCAGCGCCATTGACGCGCATACCTGGTGTGGCCGTCGGCCTTGCTGCGCGCCACGATGCCCGTGCCGATGGCGCCGCCCGGCACCAGGCGACGGCGATGCAATGCAAGGATCTGCATGACGGATCTGCCCCTCGTTCGCTATGATTGCCGTCGAACTGCCTTCTGATCGCGGCCGGGATGGCGCCGCGCCCCACCGCTGTGCAGGCAACCGCGGCTCGTTGTCAGTCTTGCCGGCCCGGCGAGGGCTCGATGGCAGCACTGCCGTGGGTCATGATCCTCTTCGCACGGGTTTGCCATGGACCGTTTTCTCAGTATCGAAGCCTTTGTCAGGGTCGCGGACACGCTAAGCTTTGCCGAGGCCGCGCGCCAGCTCGGCGTGACCAATTCCGTCGTCAGCCACCGCGTGCAGCAGCTCGAGAAGTACATCAACGCGCCGCTGTTCCATCGCAGCACGCGGCACGTGCGCCTGTCGGAAGTGGGCGGACCTACTACCGTCAATGCGCCGACGTGGTCGCCAACCTGGCCGACCTGACCGACCAGATGCGCGACCTGCGCGCCACCCCGGCCGGGCGCCTGCGCATCCAGGTGCTGCCCGGGTTTGCCATCCGGCACTTCGCCGACATCCTGGCCGGCTTCAGCCAGCAGTATCCGGATATCGAACTGGATATCGTGGTCAACGACCGCGTGGTCGACCCGATCGAAGAAGGCTTCGACGTGGCCTTCCAGATCTTCGCGCCCCAGAACGACTCGCTGATCTCGCGGCGCCTGTTCACGCTGCGCCGCATCTTCTGCGTGGCCCCGGCGTTCATCGAACGCTGGGGCAAGCCGGAGCGGCCGGCGGACCTCATCTGCAGCAAGGTGGCGCTGTACTCCGCCTACCCGACCCGCAACAAGTGGATGTTCTCGCGCGATGCCGAATCGGTCGAGATCGATCTGGCCCCGCGCATGCGCACCAACTCCGTCCACCTGCTGCGTGACTACGCCGTCAGCGGCGCCGCCGTGGTCTGCCTGCCCACGCTGGTCGCCAGCGAAGACCTGCTTGCCGGCCGCCTGGTGCCGGTGCTGCACGACTATTCGCTGTCGTCGTTCGAGTTTGCCGCCGTGTACCCGGCCACGCAGCGGCAGGCGCTGAAGGTGCGGGTGCTGGTGGACTACCTGGCGGAAAGCCTGCAGGGCGAGCCGCCGTGGGATGTGCCGTTGATGGAGAGGGGATGGGTGCGGTGAAGGGGGGGCAAGTCAATGCGACAGGATTTCACTACCGCGGACAGATGTCGGGAAACACCAATAGCCGTTGGGACGATGAAGAACAGGCGGCGATGGCGCCAATTGTCCCGACAGTGAATCTCGTCCCCGTGTGCCAGGCTCGGTCCCGTAGATTAGGGGTGAGTTGGTGCCATGGGCAATCGCACCACACCGGCGATGCGCCAGAGGCGGAGTCGCAGCATTCATTTCTGTTGCCGACAGATGGTTGATATAACGCCCGGAAACGGTATCTGCCCGCTCGATTTCTTCAAACGTGAGCGCCTTGGCCCATGCGCCGCAGCACACGCTGGCCAGCGCAAGCATGGCCGCAGTCTTCCCTGCGTCGTGCATTGGTGTTCTCCTTGAAGTCAAAGGTGATCCTGATAGCGACTGGCGATGCCTTGGCACGCACGCCACAGCAAGGGATCGCCAGCACATGCGCTCGCCGTCGCCACGATACGTCTCAGGTTAGTCGCGGCTTTCGGGGCATGGTGTCTGTAGATTCCTACGGTTGACGTGAATTTGGCCTTTTCGGGTACTGAAACGTCTTCCGGATCAATGGAATTTTCTGGTTGCGTTCGGTACGGTGATCGTGCCCCCTGCTTGTCCTCGGGTACCGCCTGGGCCATTGTAAAATTCCGGCCATGCAACGCATCCAAGCCTTCAAGTACGAACTGATGCCGACCGGCGATCAGCAGCGCCAAATGCGCGCTTCGCTGGCTCGTGCCGTTTCGTGTTCAACAAGGCGCTGGCGTTGCAAAAGGAAAATCACGACGCGGGCGGCAAGTTCATCGGCTATGTCGCGATGGCGAAGCATCTGACGGCGTGGCGCAACTGCTTGGGGACGGCTTGGCTGAAGGATGCGCCCGTCCATCCGCTGCAACATGCGCTCAAAGACCTCGAAGAAGCCTACAAGAACTTCTTCGAGAAGCGGGCCGACTTCCCGCGCTTCAAGCGCAAGGGGCAACGCGACAGCTTCCGCTACCCCGACCCGAAACAGATCAAGCTCGATCAGGCCAATGGCCGCCTCTTCCTGCCCAAGCTGGGCT
>NZ_JBSVZB010000041.1:0-64320 GCF_054072015.1 Cupriavidus sp. CP313 | reverse complement strand
TGTGTCAGCATCGGCGGCAAATCCGCCATCCTCCACCAGGTGGGTCAGTTTTACTTCGGCGGGGTGGGTCATTTTTGCATCGGCGCTAACAGGAACGCAAGGCGCTGTTCTTCCCCCGCTATCACCAGTTGGACGTGGTGCGCGGCATCTTGGCTGACGCCAAACGGCATGGCATTGGTCAGACCTACCTGATCCAGCATTCCGCAGGCTCAGGTAAGTCCAATTCGATCACGTGGCTGGCCTACCAGCTGGTGGAGCTTTACGACACGGCAGGCACCGCCAACGTGTTTGATTCCGTGGTAGTCGTGACCGATCGCCGGGTACTGGATACCCAGCTCAAGGACAACATCAAGCTCTTCTCCGAGACAAAGAACATCGTTGCCCATGCCGAGAGCGCCGCTGAGCTGAAGGCGCATCTGGAGTTGGGCAAGAAGATCATCATAACCACGGTGCAGAAGTTCCCGTTCATCGTGGACGGTATCGATGATCTGACCGACCGCAACTTCGCTGTCATTATCGACGAGGCGCATTCCTCGCAGTCTGGCAGCGCCTCCGACAAGCTCAACATGACACTGGGGGCGGAAGAAGAGGAAGTACCGGAGGACCTCCAGGACAAGATTCTCGCGGCCATGAAGGGCCGCAAGATGAGCAGGAACGCCAGCTACTTCGCCTTTACCGCCACCCCGAAACCGGCCACGCTGGAGAAGTTCGGGCGGCAAGGCTCGGACGGGAAGTTCTACCCCTTCCACCTGTACTCCATGAAGCAGGCGATCGAGGAGAAATTCATCCTCGATGTGTTGGAGAAGTACACGACCTATAAGAGCTACTACGAGGTCCAGAAATCAGTCGAAGAGAACCCGCTGTTTGACACCGCCAAGGCGCAGAAGAAGCTCAAGGCCTTCGTCGAGGCCAGCCCCAGGACTATCGAGGTGAAGGCTAAGATCATGGTCGATCACTTCATGGGCAACGTTTGGCAGGCCAAGAAGCTCAAGGGCAAGGCGAAGGCGATGGTGGTCACACGCAACATCGAATGTGCGATCCGCTACTTTTTCGCCATCCGTACTGCCTTGCAAGAGGTCAACGCGCCATTCAAGGCGCTGGTTGCCTTCTCAGGCGAGAAGACGATCGATAGCATCAAGTACACCGAGGACGGGCTCAACGGCATCCCCGCCCGTGACTTACCCGAGGAATTCGAGAAGGACAATTTGAAGATTCTGGTGGTCGCCAACAAGTACCTGACCGGCTTCGACGAGCCCATGTTGCACACCATGTACGTGGACAAGAAGCTGCAAGGGGTACTCGCGGTGCAGGCGCTTTCACGCCTGAACCGCTGCAACTGGAAGCTGGGCAAGACAGACACCTTCGTGCTCGACTTTTACAACACCGTGGACGACATCAAGGCCGCATTCGATCCGTTTTACACGGCCACGTCCCTAAGCGAACCCACCGACGTCAATGTGCTGCACGACCTCAAGGATGTGCTGGATGACTTCGGCATTTACGACTGGTCGGAGGTGACGAGCTTCAACGAGAAGTTCTTCGCCAGCGCTGAAGCTGAAGAACTGCACCCGATCATCGATACGGTGGTGGCCCGCTTTGAGGCCGACCTCGACGACGAGCAGCGGATCGACTTCAAGATTAAGGCCAAGCAGTTCGTGAAAATCTACGCTCAGGTGGCGGCCATCATCCCATTCAATAACGTGAACTGGGAAATGCTGCACTGGTTCCTGAAATTCCTGATCCCGAAGCTGAAGGTAAAGGACCCTGACCAGGACAAGCTGGATGAACTGCTGAACAGCATTGACCTTTCCACCTACGGGCTGGAAAGGTCACGTCTTGAGATGAACATCGGCCTGGATGCTTCGGAAACAGAACTGGAGCCTCAAAACCCGAACGTCCGTGGTGGGCACTTTGGCGACGGCGAGAAAGATCCGCTCGACGAGATCGTGCGTGCGTTCAACGAGCGGCACTTCGCGGGCTGGGAGGCTACACCGGAGGAGCAGCGAGTCAAGTTCATCAACATCGCCAAGCACGTGAT
This sequence comes from Cupriavidus sp. CP313, assembly GCF_054072015.1. Classification (NCBI taxonomy): domain Bacteria; kingdom Pseudomonadati; phylum Pseudomonadota; class Betaproteobacteria; order Burkholderiales; family Burkholderiaceae; genus Cupriavidus; species Cupriavidus sp. CP313. The sequence continues at coordinate 62,282 of NZ_JBSVZB010000041.1, read as the reverse complement.
GAACCACGCCGACTACAAGGCACAGGTTGAAGATAACCCCGACAGCCAGAACAAACAGCTGGCGCTGGAGCGTCTGATCCAACAGGCGATCAGCGTTGAGCGTCGGCGGGAACTGGACCTTTACAAGCGGTACGCATCGGATCCGGATTTCAAGCGAGCGTTTGATGCAAGCGTATCGAGACTGCTAGCTTCGGCTGCGAGCGCAACGCTCTTGGTTGGACCATAAGGGCGCAGGGACTTTGATATGCAAATGCGCCTGTTTCCCGCACTGATCTTGTTCCTCGGCTCTTACTTTCCGTTGAGCCTGATTCTGCTGATACAAGACATCAAAGAGTCATCTTGGCAGGCTCCCATGTGCAGGATTGCCGAGATGTCCGCCTGCTATTTCCCCGAGCTTGCGAATCCCGGGCGGGCACTTGGCCTGCTCGGCATATCTGCCGTGAGTCTCGTCATTTTCATGGTTCTGATGAGGAACCTGACAGGCTATTCAAGCCTGGAGGTCATTGACTCAAAGTCGATTCCAAATGACCTCATCAACTATGTGTTTCCCTACGTCGTTTCCTTCATGGGACTGGACCTGGGTGTTGAAGGGAAATTCTTCGGCTTTCTGCTCTTCATCGTGCTGATGTTCGTCATCACTTATCGATCAGGACAGATCTTGATGAACCCGTTCTTGTTGGTCGCTGGCTGGCAGTTGTACGAACTCAACATCGTGACCGAGGGCCACAAGCGTTGCGTGAAAGCGCTATCAAAGGAGCTGGTCAAGTCGGGCGATCACCTTGAGTCTTGCTTGGTACATGGAATTTACGTTTTGCATCGGGGAGAGAAATGACTGTAGCGCAAGATCTGCAATCCTTCGGGGCCTTTGACGTCGCTCAGGCAACAGCATCGCTGTGGGTGTTTAAGAAGCGGCCTGCGACCGGTCAAATGAACCCCTTCACAGCGGTGTCAGTTGTGATGGGAGATGCCTTGAGGGATCAGCTCAAAGAACTGGCGAGGAGTTACCAAGCCAGCCATACGATCGCGGAGGTGTACAACTTGCTCGGTCAGCCTAGTGAGGGCGGTTTTCTTGCCGTCTCCCGCGAAGGCACTCTGTTCCCCAGTCTCCAAGGGCTGATTGACCAGCCCTTGGAGGAATGCTTGGTGAAGAACGTGAAGCAGCTGAACAATGCTGCTGGTTATGTCCTTCGCCTGCGCCACGGTGAGTCGGTGATTTACTGCGTCAAGAAAGCGAACTCAGACTGGGCAACGCGAAAGAAGAAGGGAATGATGAACATCTTCTTCACTGAGGCGGGGCTCGACATCATTGACAGCCCGTCATTCAGCATTTCCCGAAGCTTTGATTTCTTTGTGGTGGGCGAAAACGTACTCATGGTCAGCAAGCCTGCCTTTGAATCGATTTTGAATCACAAAGACACCTACGAGGAAGCGTACGCAGCGCTGAAACAGGAGCCCGGATTCTCAGCTGCTATTGCGGACTTCGCCGTTTTTGACACCTTCATTGGCAAGAACGCTACGCACTTGCGCCGAATGGCCGTGATCAAGGCTCGTGGTTACTACAATAACCCCGACTATATGGCTCGTCTTCGCGAGATCAATGCACTCCGAGCATGGGGCATCCAGTTCGACGATCAGGGCCGGATCGTCGGCACGCAGGAAAAAATGAGCGATATCCTGCATGTTTTGCTGGATCATCGTCTGCGTTCAGAACTCTCCGACAACCAGTACGACGTACCGTCAACCACGCCCGTGGGGCAGTAATTTCGACTGCAGGAAGATCTAATGCTGAGAGCCATTTCGAAAATCCTGCAAGGTCTTGCGGACCCGTGGGCATCGGCAATTGGTCGTCTCGAGGAGATCTACAAGACGTGGCCAGACGCGCGGGAAGGCAGCGGCGAGCTGGTCGCGAAGATGCCAGCGTCGAATGATTCTCAGTATGGCCACGTCGATCACTCCGAACTCCCGCTCGTTCCCAAGCGGGCAAGTGTTCTATACGTGGGTCAACATTCGATGCAAAAACCTGCCGTGGGTGGGTCAGGATTCAGTGCAAATCAACAGCTACGTGCTCGACACAATCTGGTCGGCGCGGCGCGCGCTCGAAGAGTCGACGTTCGAGGACGTTGTCAGGACGGCTGTCCAGTTTGGAAATGATACTGACACGACAGCCAGCGTCACCGGCGGGCTCGCCGGAATCCGCTTTGGGCTGGACAGTATGGCCTGCCAAAGATTCGCAACGAGTATGCGCACGGTTCCTCGATGCTACATTCAACGGTACTACGCACTTTCGATATCGTATGCGACCTAATCAATCAGCTTTTCTCGTCGTCCGACGCCGCGTGCTATGCGAGGTTAGGCGATCCTGAGGATCAGCGAGGCGGTGTGTAGTGGTCCAGTTTGACTCCCAAACACGGCGAGTGGACCTACAAATGAAGAACGGGAAGGGGAAGCCTTGCCGTTCTGACCACAGCCACCAGGCAAGGTGTTTCCCGCAGTCGTGGACATCGTGACGACCTTGACGCACGACGTGCTACCAGCCTCGTGCGGCCTCACATGAAAGCAAAGGCGTTCGCGCGCGCATCGTGCAGCGCGTGATGCTCGCCACCATGCACAGCGATGTATTGCGCCACGCGTTCGGCATCGATCTTTAGAAACACGTTTTCATGCCTCCATCCGCGTGGCAAAGGCCCGCCGAGCAAATGTGTGACCAGCTCGTAATCACAATCGGAGTCGTAGCACAGCACAGGCTTGGGCTTGCGTGGTACCGCCAATAGCCACGCCAGTAGCTCGTCGCGTAACTCTTTGAGCGGCATTAACCGACCTGGAAACTGGCCGAGTTGAGGAAGGACGGTATCGCGCACGAAGTCACTGCACAGTGGCCGCTCAAAGTCCGAACGCTCGCCGTAGAACTCGCGCCCATCCTCACCCACAATCGCCACACTGATGAGCTGACTGTCTCTGAAGTCAGTGAACTCGGTATCGATGAAATAGCGCATTTTCCACGGGCTGCGTGGACCTCTCTTCATCGTTCTCTCAGCGTTACTTGCGGTGCCGGCCAGCTCATCGCGGGTCATTCTCCATCCTCCCAATACGCCAACTCGGTGCGCCTGCCTGCGTGCCGCTGGTTGAGCAGGCCCGAGGCCGCCAATCTCTCCGGGTTGAAACTGTTAATCAAGTGTTAATTCATAAAAATCAAGCACTTAAGAAAAAAATTGTACCTTGGCATGCGGCCTGAGATGTACTTCAATAGCTGCGAAGTACTGTTTGCATGTTGTGCTAAGTGCCTTCCCCAGATGCGGCCCAATGAGTAGTCCATTCGCCACTTTTCTCCGTGCCTTACGTTTGCGTAGCAGCATGCGTCAACATGAGCTCGCCAAGCTGCTGGGTTACGAGCAGGCCTACGTGTCCGCCATCGAACTGGGCACCAAGCCGCCGAGTGAAGAGTTTCTCGGAAAGCTCGACAAGAGCCTGTCACTCAATGACCGAGACAACCTGGACATGCGGCTTGCGGCAGAAAAGTCGAGGCGGCGATTTGTCCTACCGGCAGACGTGCCAACCGAGACTTACCTGCTTTGCCATGAACTGTGGGAGAAGATCGACCGGCTGTATCCGGCTCAAATCCGGGCCCTACGTGAATTGGTAAGGATTGACGAACTTCTTGCGGATGAGCCGACGTACGGTCCGGCACGCTTGCGCCGACGTAGGTCAAAGGAGGATGCCGAAATGTAAAAACGGGACAAACCTTGGCGGCTTGCCCCGTCGCTGACCTCGCATGGAGGCCGGTACTTCTGGTTGGCGCTTGAAGTATCCCTCCTCGCTGTCGGCTGGTCAAGGCCGCCCATTCATCGATCACCAGTTGGCTTCGGTTTGACTTTGGGTATAACAACCCAGAGAGGGGGTTATTACGCCCAAAATGCTGAAGTTTTCTTGGCGACGTCCTCACATGGGTGCCGCCGGCCGGCGGTCGCCTCAGAAAAGCGACAAGGGACTTACCATGGCAGACCACAGTTCGCCTACGCCGAATATCCCGGGGAAGGCATCTCTTCCAGTCTCAACTTCCATATCAAAGCGTCCGTACCCTATCGCGGTGCGTCGGGAGTTGAAATTCTTGCGAACGCTCTTGTAGCACTTCGCTTGCAGCGCAACGGGACGGCAAGACTCGCCGAACAACCTGAGCCAGGAGGAGCCATGTAAAAACAAAAAGCGCCACAGACCTGGAGGTCTGCAGCGCTCTCTGGCGGAATCTCGGTCGAGACCCTGCTTCGCAAAGCCAGTCTCTCCCTTCCCGCCTGAAGCGTCAAGCCTCCCGTTTGTTTTTTCTAGCCGACAGCCACTGGCTTGACCGTTCGTGGTCAAGCCAGCGCCGCCGCTCGTGCGTTCCACACGAATCCAGGACAGTCATATGTCGTCTGGCAGGAGTGCTGCACGCTCAAAACCTGTATGCCATTGCCGCGTCAGTGCGTGAAGCACTGAGGCGGCTGGGGGATCTATATGCCTGTGCGCAAAGTCATTACACGACGCTCTAACCATTTCAGAGCTTACATCCCGTCACTAAAGAACGGACATCCAACGCAATGCGAATCAATGCTTGAGGGAAAATTCATTCGCTTGTGCGAGTTGTCTCCCCTGGTGCGCAGCTACGAAGTTCAGCCTTCATTCGAGGCGATCTCTGTTGGGGGCAGTCCCGAGCGATATGTTCCGGATGTGCGTATTCGCTTCGTAGACGGTACGGAAGGGTGGTTCGAAGTGAAACCTGACATCCGACTCAAATCAGAGCGGGTGGCGCGACGTCTGGCAGCTGCGGCAGTCCACTTTGCTCAATCTGGTCGACGGTTCCGTGTAGTCACAGACAAGCAGTTGGATACGGAGCCTCGCGCCTCAAACGTGCTGGAAGTGATGTACCAACGCCGAGCGCCCCTCACCAGCGTCGAGCTCGAGCGCTTTCGCCACAAGCTTAGGAGCGAGTCTCCCCAGACGATGTCGGATTTCGCTTCGTTGGTTGGCCTTTGTGATGCTTGGCGTCTGCTGGGGCTGGGCATCGTGGGAGTTGATCTCGATCAGCCAATCGTTCCGGACGCTGCTATCTATCTTGAAGGAGGGCATCGTCATGCAGACCTTTTCGCTTAGAGCGCGACTGAGTGTTCTTCTTAATGGCAGACGATTGGTACTCGCAAATCGGCTGATGGACAGGCGGCTCGCGTTCAAGGATGACTTTGGCGAGCCGGTCGTTCTCACTGAAGCCGAGTTCTATCGACTGTATGAGCAGCGGGAACTGGCTCTCGATCCGGCGCAGCCTTATATCGACACCATTCCCCTGATCAGGAACGCGCCGCCAGATCTGACCTGTTTTCCCAAAGCGCACGCAGATGAGGCGCTGCGCCGACGGTCTTACCTCGAGGCGCTCTTCCAGCCAGATGGTTCAAGGCTGCCCAACGACCATGAGCTTCGCAAGCGCTTAACGGCAATCCATGCGGTGATCCACGATGCCAAGCAGCCGCCCTCACCGCTAACCGTGCGGCGCTGGGCACGTCGCTATCGCACAATGTGTGTCGTTCAGCTTGTTCCTCAGCACTGCAAGAAGGGCCGCGCCGCAGTCATCCGAGGCGATCTAGAAGATCTGCTCCAGATATGCCTCGAGGAGTCATACCTCAAGCCCGAGCGGCCAACCATCAGGCAAGTGTATGAGGATCTTCGGTCGCGCGTGGATGGCGTAAATAGAGGGCGTTTGCCATCTCAGCAGTTGAGACTACCGTCTGAAATGACGCTTAGACGCTATATCGATCGACTGGATCAATATCAGGTCGACTGTGAGCGACTCGGAAAACATGCGGCAGACAAGAAGCACCGCAACGCAACGGGCCAATTGAAGGTCGACAAAATCCTTGAGCGCTGGGAGATCGATCACACGTTGCTGGACGTGCTTATCGTCGACCCGAAAAGTGGTGAGGTCATTGGTCGTCCGTACATCACGGTCATACTTGATCGCCATAGCCGTATGATCATGGCGTTCTTTATTCACTTGTCCGCGCCGAACACGGAAAGTGTTCTCAGAACCATCGAGCGAGCTATCCGCCCAAAACATGCATGGCTCGCCAACTATCCGATGGTCGTCAATGAGTGGCGTGCTCGTGGGCTGCCTCGCTACATCGTTCCTGACAACGCCGCCGAGTTTCATGCGAATGGGCTGATCTTAGCGTTCAACGAACTCGGTATCGAGGTTCTGTTTCCCCGTTCGAGAGGCCCAGAGATGAAGGGCGCGGTTGAGCGATTCTTTCGCACCATGGCGGAGGATCTGATTCACCGTTTGCCGGGAACTACCTTCTCCAACACGCGAGAGCGCGGTGATTACCCGTCAGAGAAATTGGCTTGCCTCACTCTCTCTGATCTCGAGTCAGCGGTCGTGAAGTGGGTAGTCGATCGTTATCTCCAGAAGCCTCATCGCGGATTGGGCGGTCTCACGCCTGCGAAGGCCTGGGAGCAAGGTGAGGTCGAGCGTTCCCCACTTTTGCCCCTAGATCTGGATGAGCTTGAGTGCGTTCTTTCTCATCGGGCAGACGTACGCCTTCATCACTATGGAGTCGAGGTCGATCGACAGCAGTACCACTCAGCCGAGCTTTCCGAACTGCGTTTGCGTTTAAGGAAAGAAGCGCGAGTTGACGTTCGTTTTCGTGATGAATTGGGTCATGTATGGGTGCGTGATCCTGGCCGCAAGCTTTTTCTGCAGGTGCCCAACAAGGATTCGAGGATGGTCGGGATGAGCCGAGACATATACAGCGCCGCTCGGCAGCGAGTCAGGGAACTCAGCGGCAATTCCAGCAACCCTGATGCTGTCTTTGAGGCCTATCGTCAAATCATGGCAGATGTTGAGGTGGCGAAGAGGTCCAACAAACTGCGCAAACGACGCTACGCCGCACAGATGGAGCTCGACAAAGAGGGGAATCAACGCCAGTTCAGACCGGCCGCAAACGAGTCACTGCCTGCTGCTCAGTCCACCCTTTTCGACTTCGAGCCACCGCCGCCGACGCTCGAAATCCGGCCTCGAACACTTCCCGCCATTCCTGGAGATCAATCGTGAATGCATCGAGTGAATTTTCTCTCCGCCATCAGTTCATCAAGACGTCTCAAGTATCAAAGGCTTTCGATCGATTGAGTGAGGTGCATCAGGATGTCCTTCGATCACGAAGCAGTCGAGGGCTTATGGTGTTGGGGCCGAGCGGGGCCGGAAAAACCACAACCGTTAAGGAGTACCTAAACGCGGCATTTCCGCAGGTGTGTGTACCCGGAAAATTATGTCGAGCGGTGCACGTTGAGATTCCGGCTTCGCCGACACAGAAATCTCTCGCAACATCGATCTTGGTTGGCCTTGGCGATCCTTTCGCAACAGCCCAGAGGCACCCCGCAGAACTGAAGATGGCCCGCGTCGCGACGCTTCTTCGGAATTTGCGCACCGAAGTTTTAGTTCTCGACGAGGCGCAGCATCTGGTTGACTACAGGCGAAGCAGCGCCTACGACGCTGCCGATTGGCTCAAGAATTTGATGAATAGCTCTGAAATCACGGTCGTTCTTGTTGGGCTGAAGCGTGCCCGTCAACTGCTTTGGACTAACGAGCAGTTGCGAAGAAGGTTCTCTGCCATCGTCGAACTTGAGCGATTCGGTTGGTCAACGAGTGAGGACCAACGGCGATTTGCAACCTTGGTAGGCAGCATCGGGAGGATATTGCCCGTGCCAACCGTTGACCTCACAGAGGGTGATATGTTGCACCGTCTTTATCACGCCAGCTTTGGTCTAATGGACTACCTGATTAAGAGTCTGGATCGCGCTGTATGGACTGTTCGGAACGGCCAGGCAAGAGGTATCGATCGCGCAGTTCTGGCACGTGCGTTTCGCGACGAGGTTTGGGCCGACGTACCGTCGAATAGGAACCCGTTTGCCGAAGAGTTTACTTTCACCCCGTTGATCGGAATTCACGAGCCCTTCGAGAACTTCGATATCGCTTTGCGCTAGCCCGCGTGGCCCGGTGTAGGCGATGGGCCGTATCTGCATACATTCCATGTGGAGCAATTCATCTTATGTTTTGCCTGATCAGAGCGAAGGGGACACCTCAGGTTCCGCAGCCCGAAGCAACACTATCGGGGCGGCGCGACGTTCGTCAGTGGTCGACACCATCTGTAGCCCCACCCGTTCAAGTCTCTCCCTATCCCTACGAGAGCTTTGAGAGCCTCATGTTCAGGGTGGCTGAGTACAACGCGTTGGGCTCTGCTAGAGTCGCGCTCCAAGCGCTTGGCGCACATTGTCAGAGACCGTCGCGCTATTGCTATAAGCATCTTAGTCCGTTACTCAATATTGAACCTGCCTCGTTGGCGGCGATGCTACCCACAGCAGTTGATGGGGACCTTCACATCCTGGGGCACCAACTTCTGCGTGACCGCCACATTGTTCGTTACGCCAGTCGTTTTTGCCCGATGTGTGTCTCAGAGCGCGGTTATGGCGCACTGGAATGGGGCCTTGCTCCATATGCTGTCTGCGCCGAGCACGGTATCTACCTCGTTGACCGCTGCGCTTGCAATCCGAGAGGGTCTCTGAACATGTTTCGCCACAGCTACTTCACATGTGGATGTGGGGCTGACCTTCGCAACGCCGCTGTGCTTCCTGCAAGCTCTGCCGCATGCAAACTTGCCAAGGAGGTGCGGCGACGATTTCGGCAGGAACCGGACGAACAGTTGGACAGTGTGTTCCCGATATTGACCACGTGGCCAGAAAACGCGCATTTCGGCGATTTTCTCGACTTGATGATATGCCTTGGCAACCTTGTGCGTGGGCCTAGAGAGCTTAGCCGTCACCTCAGTCAAGCGGTGTATCGCTTGGACCGGGTTACTGTTCTGTTTGAGAACGCGGCCTACATTCTTTCAAACTGGCGAGGTGGTTTCGCATCGGCCTTTCGTATTGCTAACGCCACCGGCTACGCGTCACGAGCGAAATCGGATGACAGGTTCACGTTGTTCCGGGCTAGGGCGGAGCGGTATCTACCGCCATTGGTGTATCGATGGCTGACTCTTCAGCGCTCATAGATAGCGAGCGCTCTTTAGCAAGGCCGAGCATGCTGGATTTTCCTGTAGTCCCAATGCCTTTCGAAGACGAAGACTTGCTCGGCTTCCTCGCCAGGTGCGCGAACTCCAACGCGCTTACCGTGACCGAGCTTGTAAAAGCGTTCCGATCAACCTCTCAGACTGGTATGAGGACCTGGGTTCGCGAAGTGGAGCATCCGTTGATTTGGGATAACCAATTCGAAGAACTCCTGCATCCGAGCACCCGCCCAGCAAGGGCCTGGAGTCATCGGAACCGCAAGTTTTGTCCCCAATGCATGATTGAGGCAGGATACTGGCGAGCGAGTTGGTGTTTGATGCTTGCGACCTGCTGCCCTCGCCATAGCATATGGCTTCAAGAGCGTTGCTGCCGTTGTGGCACCACGCTTAGCATTGAGGCAATGCGATGCTTCCGCTGTGACGTCTGCGGTAAGTCGCTTGTGGACGCTCACTCAGCCGTCCAGCCGGCTGGTCGGGAAGCGCTGTGGATCGCGCAGCAACTCACCCTTCGGGTTGCTCGGTCAGGTGAGCGTAGTGACCACATTACCGATGACTTGACGTTATCCGAGTTCCACGAACTCGCTCTGAGAGTTGGCGTCCGCGGGAGCATTGTCAACACCAACAAGCCCCTCAAATTGAAGGAGGCCGGCGCACTGACGGTTGCAATACCCATTGCAGAGGGGGCCGGCAAGGCGCTGATGAATTGGCCGTATGGGTTCGAGGACATGCTCGGTGCAATACGCGAGCAGCGACGCAACGCTTCCAGCTGGAAGATTCGCGAAGCCATGGGGCCGATTTATTGGGATATCTATCACTATCTCAAAGATCGACGCTTTGATTTCGTACGCACGGCTTTCGAGTCATACATCCGCGATCATTGGGAGGCACCGCTAGCATGTCGCAATAGAAACATCGGGCTACCACTCGTTCGAAGCCACACTTGGGTACCCGTATGCGAAGCAGCCAAGAGAAGTGGTGTAGAGCCAGCGCTGCTCAAGCGTATGGCAAAGGGGCGGGAGATACCGACGCGTGAGCAAACACGCAAAAGCGGTAGATGTGCTCGAATCGTGAACCTTGCAACGGTGCGCAACTATGCCGGTCGAGTACAACAGATGATGACCGCTGAGCAAACTGCGGCACATCTCGGAATCAGTCGCAAACGCGTGCGGCAGCTTCTTGAGGCGGGTCTGCTGACTGTGCTCGGCGGTACTCCCAGGGCGGGGCAACGATGGTGGATTGATCCGATATCCTTGGACCGATGTGCGCATTCTGGGCGGCAAATGGCAACCGAGCCGAAAAACTCTGTCTCAGTGACGCAGCTTGCGAAATGCAGCATCGCAAATGCTGAGGGTTTTGTGTCGCTGATTGGTGCGATTCAGACTGGGGAGTTGTCAGTCTGGGTACCTCCAGGTTCCAAGCAAGAAATGGGAAAATGGCGTCTCAGTAAGGACGACTTCGTGAAATGGCGACCTGTTGCGGAAAAAGTTGGAGCATCGAAGCTTTCAGTCAGCGACGTAGCTGTGCAGCTCGGCGTGAAACCGGAGGTCGCCTACGCGCTGGTCCGAGCTAGGCTCTTGCCAGCCACTACTGACAGCGCCGGTCGGCGTGTTGCCCAATGGGTAGATATCCGTGCACTGAGTGAGTTCCGGGAGCGATATATTCTGGGTACTGAGTTGGCAGCCCTGGCGAGAACGAGCCCGAAACAGGTGGCCCAGCGGTTGAAGGCATGCGGAATTCAGCCTATCGCTGGGCCCGACTCTGCGCGAACGTCTTGCCGGCAGTATGTTTGGCAGCGAACTCCAGGCGTTCTCTCTGCCGCTGTGGCCGAGACGTGATATCGATGAGGATATACGGCAGGACAGGTTTGGTTACAATGCCAGCACCGATTTTCGTCCGCTCTAAGAACATGATTGGTGAAGCCCTCAGTATAGTGAAGCTCATCGAGGCGATGGGGAAGTTTGTTGCTTGGCTTCGTAAAACGAAATCTCGCCCCTCAGAAACCGTAGCCGGGCGCTTCATCCGTCTTTTCGAAAGTCACGACGTTCATCGCAACCAGATACCTCGATTCTTTGATCACGGGCTGACCTTGAGGGATGTACAGGACGAGATATCGCTCCTAGATAAGTTGGATGAGCCGATGCTTGAGGCAGCTTCCAAGCTTTTCGGTGTACGCCGTGAATGGCTAGAAGGTGCGGAATCCGAGGTCTATCCCTGTCACGATTTCTATAAGCACCCCGCATCTGTCGCGCCCTTTCTCGAAGCACTGAAGGCAAACAATCCAGACGGTCATCTCGAAGGCGTATTGATAGCCCCAGAAGAACAAAAGGGTGATGCACTAATTATTCTGAGCGAAGTAGCCGGGTGGATCGGGGACAAAGCCATATACCGGCACCATCTGCTCAACAACTGGCTATACGAGTACTGGAAGTCACGGGCCTACTTGACCGCCTGTGTTGCGATTGCTTGGAAACATGGAATCCATATTCGAGGTATCTACTCGCCGGCGAAGGAAATCAAGCAGGTTGCATACGGTGAAGTCCTCCTGGGCGGTCGCAACGCCGACAGCACGCCCAGTCGGAGGGGAGCTCTATATCCTGAGGACATGGCGCTAAGACCTGCCGTCTTTCTCGCTGGAATCGACCCCGAGCGAGATAACTTTGGAATCACGTCCGCCTTGGAGCTTTGGCAAATGCTGGAGGAAGACGGATACATGGCGACGGGCCTACCGATGTACCAACGAGAGGCGATTCGGGGATTGTTCAAAGAGGCGCTGGACGAGTCGCTCGCAGTTTCTACAAGCCAGCGCTGACCGACCGATCGAGGACCAAAGCGTGATCGATTCGGCGTTGACCCTTTCGTACGCGCCGTCCAGGCTGGTGGGGGTTCCCATGGGGACCGATCTGGTCAACGCGGGCTTTTGATGCTTCGAGTCGGGGCGGTATCTTTCAACTATGGCGACTGAGATGAGTCGACGATTCGGACTAGCCTTTGACGAAGTGACAAACCTTCATCTCGATTGCGAGACTCGCCTGTCGGCCGAAGCTTCGCTACTCAAAACATTCGGCTGCTCTTCGCCGGACCTCCAGCACTTTCTGGCCGATCCCCGTCATGAGGCGTACTTCAACGAGCACTGGAGGTCCCTGCCCGAATATGACCGATTTTTATATGAGCGCGCCTGCGAGATGCTCGGTACCCCTCTACTGCCAACCAAGCTTTGCTGGTTCCACTGCACCAGAGTTCCCGCGGGCACGACATTCGACGCTGGCATCCTTCCATTGGGGCAGGTGATTTCCCTGCTCAAAGAAACGCTTCTGGGCTTGCTTGAGGACCCCGCGGCGAAACGCGAAGTTGATCACGCTTTTGCTCGCGAGGCAGGCTTCGACTTCCACTTCGGCAACAAGCTTAGGAACTCGCTGCACTGGGGGCCGTATGCTATCTTGGTACGCGAGGTTGCATCTTATGCAAGCGACCTCGGGCAACATGACTATCTGGCAATGCCAGAAATCATCGAAGACTTGTGCGAGGAAGTGAAGCTTGCCAGCGGCCTTGAGCTGCTGCCAGTCTTCCAGGAAGGTTTGAGACCTGCCATCGTGAAGTTCGTAGCGCCAGCGGGCAACTCTGCTGAATTTGCGGTGCGGGTGGCTTTGCGTTACCTGCAATCCTGTGTTCTGGAAGGCGTCCCGGGGCACGGTGCCGTGTGGTGCTTTGACGGGGGGAACACCGCGGTGCCGCCAGGGCAGGTGCTCAAGATCGAGGTTGTTTGAACGACGGCAGGTCCGCTAGCTCTCGCAGCAATTGCCTCAACCGAAACGAACCGCATCTCCAGCTGCCTTACCCTATATGGCAGTTTGAAACAAGGGCTCTCGCAGAAGCAACAAGAGTAACGACGGCCACCTGATAGTGTTTTATCGCGAACAGCTTGCCAGTGCGGAAAAATCCGGACTGCACCTCATCAGCGATCAGCAGAATCCCATGCCTGTCGGAGACCTTGCGTAGCGCTTCGACAAACGCTAGCGGAACGCCACACGTTGAAGCCCCCTCGCAATGCACCGGCTCGAAGATGATGGCCGCACACGTTGCGGGTCCATGTCTGCCTTAAATATGGTCTCCAGCGCCTTGAGTGCATCACACACCGATACACCATGGAGTGCACACGGACAAGGAGCATGGAAGACCTTGGCCGGAAAGGGACCAAAGTCGAGGCAAAAGACAAGCGAGAGCATTGGAAGGTGGCTCCGACGGCGTATTAGGCCAATCAGGCAGCGGCGCTGGAGACGGCAGCCAAGAGCGAGTGGCGCAGAACAACGGCTAGTCAATTGGCCGCCATTGCACAAAGAAAAAAGCCCCGCAAACGCAGGGCCTCGAAGAATTGGGGGCTTGAGCCGATTGGAATTGAACAGCTAAACTTCCGCTCGGGTCGCGCCCCGCGTAGATGGTGAACCAACATTTGTTGGTCGAGCCAGCATGATATTCCCGATGCTCACATTTGTCGACCGTGTTTCAAGTTGAGGTACTACTGGTGATCTCGACTGGTCGGCCCGTCGACGCTTCTGAAACGTCGCTGTCGCGTAGGCTGTTAGCCGAGACCCTGTGGTTTTGCACAAAGGACTTCGCAAGAAGGCGGAGCTCCTTCGCGCGGCGCGGTGGATCTGACGCATCGAGCGCTTCAGGCGTTTGGTGAATGCCTTGTAGTGCTCGCAGAACTGCGTATAGCGGTAGGTCTGCCGATCCGCGAACTCCGCCTGATACTCCTCCCACAGGAGCGTGAGCGTCATGCCATTGCGGCGCAGCTCCTGGAGAATTCGCCCGTAGTCAGGCTGGGCGTACGCTGCTGGTCCCGTGGGCTTGCCGAGTAGCCGTCGTTCGTGTTCGGCTTCATCCATGTCACAGGCGCTCGCCCAGTCCAGCCCAGCGGCGCCGGCCAGGCCGACGTACTTCGTGACCACGCCCATTGGAAATGCCCAGCGGCGCGGCGATCCGATCGTGCGAGAAGCCGCCGTCGAATTTAAGTCGTAAAACGTCCTTGATCATGCGCATGTTCATCCGGTGCGCGGGCATGCTTTCTCCGGCCAAAGCCGGCGAGCATAGCCCGCGTGGTTGATGTCATGCGCAACGCCGATCCTGCCTTCCGGTTCGCTCGGTCACGTTCCCGAAACGACCGGTCACGTTGCCGAAATCGCCGGTCACGATCCCGAAACGACCGGTCACGTTCGTCCGAAATACGCATCCACAGTAGGCACATACGCACGCCCCGCGCTTCATGCCAAGAATACGTAGTACCTCGTCTACTTCTTCCGCGGTGGGTTCAAGGTAAGGCGTGAGTGCGGTGTAGAACAGTCCGGTTAGAGTGGATCGGCGACTAGTCGGCTTCGGCGGCTCGCCTGGCGGATTGAAATCGGGATGTGGCATACAGGATGTCCTGATGACGTTGAGGGGCGTAGACATCAAAGCGGTCTCGAAGCTGAAGACGTCATGCGTCGATTGCCATGAAGGTACAATACGCCGAAGACAATCCGGTACGATTGAAGCAAACTAGTGCCGATCTGCTTTGAGAGTTCTTCTCGCAGGCATTCGAGTAGTCAGTATGACTGGTTGATCGACGATCTGACTGACGGCCAGAGTTGGAGCCGTTAGCACGTTTTCGACAAATAGGCCGGGGAACTTTCCATGAACCAGATCTACGACGAGTTCAGCATTGGCGGCAAGGACGTTTACATCGTCAATGCCCATCACTTCGTCTTGCTGCCGTGGGCGAAAATTAGGCGCGGTGTCGAAAATGCTCCAACGCTTATAACGCTCGATCATCACACTGATACGATGGGCGCATTCCGCGCACATCGAAGCATCGCAACGAAAGGCGATTGGGATGAGGCCGAGAAGATGCTGCCGGAACTGATCGCGGACATCGACTGGAAAGACGAACAGTCGCTACTCAGAGCCGTCAGTAAACTGCGACACGATGAGCACATTCATACAGCATTTTTGTCCGGCATCATTTCCTGCGCGTTTGCGATCAACCTGTTCGATCAGGTGCCTTCGATTGAGGAGGATGCATTCCACGAAGAAGTCTCGCGTAGCTTCGATCTATTGATGCAAGGACGCGACCCAGGGCCGAGTCCGAATCGTCCAACGCCGCCCTATACCTACGCTCCGAGAGGAGACGGGATGTTTACCATCTGTGCCGAGTGCGCCATCGGCTGTGAAAAGATGCCTCACGACGATGACTGTGTCATCGCTCGCGCCAATCAAGTACTCGAATCGAACTACTTGGACCGCGAACTCGCGACGGCTAATCGGATGGCAAGCGCGATGGGACTGGGTGCAGCCGATTCTGGACCGTATATACTTGACATCGATCTCGACTACTTCCACTCAGAGAAAGCGATCAACCCGGATGACGCGGCGACCATTTACCGTCTCATGCGCAACTCGTTGGCAATTACTGTTGCACTCGAGCCAGAGTGCGTCAAAGAGCTACGTTGCGAGGGCTCTCATATCGACGCCCATTTACTCCTTGAGCGGCTCAAGCAACATATCGCCGCTGCTATGAAATGAACTCCGAGCAAGGCATGAGCCTCGGAGGAGATCAGTGCGGATCTGTTCTAAGAGTCCCTGCTTTTATAAAGTGCTGGGTACGTCAGTACTTAAAGCGCGGCGCTTGCCAGTCGCGCTCAGTGTCTTCATCGTCGTCGGGAGTATCCGCTGTGATAACCGTCAGCGTCTTACCGTAATCCCCCAACCCGATTACTTCCTCAGTCGCGGAAATTTCATCGTCTGTATGGAACCAAAGATTCAATTCTGTGCTGTCGTCGTCTTCACTTGCGGATTCTATGTTCTTCGGATTTTGGTTGAAGCCGCGTGTCAACGACTGCCGAGGCAAAACGGCGCCCTTATTTAAGTGACGATACCCCTTCGTCCGGCGCATGCTTTTCGACGTAAAACAGTAATCGACTGTCGACACGTGGCTTACGATGATCGCGACTGCAGCATCGGTTAGCTGCGCGTATCGGATGGCAGATGCGGTCAGCGATGTCTTACAGTCGCCGGCTAAGCCCTTGACTGCCTCGAGGCCGTCAGAGTATCGGCTTGCTGCGGCATCGAATAGATGGCTCGGCATCAGCAGGCCGGCTGCAAAGTGGTCCGCCTCCAGCTCATACTGGTCGGACGAGGCGAATCCAGCCTTGGACTCATGGACATCTCCGCCTCGGAACACGGCGTCGGGGTGTCCATCGAGAAAGTAGTGACCAAGCTCGTGCGCAATACTAAAACGCTGGAATCCCTCGCTTCTAATGTGAGTGGCATATGCAATGGCGAATCGCTCTCCGGATCGAATGAGCATGCCCGATACGCCTTGCGCGCTAGTTGGCTTGGCAACCACGTGGATGTCTCGCGCTGCCGCAAGTGAAAGCACATCGATCGGCAGAGTAAGGCCTTCGTCGCGCACAATTTTTTCAGCAACCTGTTCGGCATCCCGTAGCTTTCGCTCTATCACGTCGGCTCCTATGAGCGTTTGTGTGCTGCCAGTTGTTTGATTAGGTTCTCAGCGATCTGTCTATCGGCTTCGCTCAGAGATTTCACGTCACGATACAGCTTTTCGTCAAGAGCCGTATTTCCATGCATGTCCTCGGTTCTGCCTAGCAGGTAGTCGGTCGTGACGTCGAGCGCTTTGGCCAAGGCTCGCAGATTGTCGAATGACGGCTTTCGCGTCCCATCTTCCTTCTCGAAGTGGGAAATCGAAGTTGCAGGCAAATTGCACAAGCGGCCGAGGTCTGCCTGGGTGAGCTTGCGAACTTCCTCTCGTACGTGGCGCAAACGCTGCGCGAACAGCTTGCGGCTGGAATCTTGCATTTGTCGAAAACGTAAAGTCTGTGTTGACATAAGCGACAACACGCGCTACAGTAAAGTCGAACTTGTCAAAGTCGACAAGTTCAGTGTAGCACAGCAGTTCTGAGAGGGCGAAGCCCTTTCGCGCTGCCGGTCACTCGGGAGAAGACCCCAGCCAGCGACGCTCAGTGCCGGTGCGGTCGCAGACCCCGGCCAAGGAGAAGCTTCATGCGGGACGATGTGCAGATTGAGTTGTGTCGAATCGGGGAGCAGCTGGATGCTTCGCTGTTTCCCGTCGTTAAAAATGGCGGGATTGTCGTGCCCAGCAATCCCGTCATTTCTCCTCGAACCCTGGGCGCGGAGTCGAATCATGTCAAACCAGGAAAAGCAAGAACCGAAGCACGACCATGGGCACGGGAATCCGACCGACCACGGACATCATCCCGGACATGGCCACACGCCGGATCCGGGACGCCCCGTTCCGCCGCACCGCTCGTCGTCTCAGAGCTTCGCGGCAAGTTCGCAGAAGAGCTAACCGCGGTACAGCAGGCTTACCCCGGTACGCAGCACTGGCTTGATGACGATTGCATGTGGCTCATCGTCGAGAGTTCGCTGCTGCCGGGGCTTTCTCAGCAAGCAATCTTTGTCGTCGGAATCCGGCTTGCCGATGCTTTGGTTCGAGGTTGGGGGTTCTGGGGGACTGGGGCTATCGGATACGAATGGATTGGGCCTCGCCATACCAATTTCCCCGATGGGTCAATATGTGCGTTTGAGCCGGCGGATGGTACTTGGACGGTCTGGGACCCGCTTGTGGAGTTGCTAGACCTATATACATTGTGGGCGGTCAGACACCTTCATCTGAGGGCTTTCGGTCGCTGGCCAGGGCACCAAGCAGTACGTCATCCTTATGAGCGCATACTGGAAATGCGCGCGGACGAATATTGCGGATGTGGCACATCTCAGCTCTATGGAAAATGTTGCCGCGATGCGGATCTTGCACGCAACCAAATTCAGGAGGCGCTGCTCTTTACCCGAGGTATGCGTGGCGGACTGCGGAAACCACCCATGTCCCTTATGACCTTCTTGCGAAATCGCGATGTACGCCCAGCTTGGCTGCTGGAAGGCTATAGCTTGAGCGATGGCTGACAGAAAACCCGCAACGGTGTGTTGGTGACTTGAGCCGAAAGCTTCGGCGCAAGTGCTGGAGCGACTGTGGCCGGAACATCCGCGCGGTGCGTGACCGCGTTGAGCGGCAGGTGCGCGATCTGCCAGTGTTTGAGGTATCGAGCCGATCATTGACGTGCTCGGGGCACAAGGCACCGCAGGATGGCGCTTTAGTTCTCCTGCGGCCTCATGGCTGCAGGAGAACTAAAGCGCTGCCACCCCTTACGAAGGGGTGACGGCTGCTATTGCTGAAGCTCAAAGCATGGGACTATTCACTTCTGCAAGCGTTTTGCTAATATTTAGTGGTTCCCGTAAGGGATTCTGAGTCTCCCTCCGCCACGGCGTTGAGGGAGCCAGGACGGCAACAGGCGATGACAAGCCCGCCGTTCCTGCATTCGGGGCGCTTCGGCGCCCCTTGTCTTTTCTGCTTCCTTGCTCTCAGATTTCGCAGTGACGGCCGCTATCCCTGAAGCTGGAAGTTCGGGCCCATGCTGGAGGGTCGTTGCCCCGACCTACGACTCGAAAATCAACTCCGGCAACACAACCTCCAACGGCGCAGACCGAATAGTCCGCCTAAACTTCTCATCCTCGGTGTGATCGGGGGCAGGGGTTCTTATTGGCTCGGCCTGTGGGCGCTGAGAGGTTGGGGCGGAGGCCAGCGCTGGTTTCGAGGATGTGGTCTTCGAGGGTGACGACGGGGGGCAAGGTGGTTCTGGCGAGGCGACGGGCGAGGGCGCGGTCGGCTACGGCTAGGTTTTGGGTTAATTGGGCTTGTTTTTGAGCGAGGGCGAAATGCTGCGGAGCGGGGGTGGTGGGTTGTATTACGAACCTCCTTGCATCGGTGAGAAAGGCCCGCCGTCCTTGTCATTCGGATGGGCGAGCACGAAGGAGGGCCCACACAGAGTTTTCGAAGCTTCGTTGCCTCTTGTTCCATATCACCTTGCAAGGGCTGGCTCTAAGCCCTCGTCCAGGTTGGTGTGCGCGCCCGCTGTGCCTGCAGCATTGGCAGTGCAAGCGGCAAGGCAGGGAATGCCCCGAAACCAAGCGCACGGACGAGGCCCAGACGAGCCCCCGACCAAGGCACCGAAGGACGCCGCTCGCCTCAAGTCACGGCGCTCACGTAGGCCTCGAACGCGCTTGCCTCCACCGGCGGACAGAAGAAGTGGCCTTGCCCGTAGTCGCAGCCGGCAGCCAGCAGAATGTCGCGCTGCGACTCGGTCTCGACGCCCTCGGCAATCACGCGGATGCGCAGCGCATGCGCCATGCTGATGATGGCGCGGCACAAGGCCACGTCGTCCGGCCCCCGCGTCAGCGAGCGGACGAAGGACTGGTCGATCTTGATGTAGTCAATGTCCAGGCGCCGCAGGTACGACAAGGACGAGTAGCCGGTGCCGAAGTCGTCGAGCGCGATCTCGATGCCGGCCGCCTGGAAGCGGGAGAGCTGGTCCATGACATCGGCGTTCTGCTCCATCAGCGAGCCTTCGGTGATCTCGATGACGAGGCTGCCCACCGGCACGTTCCTGCGCTCGATCATGCTGGACCAGGACTCGGGCCCGCTCGCAGGCGCGCAGAACTCCACTGGTGATTTGTTGACCGAGATCTGGAAGCCCTTGCCCAGCACCACCTGCCAGCGCGCAAGCTGGTCCAGCGCTTCGGTCAGCACCCAGCGGCCGATGTCGATGATAAGGCCGGATTCCTCCGCAACGGCAATGAAATCGGCCGGGTGGATCGGCCCGCGCACCGGATGGTCCCAGCGGATCAGGGCCTCGGCCTTGCAGACCTTGCCCGTTTGCAGATCGACAATGGGCTGGTAGTGCAGCGCGAACTGCCCGGACGCCAGCGCCGTGCGCAGGTCCTGCGTGATGCGCAGGCGCTCCCTCTCCGCCTGCAGCAGCGCCTGGGTGAATACCTTCCAGCGATTGCGGCCCTCCTCCTTGGCGGCAAACATCGCCTGGTCGGCGCACACCAGCAGGTCCTCGGCGTTGTCCGCGTCCTTGGGGTAGGTCGCCACGCCGATGCTGGCCGACACCACCACCAGCTCGCCGGCAAGGCGGTAAGGCGCGGCAATCCGCTCCAGGATGGCCTCGGCAATGCCCCCGGCAACGCCGGCATCGCCCACCGCGGGCAGGATCACGGTGAATTCGTCGCCGGCCAGCCGCGCCACGGTATCCGACGCGCGTACCGATGCCGCAATGCGCCGCGCCGCCTCCAGCAGCAACAGGTCGCCCTGGTCGTGGCCGAGGGTATCGTTCACCTCCTTGAAGCGATCCAGGTCGATGAACAGCAGCGCCAGCACATCCTGCGTGCCGCGCGAACGCTCGATCTCCTGCCTCAGCCGGTCGAAGAACAGGCGGCGGTTGGGCAGATCCGTGAGCGCATCGAAATTCGCTTGGTGCCGGATGACTTCCTCCGCCTGGCGTTTCTCGGTCATGTCATGGATCAGCGCAACGCGGCGGCGCTCGCCATACGCGTGGGCCAGGTAGGTATCCACGGTCAGGTAGGCGGGAAACTCGCTGCCGTCCTTGCGGCGGATCGAGAATTCGCCGCTCCATCTGCCCTTGGCTGCCACGGTGGCCCGCAGGCGCTCGACCAGCCCTGCCGCATTGCCTGCCCCGCTGACGATATAGCCCGGGCGGCCCTTGACCTCCTTGGCTGTATAGCCGGTGGCGGCGGCAAAGGCCGGATTCACGTCGATGATGGTGCCATCGAGCGACGTCACTACCATGGCCTCGCTGCTGGATGAATAGACCAGCGAAGCCAGCCGCATCTCCTCCATATGGCGCCGTCGCTCCCCCATGGAGCGGCGCAGGCTGTAGTACAACAGGCCAAGCAGCAGCGTGGAAGCAATGGCACCGGCCAGGGCAACGCGGCGATAGACCTCGTAGGGCGCCAGCACCAGGTCGACGGACTCGCCCACCACGAAATTGAGCCCGAACTCCGGCATACGGTAATAGCCGAAGACCCGCTCCACGCCTTCGGAGCCCGACACCGCCCGATAACTACCAGACTGGGGCGACCCGCTGGCGAGGTAGGGCCTGTTGCTGACCGCCCTGGCCAGCGTGCCCTCCAGGGCCGGCACGCGCGCAATGACCTGGCCGGAAGTCTTGATGACCGACGCCACTTCGCCATCGTGGTTAGTGAACGTCTGCGCAAAGCTGGCGAACTGCTCCGGACTGACCGAGACCACGATGACCCCGTCGAAGCTGCCCGCGCGCAGGATGGGGCGCGTGAACTGGATCGACCATTTGCGCGAGACCTTGCCCTTCACCGGGTCGCTGATGAACAGCATGTCGCGCCCGCCCGCGTTCTGATGGACCCGGAAATGCTCGCGCTCGCTCAGGTCGACCTTCTGGCCGGGAGCGGGCGGGGCGATGGACGAGTAGATGAGCAGGCCATGCTTGTCGATCACCGACACCTGGAACGACAGGTCCACCACCAGGTTCTCCCGCTCACGCACCATGTCGATGAATCCCGGCTGGCCGACCAGCCAACTGGCCCGCAGGTCGAGGAGGAACTCTGACAGCCGCAGGATGCTGGATTTCGAGTACGCGCCGAACGCCTGGGCCTGCGCCTGGGTACGCTCCGCGGCGTCGTGCAGCAAGCGGTCCCGCTCGCTCACGAGCTGAAACGCCGCGAACGCCCATGTTGCAATCAGCCACGCCGCCGCCGCCAGGTTCAACGGGGAAAAGACCTGGTGCAGGCGCTGCAGCGCCTTGCCATATCGGGTGGTCGAGCGTTCCGGCATCAAATGGGTATCGCAGCGCAGCGAAGAATCGACATCGATAGCAGGCTAGTCGAGGTCAGCGAACCCGACAAGCAGCACGCACTCTAGCCCCGTGCTCACCGCGTGGAGCCGGGCCGACGCATGCCGAAGGCGTCACGTCGTGATCATGTCCCGCTCGACTCGTGGGCACGTGGGCCTCGATACCGGACATGGCCCGCCTCATGCGAAGTACGCCTTCGTATAGGCGTGCACGCCCGCATCCGCCAGCACCGCCTCCGGCGCCAACCAGCGATACGCCCCACGCTGGTGCAAGGCAACCGCGCCCGTCCACCGGCCAATGCAAGACATAGGCCAACACCAGATAGTGCGTACTGCTGCCAGCCTCGTTGGCAATGCAATATGGCAACTATGTGCCATTCCGGCCTGATTGACGCCCCCCAAAAGGGGGCTAAGGCATTTTCGCCACAGACATTTGGGCGCCGCTGTCCTGCCCGCGCAGAGGGACATCAGGCGTCTTTCACGGCAGTGGAATCCGCACAAAGACGCTGGCTCAGGTGTGGCAACCTGATCGGTTGGACGGCCGAAGGTTATTCGTTCGACCCGCCCATTACTACGCGTTGACGGAAGAATGGAGTCCCGCCAGATTCGCGAGACTCTGATTGTCGCAATTAGTAATGGAGGTGCGGCGACATAACGGATTCAGAAGCCTCAATACTCCCTCAGCATCCATCCGCTGATCGCCGCGAAGTACTCACGGAGCCAGGCGTTATATCGAAGATAGAGCGGCGTTCCAGCCCCGACTCCGGCGACCTCCGCGAACCCTGCCTTCCGAGCAATCCGCACTGCCCGCTGTACATGGAAATCGCTGGTCACCACCACAATGGGATCGGTGGCGGCGACGCCCTGCTCTTCAAGCAAGCGCCGGCTGAACACCAGGTTCTCCTCCGTGCTGGTACTACGCCCTTCCCGGAGCACCCTGTCTGCTGCGACACCGCGGGCAATCAGATACTCAGCCATGATGTCCGCCTCTCGGCATTGCAGCCCGTAATCCTGCCCGCCACTGACCGCGACCTTCGCCTGCGGCCACCGCCGAGCCTGCTTCAAGCCCTGATCAAGCCGCGCAACCAGCGTTGGCGAGGCGACGCAGTTCGGCGTGCCGGAGCCGAGGATGACAATGGCTTTCACGGACGAGCTTCCTGGGATGGCGGCTTCGGTGCTGCGGTGGATGCTGTGGAAGAAGACGGCCACTGTCGCCAGCCACAGTGCGAACGCGATCCATGCTGCTTGCCATAGTTGCTGGCGCCTATGGCTGGCTGCTCGCCAGTGGGCTACGCGGGGCCACTGCCATGCAAGGAGCAGGAATGACGCGCCGATGCAGCCTGGCAGGACGATGCCGAAGTTGAAGAGGCCAAGGGTCGTCAATGCGATGGCATCGACAAGAAGCACGGCGCCGCATAGCGCAAGGCCCATGCGGCGCCAGAACGCCTTCGTTTTCATTCCCTGCATTGCGATTGCTCGATTCAGTGTAAGAAAGGTTCGACAGCGAGCGGCATTGGACACCACCTCATCGCATATGTCACCAGTAGAGCGATGCCGTGCCCACAACGAGTAGGCCCAGCAGTTGGACGAGGCGCCTCGGCGTAGCGTCGCAAGCCCTCCAGCCCACCACTGCGAACACAATCGATGGCCCCAGAACGTAGAGGTAGAGCAAGAGCGTGTACCAGGCGGGCACAGTGCAAACACCCACGTCCCAGCAATCCCCCAAGTCTTGAAAGCTCCAGCCGAGACCGAGTCGGAAGGTCACTCGACTTCCGATCCAGCAGGCGGCCCAAGTGGTCGCCGCACCCGCTAGCCAGAACGCAGCGACAGTGTAGGTTCGTCTCATTCGATAACCAAAACAGGAGATTCGCCATCCCGCCTGCCGGCACCGATGCCAATCCGCGCCCGTCATGTTCTCCGATGTACATCCTTTCAAGCAAAATTCAGGATCGGCCTATTGTCACTCAACACGGCTTACTCCCCAGTGGAGGTGCGTAGTGACCCACGTACACCGGACGAGCAGCGAAGCGGTATCCTCTCGTCTTTCGCCTACGTACGCCCCAAAAGGGGCGGGCCGCGGCGGGGGAGCCTTTCGGGCTGACATAAAGACCCGCGCCCCCGCGGCGGCGCATCGGCCTGGCATTGGCGGGCGCCTTGCTGCTGGGTGATGCCATCGCGCTGATGCTGATGGGGCTATTCAACTTTGGTGTCGTGCTCCCCGGTGCGATCGGCGCGGTGTGCCTTGCGCTGTCATGGCGCTGGGAAGTCGTGGCGCAATGGCGTGCCGCCAGCGCGCGGCGTCGATGGATCTGGCGGGCAGGCTGGACTGCATTCGCGGTATGGCTGGCAACGGTGGCGGTGTTCTTCCACGTCATCAGCCGAGCCATTGCCGAAGCTGCGCCGAAGGCAATGCAACCAGGGCCATAATCATCCTTGGCTCCGGGACCCCGCATTGCGCGGCCTCACCAACGCTGGTGGCTCGGTTGGATGAAGGCATGAGGCTGGCACGACATTGGCCTGCGGCGCGGGTGGTGGTAAGTGGCGGCCAGGGCTTCGGGCTGCCGTGCCGTGAGGCGGACATCATGGCGGACTACCTGATCGCGCACGGCTTGGCGCCGGCGCGGCTGATCCGGGAGAGCCATAGCACCAGCACGGAAGAGAACCTGCGCTTCAGCCGCCGGTTGCTGGAGCAGCAGGGTGTGAGTGCCGCGGACCCACTGATCGTGGTGACCAGTGATTTTCACCTAATGCGGGCTAAGGAGATTGCGCGGAAGGCGGGATTCGAGGTGGTGGTAGGGGTTGGGGCGGATACGCCAGCTTATTTGCGGTACAACGCTTGGTTGAGGGAGTATTTTGCGGTGATTAGTGGGTGGGTGTTGGGGGAGTTTTGAGCCCGACATCGGCGCCACGCTAGCACATGCACAAGTGGTATCCGTGACTGATGTTCGTCTTATCGGATGAATCATGCCGATCCACCGCATCTGATGGCGGCATCATGATGACCTATTGATCGAGCGACGTAATCTCCAAGATCGATCGGAACTCCTGGAGAAGGTCGGGCTGCCGATTACTCAGGTACTTGAAAACTGATTCGTTTTCCAGCAGTTTTGTCAAGAATCCTCGAGCGAGAACGAGGTTCAGCACATCTTGGCCATAGGTCTGTTCCACGCCCTTATACTGATCCTGTAGGTTGCCCATCTCGCGCTCCATCTTTGCCATCTGTTCCTGTGTGATGCCCGTTAGCTTCTTCAGCTTCTTGCCATCGACGAGTCGGGTTGCGGGCGTCGCAACTAATAGAGCTTCCGCGTAGGCGACAGAGATATTGTTAGCAGCCACCATCAGGTCCACGCACTCTACCTGGCGGGTGGGTTTCATCTTCCGAATGGCCCTCGTGACCTCCAGCGAAAACTGCCGATCTTTTAGCAATTCAATTGCTTCCGGACAGATCCCATCAAGCAGGTTGACCTTCTTGATGATCAGGCTGACGTCGACCGAAAGAGCCTTTGCCAGTCTCTCTGGCGAGACGCCTCGGTCAATCGCGCGGCGAATCATGTAGTGTTCCTGGATGGTGGCAAGCCGATTGATACGGTTGTTGTATGTATACGCTTCGTCGTCAGTTGCTACGAGACACGGCGCGTCCACAAATCCGAGCTCTCGGATGGCCATTAGCCGAATGTGGCCGTCGAGTAGCATATGGTGGCCGGACTGGTGGTCGACTGCCGTCACAGATAGAGGCTCAATCAGACCGACTTCCTCAATGGAGGATCGGATCTGCTTGAACTTGCGCGTGTTGGCGATCCCGGCCGGGATTTTGCGCGAAGGGAGGATGCAGATCACTGGTACGGAGAGGGGTTCCGGCACGAAGCCGAGCGTTACGCCAGTCATGGCGACCCTCCGACTGGCCAAACTCGCTCTGCGAGGTATTGAGGAAGTGTGGCCAGGGACTCGGCACGCAGGAGATTCACAAAGTTTTCATCGGCGAACAACTGACGGAGAGCTCCGACGACGAACAGCAACCGCTGCTGTGTGAACTCGGCCTTGCGAACCATGGCCTTCTGACGTTCTACCTCGCTCTCGTACGTCCGAACCAGGCTGGACGTTGTGACGTCAGCTTTCTTGGCTGTCATGTATCTGGCGGCCGACCTTCCTAATGTCTGCCGACGTTCGATGATTCGCCGTGCGGTCATTAGTTGTTTGCCGCGGAGTTTCCCTGACTCGTACGCTTCTTGAAGGGCTGCTTGAATCGCCTTGTCGTCATCGCCGGCTCCAGCGATAGACAGCGCCGCGGTCAGTGGGATCTTGCCCTTCTCAACAGCTATCAGAAGGCGCTCTTCACCATGCTGAAGCAGTAGCAGTATGCCCTGGACGTACGTTTGTGTCAGGCCAGTCTTCTCAGCAATGATCTTGGGAGAGTATCCTTGATCCTGCAGTTGCCGAATGCCTGCGAGCAACTCTAGCGGGCGGCATTGCCGGCGAGCGATGTTTTCAGCGAGGCTCATGATGAACGCGTCCTCGTCGCTGACATGCACCACCATCGCCGGAATGGTCGTTTCACCAAGCGAGCGAAATGCCTTCAGGCGGCCCTCGCCACACACCAGAAGATACCTTTCTGCGCCGTTGGTGCCGGCACGGGGTGTTACGGTGATCGGCTTCTTGAGGCCGATTGTCTTGATGTTCCCCACGATCTCCTCGAAGACCCGACTGTTGCGCTCACGTGGATTGATCACTTCGATCTGATCGATCGGAATCATGCGGATCTCGCCTGGCTGATGCTTCGCGTTCATGCTGCCCTCCGCAGTTTGGCGCGCTCTGCCATGTGATAGAGGTAGTCCAGCGTGTCGAAGCGATAGCTCTCATACTCTATGGAGTTACGTTCCGCCAGGCGAATACCAGGCTGCGCGAAATCTAGCCGAGGTAGTAGGTAGTAGTCGAGCGGTGCATCGTTCTGTCCATTCAATCGAACCGCGACCGTGATGTCCGGCAGTAGGCTCGTATCAAACCGAACCTTCCAGTGGTTCCGACCGTTTTCATGTGGCTGGCAGCGTGACAAGACGAGCGAAACAGTGAATTCACGATTGACGTCCAGGAGGTCGGTCGCCGGATCGCGCACGACGGTTCCGCCAAGATCGGCTATGGCCTGCTCTGTCTGCGTGATAATCGTTGGATGTAACTGGCGCAGGAACCGGTTGATCTCAAGATAGCGATAGTCTCGGTCCGGTGTGAAGCCAACAGTTTGGTAGGCGCGGATCAGGCTGCCGAAGTGGTACGCATACACGGCAGATGATGGCATGCCCTCTGTCTCATCGATGATCAGGCCTGACAGGAAGCCGCGGTTCCTATATAAATTCCTCAGCCGCTCGATCAGTTCCTCTGAACTATACCGGCGTGCCCGGGCACGCATGATGCCTTGCGCGGTGTAGAAGACATCCGGTGGTACGATCGGCTTGAATGCGCCATCTTTGCGAATCCACATGTCTGATGAGTTCACGACACGGATCTTCTTGAGTTTGAACGAGACGCGGTTGTAGACGTTATTTCCAATGTACTTTTCGTTGGTCAGTACCTCCCTGACAGTTGCACGAGTCCACTCACGGCCCAAATCCGTGCGGACCCGCATGCCGTTCAGGCGGGCCGCGATTTCATACTCATTTAGCGATTCATCGATGAACCAGTTGTAGATCAGATTGACGATCCGGATCTCATTGTCTGGTCCGGGCATCAGGATGACGCGATCTGTCTGGAGGCTCTTGTGTTCCCCACGGTGAAGTTCGGTCTTCATGAGACCATGCTCGTCAAGCAGGACCCGCCGCAAACCGTAGCCGGCTGGGCCGCCTTGCCGAAATCCGAGTTCGATCAACCGGCACTGTCCCGCGAACACCTTGGCTGAGAGCTCGCGGCTGTATTCGCCGGCCATTGCACGTTTTACGCCCTTCACGATGGTTGACACCGGCGATCCATCGTTCTCGAACTGTTCGGCACAGTACTCGACCTGGATCCCGGCGCGCCGGCAGACGTACTCGTAGTACGCGCTTTCATCAGCATCCTGAAACCGGCCCCAGCGGCTAACGTCATAGACCAGAATCACCTGGAAGTCGGCCATGCCACTAGTGACGTCGTGGATGAGGCGCTGCAAGGCTTCTCGGCCGTCGATTCTTAACCCGCTTTTCCCTTGGTCAGCGTATGTGCGGACGATCTCGAGGCTCCGCTTGGAGGCGTACTCGCGAATCTTGTCGCACTGGTTCTCCGTGGAGTACTGCTGATGCTCCGTGGACATCCGAACGTATTCGACAGCACGCAGGGCCATGCTCTTTGATGGTGCGGCCTCGGTAGATTGATCGACTGCCATGATGATCACGAACCAATGTGCGAACCCGCTCTCACGCTCATGGATCCACCGTTGCTCGTGCAATGCCCGATACCAGTGGACTCTTACGAGGATGCGAATGGGATCGTCTGGAAGCCCTTCGCCGTTCCGGGGAGAGCGCACGGATCCACAATAGCAGGCCGTTTGGCGATACGCCTCACGTCATCTCTTTGCAATCATGGACAGAAGGGGCTCTGGCCGGCGGTAATACAACGATTTCCACCGTCCAGACGTCCATCTTTGCAACGCCAGCGCACGCCTGGGGCTGGAGGGTGTAGATGCCCGACGGGATTGGCGCCGGGACGGATGACACGTCCATCTTTGCAATCAGCCGTCGTCGGTGGTTTCTGGTGCGTTGCTGTTCTCGATTGCGCTCGACATATGCCGGATGCTCCGCCCGATAGTGGGACCAGTAATCCCTGTGACGCATGAGCCAGGCTGAGCGCGCCCGCCCTTGGTTGTCGCGATAGTCGGCATCGGTATGAAGGCGCTGCTTTTGCCATCGGCGCCGGCGTTCGCGCTGGCAGGCGGCACCCGAGCAATAGCACTGCCGTGGTACCTGGGGACGTGGGAGGAAGGGTTGGCCGCAGGCGGCGCACCGTCGCATTGCTTTCATGGCTCGCTCCAATCAACGAACCGAGTATGCGGCTGGTGGGCGGTGAGCTATTCAGCAACGGTAGAAGACGTGGTCGAGGTGAAACGCTCTAGTGAGTTCGTCGGGAGCTCTTCCTACGGGTGATGTCATCTATTTTGTGACTTCGGTAGGAAATTTCCATCTTTTTTGAAAATAGTGAAGATTTGATTCACAGAAAAGGTGGCTAGGTCTTTGATTTGTAAGACCCCTCTTGCCGACTATTTTGTGGGCCGACAGCCGCGATGTAGGTTCTCAAAATAGTTGAGAAAAATCACAAATAAACGACTCGGCCTGGGACGGACATTGCGTCCTCTCTTGATGCGACACCACCGTGCTACTCGCGCCAGAATTTGTGATGCTTGGGACGCAAATTCTGCGCAAGTTCGAATCGTCCGAATCGCAGAAGTGGCAGTCACAATTTCGGTCCGCGCCTTCGCAAAGGCTCGCGCTAAGTGTGGCTGGCCTCCTTTTTGTGGCACAGCTCAATTCTCAGTCGCAACCACAGGTCACCTAGGAATCAACGAGTCTCGGTCGGTTTCATTTTCGCGTGTTCGCACAGTGCTGGAGCATATTCCCCCGGGCCATGTCTTGCGCGCGCCGTCCCTAAGGCCCGATTCGCTAGCGGTCAGGGCACTTATCGAAGATCCATTCGGCTATGCAACCAGCAAGCACGGACGCAACGACTACATCTTCGTCGGGCCGCGTCGCGGATTCATCAATCGAGCGGTTGCTGTGGGCAAGCTTCAGCCCACAAGGGTTGAGGAACCGAGCCTTGGCGCTTTCGCGGTGCTGCGCCAGCGTGGGCGCCGATATGTGTGTGTGATGGAAAGCAATGGAAACGGCAGAGCCGCTTTCGTGAGGTCTGCCTTCGTGGGCCGAATCCCGCCGTCGAAGAATGCTACGTTGAAGCTGTTCTACAAGGTGGCAGACGTGAAGAAGTTCAAGGCATTCAATGAGGGGCCCAAATAGGGGCCATGATGACGCGAGCCCCGTCCCAGCATCAGTCACTCAATGACGCGGTCAGCTCGCTTCAGCAAATCGGGAGGAATCGTCAATCCCAACTCGCGAGCAGTCCTGAGATTGATAGCGAGTTCGCGGCGCGAGACGACTTCGAACGGGGTTTCCGCAGGCTTTGCGCCCTTCAATATCCGATCAATGATGACCGGCAAGCGGGGGAAGTTTTTCGCAACGCTTGTGCCGTAGCTAAGCAGGCC
Source organism: Cupriavidus sp. CP313 (assembly GCF_054072015.1). Classification (NCBI taxonomy): domain Bacteria; kingdom Pseudomonadati; phylum Pseudomonadota; class Betaproteobacteria; order Burkholderiales; family Burkholderiaceae; genus Cupriavidus; species Cupriavidus sp. CP313. The sequence goes on along the minus strand of NZ_JBSVZB010000041.1, from coordinate 32,239 downwards.
GCCCGAATCGTGCGCGCCTCCCCAGAACATGGTCGGCAGCCGACGACTCGTAGCCAATGTTGCAATGCGCTTGCGCTCTGCAAGCGGCGCGGGAACTTCGAGCACTATCAGCGCCTGGGCGCGACCGGTTTCCATGGCATTGAACGCAGCCTCCAGATCGGGCTTCGGTCCCCGTACTTTCAGTACCTGAGGGGTCACGCCAGCCGCATGCGCAGCGGCGACGTTGGCGCGCTCTATGGGCGCCAAACCGCTGGCGTCGGCGCCAGGGATGTCTGAGTCGCTAAGAACGGCAACGCGTTCAAGTCTGGGGATGAGCGCCTTGAGGATGTCGAGTTGCCGGGACGGAAGGTCTGGGTCATTGTTCGTCGCCCCGGTGATATTGCCGCCGGGTCTCTCCAGCGTTGCTGCGACCCCGATCGCGATCGGATCGGCAACGATCGAGGCTACGATCGGAATCGTCGTAGTCGCCTTTCGTGCCGCGTTGGTGGCGGGGCCGCCATACGTGGCTATGACATCCACGCCTTGGCTGACCAGTTCGATCGCGAGCTCGGGTAGGCGTTCAAGCCTGTTTTCGGCAAAGCGTCCCTCATAGATGACATCGGTGCCTTCGACGTACCCGAGTTGCGCCAGGCCATGGCGGAGTCCTTCGAAGGCGGGATTGGGCTTTCCGTCGACGATGCCAGCCCCGTTTATCAGCGCGCCAACCCGAAAGGGCTTTCGAAGTTGCTGTGCGTAAGTCACGCCCTGGCTGACAAGCAACACTGCGGCTGACGCTGCGGCTCCTGCGAGGATCGTGCGCCTGTCCATTGCATCCCCTCCACGTACTTCTTCAATTTTCGCACCGGCGAGTCCGGAGGCTTGGGACTGCCGGGCAGTCCCTGTCCAATATTCCCTTGATACGCGGCCTCAACGCAGGGATATGTGCGGACACGAACATACTTGCACGGGCGAACCGGCCCCTGCCTTTGCAGCTCGGCCAGTACGGTGACGCTTAAGCCCTTCAGCGTTCCTGCCCCTGCCGCAGAAACGGTGCCACCGCGCAGGCGACAAGCAACAGGCCCGCCATGATGACCAGTCCGTTACGCGTACTGCCGGTCGCCTGTTCGATGATGCCCATCACCGACGGTCCGATGAATCCGCCCACCAGCCCGCAGGTATTGATGAGGGCCAGTCCACCCGCCAGCGCCACGCCCTTCAGGCGGGACGACGGGAACAGGAAGACGATCGACTGCACCACGAAAAACATCAGCGCGGTCAGCGAGAAGCCGACGAGCGCCATCACCGGGCCTGCGAAGGCGGCAATGAGCAGGCCGCCTGCCATCACGACCAGCCCCAGGCAGAGCAGGCGGCGGCCGCGCCGTGGGGTGTTGGCATGTCGGGGCAGCCATGCGGCCCCGATGGCGGCGGCTATCCAGGGCAGGGAATTGAGCAGCCCGATTTCCACGGGCGTGAGCTTGCCGTACGTGCCGATGATGCCCGGCAGGAAGAAGATCACCGTGTAGATCGAGATCTGATGGCAGAAGTAGATGAAGATCGCCAGCCAGACCTGCGGATCACGCATGGCGCCCAGGAACGAGTGGCCACCTTTGCCGGCGCTGGCATCGGCGGCTTCCGCGGCCAGCCGGCTGCGGACTTCCTGCGCCTGGGCTGGCGTCAGCCATGGCGCGCTGTCCGGACCGTCGGGCAGCTTCTTCCAGACCACCGCGGCAAGGAAAACCGCAGGCAGGCCTTCCAGCACGAACATCCATTGCCATCCCTTGAAGCCCCACATGCCATCCATGCCCAGCAGCGCGCCGCCCAGCGGGCCGCTGACGATGTTGGCGATGCAGACGCCGAGCAGGAAGTAGCCCACCGCCCGCGCGCGATCCTCGCGGCCGAACCAGTACGTGAGATAGAGCATCACACCGGGAAACAGCCCCGCCTCGGCCGCGCCGAGCAGCACGCGCATGATGTAGAAGGAGGTCTCGCCCTGGGCAAAGGCCATCGCCGCGGACAGCAGGCCCCACGTCACCATGATGCGTGTGATCCAGAAGCGCGCCCCGACCCGATGCATGATCAGGTTGCTCGGGATTTCCAGCAAGGCATAGCTGAGGAAGAACAGACCCGCGCCCAGGCCGTAGGCCGCGGCCGAGATGTTCAGGTCGACAGCGATGTGGGTCTTGGCGAGTGCAATGTTGGTGCGATCGAGAAAGCTGATCACATAGGACAGCACCAGCAAGGGCATGAGCTTGCGGAACAGTAGTGCGGTCAGCGGGCGGTCTGTCGGCGCGGCCAGCGGCGGCGCGCCTGAGGCGGGTACGGTCTGCATGTGCGTAGTCTCCATCGGCGGATATGGCGCCACGCCCTGGGGCCGCGCGTCACCCGTTCTGCCTGGTTGATGTCTTCAGTGTTCGATGGTTGGGCGGGGCTGGGCCGTGGCGGCCCCGCCGGTTCAGAACGCGGTGCCTGCCGCGCCCTTTAGGTCGAGGATGTCGCGGGCTTCGTCCGGCGTGGCCACGTCGATGTTCAGGGCTTCGAGCACGGTCCGGATGCGCGTGACCTGCTCGGCGCTCGATGCCGCCAGCTGGCCCGGACCGATCCAGAGTGAGTCCTCCAGGCCAACGCGCACGTTGGCGCCCATTGCCGCGCCGATGGTCGCCAGCGGAAGCTGGCCTCGGCCGGCGCCCAGGATCGACCAGCGGAACTGATCGCCGAACAGGCGTCGGGCGGTGCGGTGCATGTGCATCAGGTCCTCGGGATCGGGGCCAATGCCGCCCAGGATGCCGAAGACGGATTGAATGAACACCGGGCCACTGACCAGGCCACGGTCAAGGAAGTGCCGCAGGTTGTACAGATGGCTGATGTCATAGCACTCGAACTCGAATCGCGTGCCGTTGGCATTGCCGATGCGCAGGATGTTCTCGATGTCCTGGTAGGTGTTCTTGAAGATCAGGTTGCGGCTGTTCTCCAGGTGTTCGCGCTCCCAGTCGTGCTGGAATTCCTTGAAGCGGTCGAGCATCGGGAACAGGCCGAAGTTCATCGAGCCCATGTTCAGGGAGGCCAGCTCCGGCTTGAAGGTCGTGGCCGGCAACATGCGCTCTTCCACCGTCATGTGCGGGCTGCCGCCGGTGGTGATATTGATCACGGCGTCGGTCTCGGCGCTGATCCTGGCGAGGAACGGCCGGAACAGCGCCGGGTCCTGCGACGGGCGTCCGTCCTTCGGGTCGCGGGCGTGCAGGTGCAGGATGGCGGCCCCTGCGCGCGCCGCGTCGATGGCGGCGGTTGCGATCTCGTCGGCGGTCACCGGCAGGTGGGGCGACATGCTGGGCGTGTGGATGGCGCCGGTCGGGGCGCAGGTGATGATGGCTTTGGCTCGCTTGGCCATGGTGATTCCTTGGTCGGGTGTTGTCTGGCTGCGGGCCGCGGATATCCGGCGGCCCACGGAATGCGCTGTGCGCGCTAGCTGAGCGCCTGGGTCAGGCCGTCCACGACCATTTCCTGGCCGTGCACATTGGCCGCCTGGTCGCTGCAGAGGAAGCGCACCATGTTGGCGATGTCGCGCATCGTCACCATGCGGCACAGTGCCGCCTGCGACGTGTAGTTGCGCGTGACTTCCTCAAGCGGCTTGCCGAGCGACTCGGCCTTCGCGGCAATGACGGCGCGGATACGCGGGCCGTCGACCGCACCGGGCAGCACCGTGTTGACACGGATGCCATCCGCGCCCAGTTCAAGCGCCAGCGATTTGGTAAAGCCCACCACGGCCCATTTCGACGCGGAGTAGGCGGAACGGCCCGGCATGCCGAGATGCCCGGCAGCGGAGGACAGGTTGACGATCGACGGCGAGCGCCCCTGCCGCAGGCGCGGCACCGCGGCGCGCGCGCACAGGAACTGGCCGGTGATGTTGACGGCAAGCGTGCGCTCCCAGTCGGCCAGGGAGAGTGTTTCGACACCGCCGGTCGGGCCGGCAACCCCGGCATTGTTGACGAGCACATCCAGGCCGCCAAAGGCGCCATCCACCGCCTGGAACAGCGCCTCGACGTCGCTTTCCTTCGACACATCGGCCCTGACTGCCACCACGCCGGGCAACTCGGCACAGACACGTTCGAGACTGCCGCCAGCCACGTCGCAAACCGCAACGCGGGCGCCCGCCTCCACAAAGGCCCGTGTGATCTCCAGGCCAATGCCGTCCGCGCCAGCGGTCACTAGTACGCGTTTGCCGGCGAGCGATTCATCCTTCCACATGATTCCAATCCTCTTGGGAACAGGCGGCTGCCTGCCTTCCGGACGAAGATTAAAACTGTGATCACAGATCAAATATAGAGAATAACCCTATGTGCTATGCTTCGCGGCATGACCCTGAATGACCTTGTGACGCCTCTTGTCCGCCAGACGCTCAGCCGCGATGTCTACACGCAGCTGCGAGACCTGCTGATCAGCGGCCAGATGATGCCGGGCGAGCAGATTTCCCTGCGCAACATTGCCGCCGCACTGAACGTCAGCGTCATGCCGGTGCGCGAAGCGGTGCATCGCCTCGTTGCCGAGCAGGCACTTGAGCTCACGCCAAACCGTGCACTGCGGGTACCGAGGATGAGCGTCAGCCAGTTCGAGGAAATCACAAAGATCCGGATCGAACTGGAGGGACTCGCCACCGCGACTGCAGCGGAGCGCATCACCGATGAGGAACTGAAGCAGGTACAGGCACTGCACCGCCGGTTTGCCGACGAGATGTCGAAGCGCAGTCCCGACGGCGCTGATGTCATCGCCGCGAACCAGGCCTTTCACTTTGCCGTCTACGCGGCGGCGCGCATGCCGATCCTGCTGCAGATGATCGAGTCGCAGTGGCTGCGCATTGGTCCGATCCTGAACCACGACCTCCGCTCCGGATCACGCCGCGTGGAAGAGCGCGTCGCGGTGAAGCATCACGACAACCTGGTCGAAGCCCTGCGCAGGCATGACAGCGCGGCAGCGTGTGCGGCGCTGCGTGGGGATATTGAGAGCGCGGCGGCTTATATTGTGTCGGCGGGAGTGTTGGTCAATGCGGATGACGCTGAGGAAGCAGCGGCCACGCTGGTGCCGGTGAAGCGGGCGGCAAAGGTTGGGCGTGTGGGGGTGAAGCGCTGAACGGTGCTGAGGTCGTTAGCCATTCTGCGCGTGCGATTTGCGCGTACCGGCCGTGGCCGGCGCCGCGACCTGCGGTAGGGCTGGCCGGCAGCAATGCTGCGGGCCCGAAGCCGCTGTACCCCATGAAAGCTCAGGGCACCGATCTAGCCAGCAAGGGTGCAGGTGTTGATCGACCGGCGATATCAGCCACGCTCGCCCAATCCCCCGCGCACCAACCGCTCATCCACCGGCCGCGTCAGCAAGAAGGCCGGCACCCTGTGGTGATCAAGCTCGCTTAGACAGGTGCCTAGGTCCTCTGTTGTGCCGATCAAGCTGCTTCTACTGCGTAGCCAGCTTACCAGTGAAGCCAATAATCCAGTTGGTTCCCACAAGTTGCCCGTCTACTTTGCCTTACTTGCAGGCTCGTTGCCAGATAGCGCGGCGCTTTCCATGACAGGTAGCAGCGTCTCTGCCTGCAGAAGCAGTTGCGAAACACGGACGTTCAGCGCTGTTGCAATTCGCTCAATCGTGCGCAAGTTCGGGGATCCGTCGCCTCTCTCCACGCGACTCACGGCGGCAGTCTGCAAGCCCGCCCGTTCAGCCAAGGCTTCCTGATTTAGGCCGATAGCCTTGCGTCGGAATCGTACCGCTTGGCCGAACGCCTGCTCGAGTTTCATATCCTGCACTTCATTGCCGAAGGCTTGCAGTTTTTCGGCGGTGCAGTTGTCCGTCCAGCCTAGGATTTGCAAATAATAAACAAATTCGTATAATATTATAGAGAAGGGTGACTTTCTTCCGTATTTATCTATGTTTGCGCCGTCAAAATGCAACGTATAAGTCTCATGACTGCAAGGTATGAAGGCTGATTGCGATCTAAGAGGTTTCACGTTCGAGTTCTAGGAGGCTGCAACCCATGGTTCCAACGCTCATTACTGCAGAACAACGCGAGCAACTGCTCGCAAACGGCCACGCGTACGCAGCCGATCACGGAAGCGACCCTCTGCCCATAGTGCGGCTGTTTACCCCTGACGCGCATGCGGCCTGGCTACTGGCCGCGCTGGATCCGACGGATGGTGACACCGCCTACGGTTTGTGCGACGTGGGCATCGGCATGCCCGAATTGGGCCACGTAAGGCTGTCTGACCTCGCATCCATCGTTGGACCGCTCAAAAGGCCGATTCTCCGGGACCTGTACTTCCAGCCAACGCGACCGCTATCGGCGTATGCGCTGCTAGCCCAGCTCGACGGCTCGATTCCCGACTGACCGATCCAGTTGGTCCATTCCTGATGGCTGCCCAGGCAGCCCCTACGGCGCCTCATTAGTTGCAGCGGGGGCTGCCGCTGTTCGCTCAGCGCAAACAACATGGAATGACCGATGGCGTTGGCACCACTTGATGCCCGGGTGCTTCCATGCAGCGTGGCGCATGCCTGGGCGGCATCGCTCACGCGCAAACGATGGGGTCTTGGTCTCAAAAGGACCAGCCCTGACCGAAGTCCATTGATCACAACCTGACGAGGACCGACCGTGAATCCACAACAGGAACCACCTGTGAGTCCCCTGAGCGTACTGGGCGGCGTCTTACCCGCTCCGGCACGCACGCTGGCTGCTCGCGACTACAAGATCTTGGCCCTGGCTGCCCTTGGCGGCACGCTCGAATTCTATGACTTCGTCATCTACGTCTTCTTCGTCACGGTGCTGGGCGCGCTATTCTTCCCGCCCAACATGCCAGACTGGCTGCGACAACTGCAGACGTTCGGCATTTTCGCCGCCGGCTACCTGGCACGCCCGCTTGGCGGCATCGTGATCGCCCACTTTGGTGACCGGCTTGGCCGCAAGCGCATGTTCACGCTGTCGATCTTGCTGATGGCAGCGCCCACGCTGATGATCGGCCTGCTGCCCACCTACGCCAGCATCGGCGTCGCGGCGCCACTGTTGCTGCTGGCGATGCGGGTGCTGCAGGGCGCGGCCATCGGTGGCGAGATGCCCGGTGCCTGGGTGTTTGTCGGCGAACACGTGCCGAGCCGGCACTACGGTTTCGGCATCGGGACGCTGACCTCTGGCATCACGGGCGGCATCCTGCTGGGTTCGCTCGTTGCGGTCGCCATCAATCGACACTACACGCCTGAACAGGTGAGCGATTTCGCCTGGCGCATTCCCTTCCTCCTGGGCGGCGTGTTCGGACTTGTGTCCGTCTACCTGCGCCGGTTTCTGCATGAGACCCCCGTGTTCCGCGAGTTGGCTGACCGCAGCAATCTGGCGCGCGAACTCCCGATCCGCACCGTGCTGCGCGATCACCGCTCGGCCAGTCTGTTCGTGGCACTGCTGACCTGGGTACTTTCGACCTCCATCGTCGTGGTGGTGCTTTACACGCCCGCCTACCTGCAGAAGGTCCATCACATTCCCGCCGCGCTCGCTCTCGAGACCAATGCGTTCGCCACCCTTACGCTGACCATCGGCTGCGTGATCGTTGGATGGGCGTGCGACCGCATCGGCACCCGCGCCGTCATGCTGATCGGCTGGAGCGGGCTGTTCATAACCGCTTACCTCTTCTACGGCAGCCTGCCCGGCACGCCTGCCACGCTGTTCTGGCACTACGGACTGCTGGGTCTGTTCGTCGGCACCATCGCCACCGTGCCGATTGCCGGCGTGCGCGCCTTTCCGGCACCAGTGCGGTTCACCGGTCTCTCGTTTGCCTACAACATGTCTTACGCAGTCTTTGGCGGCCTCACGCCGATGATCCTCACGCTGTGGCTGCAGCACGACACCATGGCGCCTGCTCACTATGTGGCAGTGCTGGCCACTGTCGGATTCTTGCTTGCATTCCGGCCCCTCGCCAGGTGCGGCCATGCCATGCGCAATGGCGTGGCCAGCACGGCTGGCCACGTCGGTCGATGACGGAGGAGCAACGCAATGAACGCGACGGAAAACACGCCACCAGTACGCCTACTGACTCCCGCCGAGCTGGCTGTCTGCATCAAGGTGTTCCGCGACGCCCGGCAATGGACTCAAGAGCAGTTGGCCGTGATCGCCGGGCTCAACGTGCGAACCGTTCAGCGCGTCGAGCTAGGCTGGCCCGCCGGCCCCGACACCTGCCGGGCGCTGGCCAGCGCATTCGATTTCCTGGACATCGACGCGCTCAACAAGCCATTCGCGATTCCACCCGAAGACGAACTCAAGGCTGTGCAGGAACAGTTCGACCGCGAGCACATCACCTTCACGGCGATTCCGCTGACCACGGGTAAGCAGTTGGTCGAGCTGGCGCAGACCAGCACGATGGACATGTCGCAGCTGGCCTTCGAGATGGGCGGCGAAGCGGATAAACGCTTCGCCGCGCTGATGGAAAATTTCCGCAACTACCGGGATTGCCAGGACGCCTACACCGAAGCGCAGAAGCGCGAGGCGGCTGACAAGATGCAAGCCAACATCGATGTGCTCAAGACCCTTGGCGTTTCGCTACGCTATGCCGAGCGCAAAGTGCTGCTGGAGGGGGGCTCGGATCCGGACAAGCCAATGCCAGCTAACGTCCTGTACGTGATCGGGTTTCCGCTCGGCAAGGAACCCAAGCTATTCGCGACGCCAACTTCCGTTGATATCCGCCTGTAGGCTGACGGTTGAAGATTCCACGCTCACAAGGGCCGCTCTCGCGCCCACAAACCGAAACGCGGTTGGCATGGCAGATGATGAAGAAGGGCAGATGCGCACGGCGCACCTGCCGGCGAAAGCCGACGATGACGATTTGTTCGATCACGCAGACCCTTCCGCCCCGCAGTTGGTAAGTGGCGACTGGCGGCCCGGGGGCGCGGCAAGACGGCCGCGCCGGCGCAGGACTGCCCTCGCCTCGCTTTATCAATTCTGATCAGAATCGCTAAATCTAGCGAAGGGCAATACTATCGCCGGGCGCTGCGGTTGCCAACTAAGGGGCGGCCGGGCTGCGTGATCTGAAGGTCAGCCCTGAAGGTCAGCCGAGCAGCCGCCAGGCCAGCCGCGCAGCCACGCGCGCGCCCTGGTGGTCGCGGTCGTACTGCGGGTTGTACTCGGCCAGGTCGGCCACGCGCAGCTTGCCGCTGCGGCGGGCAAGCATGGACACTTCCTCCACCACCGGCAACGGCACGCCATAGGCGGCGGGTGCCGACACGCCCGGCATCACGGCTGCCGGCAGCGCGTCGAGGTCGATGGTCAGGTACAGGTGGTCCGTGGCATCGATGCGCGCCGACAGTTCGGCCAGGCGCGATGCCAGGTGCCGCTCCTGCATGTCCACGTCTTCCACGTAGCAGACGCCCAATTCGTCGGCGCGGCTGAAGAGCGCCGGCGTGTTGCTGAGGCGGCTGACGCCCAGGCAGACATAGTCGAACGGCTGCCCGCGTTCGGCGCAGGCGTTGGCGATCTGGTCGAACGGCGTGCCGGAGCTGGCGGGCCGGCTGGTGCGCAGGTCGAAGTGGGCGTCGATATTGATGATGAGCACGCGCCCGCCATCGTCCTGCGCATCCAGGTGCGCGCGCAGGCCTTGCCACGTGCCCCAGGCCACTTCATGGCCGCCGCCCAGCACCAGCGGCAGGCCGCCGCGCGCCAGCACGTCGCGCACGGTGCCCGCCAGCGCCAGCTGGGCTGACTCCAGGTCGCCGTCCTCACAGCTGACATTGCCGGCGTCGTATAGCGCGGGCAGCCCGTGCGCCGGCACGTTGGCCAGCGCCTGGCGGATGGCGTCGGGGCCATGCGCGGCGCCGGGACGGCCCTGGTTGCGCAGCACGCCGGCGTCGCAACGGAAGCCGAGCAATACCGGCGCGCCGCCGAGGGGCGTCGCGTCTGCCGCTTGCAGCGCGTGCACGATGCGGAACAGGCGCGTGGTGTCGCCACGCTCGCCGTTGTCGACACGGCCCTGCCAGGGATTCTGCGTCACAGCCATCCTCACGCCCGCGTCAGCACGGCCTGCAGGAAGCCGCGCGTGCGTTCCTGCGTCGGCGCCGAGAAGATGACCGACGGCGGCCCGGCCTCAATGATGCCGCCGCCATCCATGACGACCACCACATCGGCCACTTCGCGGGCGAAGCCCATTTCATGGGTGACCACGACCATGGTCATGCCTTCGGCGGCCAGCACCTTCATCACCTGCAGCACTTCGCCCACCAGCTCGGGGTCCAGTGCAGAGGTCGGCTCGTCGAACAGCATCACGCGCGGCTCCATGGCCAGTGCGCGGGCAATGGCCACGCGCTGCTTCTGGCCGCCCGACAGGCTGGCGGGCATGGCGTGGGCCTTGTGCGCAAGGCCAACTTTCTCAAGCAGGCCCGTCGCCTTGCGCTCGGCTTCCTCGCGCGAGGCGCCGCGCAGCATGCGGGGACCCACCGTGACGTTGTGCAGCACCGACAGGTGCGGGAACAGGTTGAACGACTGGAACACCATGCCCACTTCCGTGCGCAGCTGGTTCAGCTCGTGCTCGCCGATCGGCTGGCCGTCGGTCACCAGGCGCTTGCCGACGATGTCGACGGTGCCGGCCTCGGGTTGTTCCAGGCCGTTGCAGCAGCGCAGGAAGGTGCTCTTGCCCGAGCCGCTGGGGCCGATCACGACCACGACCTGCGACGGCTCCACATCGAAGTCGATGCCGCGCAAGACCGTATGGCCGCCGAACGATTTGCCCAGGTTCCGGATCCGGATGATTGCGGAATCGCTCATTGCACCATGCCTCCCATGCGCAGCCGTTGTTCGGCGCGCCGCAGGATCAGCCCGGCCGCGCTCGTCAGGATCAGATAAACCAGCGCGATCGCCAGATAGACTTCCAGCGACCGGTACGACACGCTGATGATCTTCTGGCCCTCGTGCATCAGGTCGGCAATGGTCAGCAGCGACACCAGCGCCGAGTTCTTGATGAGGGCGATGAACTCGTTGCCCAGCGGCGGAATCATCCGCACGATGGCTTGCGGCAGGATCACCGCGCGCATGGCCTGGCCGGAAGACATGCCGATCGAGCGGGCGGCTTCCATCTGGCCCTTGTCCACGGACTGGATGGCGCCGCGCACGATTTCCGACACATACGCGCCGGAATAGATGCCCAGCCCGATCACGCCACACACAAAGGCCGGCAGCAGGATGTTGAACTGCGGCAGCCCGAAGAACAGCAGGAACAGCTGCACCAGCAGCGGCGTGCCGCGGATGAAGGTCACGTAGGTGGTGCAGATGCCGTAGATGACGCGGCGATTCGGGTCCAGCCGGCCGATGCCGACCAGCAGGCCCATGACGCAGCCCAGCACCAGCGCGCAGGCCGTCACCTCCACGGTGATGACGGCGCCGTGGACGATGTCATGCCAGCCGGCAAAAACAGGAGAAAAATCCAATTCCATGGTGATGATCCGCGCGGCTTACTTGGCGGCCGTGCCGAACCATTTCTGGGTCAGCCTGGCGTAGGTGCCATCGGCCTTCACTTTGGCGAGCGCCGCATTGAGGGCGCGGGTCAGCTCGGGCGTGTCCTTGCGCACGGCCATGCCGTATTCCTCGGTGGTCAGCGGCTGTTCCACCATGCGCAGGCCGCCGCGGGTCTTGACGTACTGCATCGCGGCCGGCTTGCCGGTCACGGCGGCATCGGCGCGGCCGATCTCGACGAGGTTGAACATTTCCTGGTTCTTTTCCACTTCCACACGCTGCACCTGCGGATACGTGTCGCGCAGGAAGCTGACTGACTTGGTGCCCACCTGCACGCTGACCTTCTTGCCGTTCAGGTCAGCCGGGGCGTGGACGGTGGTGTTGCCGCTCTTGACCAGCGCCACCAGGCCGCCGACGTAGTACGGCTCGGTGAAGTCCACCACCTTGCGGCGCTCGGGGGTGATGTAGATGCCGGACACCGCCATGTCGAAGCGGCGCGAGACCAGCCCGGGGATCAGGCCCTTGAAGTCGATGTCGGTCCATTCGACCCGCTTGCCCATCGTCTTGGCCATGGCCTCCACCAGCTCCACGTCAAAGCCGGTGCGCTTGCCGTTCTCGATAAATTCCATCGGCGGGAAGGTGGCGTCGGTGGCCACGCGCAGCACGGCATTGTCCTGCGCGTGCGCGGCGGTGCCGAGGGTCAGGGTGGTCAGGGTTGCCAGGCCGGCCATCAGGCATTTGCGACGAAGGTTCATGGAAGTCTCCTATTCTCGGGAACGAGGGATCTGCCGTCGCATGGTTCTGCCGACGGCGGCGGTAATGAATTACTTGGTATTCAGTAAGACTGCAGCCGGGCGGAAATCCGCATCGCCGCTGCCACGGTCATGTCGATCAGCGCGGTTTCGCGCCCTTGCCGCCGTGTGGCCGGCACCATCAGCGTGATGGAACCCAGCGCATCGGCCTTGCTGCGCCGCGAGAAGAGCGGCGCGCTCACGCCCCACACGCCCGGATCCACCTCGCCCTCGCTGACGGCGTAGCCGGTCTCGCGAATGGCGGCGAGCTCGGCCAGCAGCCGTTCGGCTTCGCTTGGCTCGCACTGGGCCCGGACCAGGCGCTCGCGCGCTTCATCGCGCATGAACGCCAGCAGCGACTTGGCCGAGGCACCGGCGCGCAGCGGCACACCGCGGCCCTTCTCGAACGAGCAGCGCAGCGACTGGCGGCTCTCCACCATCTCCAGGCACACCGCGTGATCCTTGACGGCGACGACCAGGCCTACGCTTTCATCGGACTGTTGCGCCAGCAGCTGCATGTCGGGCAAGGCTTCGCGCGCCAGGTGCGAGGCCATGTCAAAGCCGAGCGCCAGTTGCAGGCTGATCGGGCCCGGCGCGTATTCACCGTCGGACTCCAGCACAAAGCCCCAGCGCTTGAGCATCATCAGTTGCCGGTAGAGCGTGCTCTTGGGCAGGCCGGTCTTGGCAACCAGCTCGCGCACCGTGATCGGCGCGCCGTGTTGCGCCAGCGCCGCCAGCACGAACAGCACGCGATCGGCACCGCCCGCGGGCTGGCCGGGTTCGGCAGGCGTGGGTGTCGCGGGCTTCACGGCGGTGGGGTTGTCGACGGCATTCAACATAGGGCCCAAGAATAGGACCTGATTCCCATAAATCAAAACCGCTAGTCCCGGAAAATGGGAATGAATGACTAGGGATAACCCTTGATGACTGGCAATTTGATCTGCCAAGTGCGTGGGGCGCCGCTGCGCCGCGATCAGTAGATGCCCGGCAGCATCCGCCAGGTCCGGTCGCAGTACGACGCGTACTCGTCGCCAAACTGGTCGCGCAGCAGCGCTTCTTCCGCCTGGATGCGCGCCAGCAGCACCGGCACCATCAGCAGCGTCAGCACCACGCCCACGCCGGAGCGGAACGCCAGTACCCATCCCAGCGAACTGACCAGGAAGCCGAGGTAGCTCGGATGCCGGATCACGCCATAGATCCCGGTGGTCACCAGCGTATGCCCCGGCTGGATCGCCACCAGCCCGCTGAAGCGCCGCCCCAGCACAAACACCGGCCACAGCCGCAGCACGCCGCCGCCGGCAAACAGCGCCACGCCGATCCAGCGCATGGTGTCGCCATCGAGGGTCCAGAAGCCGATACGGTCGGTAAAGGGCGGCAGGTACGCCGCCAGCAGCCCAAGCACGCCAAACACTGCCAGCACCCAGCGGTTGCCGCGGTCCTCGCGCATGCCGCTGCTGATGTTGCCGCCGGAGAAGAGTGCCGCGATGGACAGGGCGAACAGGACCAGGGTCAGGGCCACGCGCGCGGGGTGCGCGAAGAAGGGGGCGATGCCGCCCCAACCTGCGATGGCGATGGCCAGGTAGGCGAGCGTGCCGGCCAGGGTGGCAATCGCCAGGCCGGGAGTCGGGCGCATGGGGAACCTCCGTTGAGACGGTGGATGCACAAGCGAAGGGTAAGCCTCAGGCGGCCCGGGTGTCGAGGGCGGCCGAGTCGTGCTTAAATCTGCGTTTTGCGCCGGCGCATGCCGGGGCGCAGTGAACCGCTTTCGCCACACCACCATGCCCCTGATCGACATCAAGAACCTCCAGCAAGCCGCCCAAGACTTTGGCAAAGCCCGCAACTGGGGCAAGTACCACAGCCCCAAGAACCTCGCGATGGCGCTGAGCGTGGAGGTGTCTGAGCTGGTCGAGATCTTCCAGTGGCAGACCGACGCGGAATCGCGCGCCATCATGTCCACCGACGAGCGCGACCATGTGGAGCAGGAGCTTGCCGATATCACCATCTACCTGGCGCAACTGGTGACGGCGCTGGGCGTGGACCTGGATGCGGCGATCCGGGCCAAGATGGAGATGAACGCCAGGAAGTACCCGCTGCCGGAATGAGCCGCCCGGCGACGGAGTGAGCTCACGACAATGGCCGGCTCCCCGTCAGGACGCACAACAGCAGCACCCCGTTCAAAGCGAGCAGTCCGCTCACCAACAGCACGATGGGCGGCGCATCCCGTGTCCGCTCGCGCAGGCGGGTGACCCCCGGCAGCCACTCGCCGCGCGTACGCCGGGACCAGCAGGCGATGCCCGCGCTGCACATGCCCAGCCACGCCAGCGTGCCCAGCGATGCCCAGCCGCGTGGTTGCGGCGCCAGCGTCGGACGGATGGAAGCCTGTTGGGGCGTCGGGCCGGAGGCTCTTTGGATCACTACAGGGGGCACTTGCATCCCCGGTTCTGCCAACGGCTCTGACGGTGGCGGAGCTGGAAGCTGCTCCGCTGCTGGTTGAGCCGCTGGAGATGGCGCGACGGCTGGTCGCGAGGCCTCGATTCTGATCGCAGCTTGCTTGTTCCTCGACGCCTCCCGCGCCCGCGCCGCTGGCGGCGTTGGTTGCGGCGCGGCAGCCTGCGGGGGTGGCTTCATGCCTGGCTGCCGGCGCCAGCTGGCAAAGACCCTGTCCAGGCATGTCACCGACGTGCAGGCGTCCCGGCGCTCTCGCCAGGCGGCGATGTCGCTCCTATGGATCGCGCCGGCGCGCAGCCGGCGCTGCTGGTCCGCATGGATGCGCTCGTGTTCGCGCTGGAGCATCGCGTGATCGCAGATCAGGTCGGCGGCGTGCGGCACTGACTGCAGGCAGGACGTGCCGGCGGCGAGCGGATCGTCGCAGCGGGAAGGACGCAGCGTGGTCTTGCAGGCGATATCCGACGCCTGCGCACTGGCAGTCAGCAGAAGACTGAACGCGATGCACGCGGCCAGACGGCCCGAGAGCCTTGTCATCCTGTCTCCCCGTGATAGTGGGGATCGTCCGGCGCTGAAGCGCGCGCCGATGGACTTCTATTCTGGTACGGCGCCAGCAATCTACGGTTCGATATCCCACAGAACTGCGCAGCAAACTTTGTGGGCGGTCTCGGATGCGTGGCTGAGGCCACAAATCCGGAAAGCCGTGGAGATTCCTCTCTACCTTGGATCGGACAACGGCTGCCTGCCGCTGTACCCGCTTGTCAGATCGATCCTGCTACCAGACTCACAACCCAACCAGCCACATAGAGCCCCAGCCCGAACACCGCATGCGTCACCAGGCTATGCGCCCGTGCCACGTTTGGCCGTGGCGTGCGGCTCGCAGCGATGCCGGCCCCCATCGCCGGCTGCATCAGCAGGAACGGTGCCGCCACACTGCCGATGCCGACGATCAACGCGGGTGCCAGCGTCGGATGACGCGCCCAGTCGAGTCCCCATAGCCCCAGCAGGATGGCCGCGAACACGATGCCGGTCAGGTAATGCGCGATCCAGCCGATCCCGCGCTCGCCGCGCACCGGTGGCGATGCAGCGATGGGATGGTGGCAAAGGCGTCCTCGCGGCAGCCACGCGAGCCAACGGCCTGCCAGTCCATAGTCCAGCGCAGGGACGCCCATGAACCGCTTGCGGAGGATGGCCCAGGCGTCCATCACCAGCGTTGCGCCGGTGCCGATCACGATTGCATTGAACAGGAGCGCCATCGCTGTATCAGGCATGGGCAGTCCCCCCGGCCGTCTGTGATGAAGCCGAAGCCCTGGCGGTGATCATCCAGCAAGCAGCGGTGTAGCGCACAGTTGCGCCATGAACGTAAGGCTCGAATGCTGCGCGGACGGTTTCGATGACGCTGGCGCGTGTGCTTGCATCAGCCTCGCGCAGGGCCAGGCCGACGGGACCCAGGCGGGATAGGTAGTCCACCAGCGCAGGCTCTGGCAGTGTGCAGGCGATGTCGATCGGCTGGATATCGATCCCGGTCCAGCCGCCCTCTTTCAGGATGGCATGCACGCGCTGGCGGTCGCCGAAGGCGAACTGCCCCGGCGCACCCGGCTGCCGCGGCGGCAGGTTGGACAGCAGCGGTGCGGCCGCTCGCTCGGCGGTGGTCATGAACGGATTCTCTGCGGCGCTGCGCCAGGCGATGCAGTGGAGCGTGGCATCCGGTGTTGCGGACTGGCGCAGGTTGGCAAAGGCCCGGACCGGATCGCTGAAGAACATCACGCCCAGGCGCGACACGATGCTGTCGAAGCTTGCTGGCGCGAAGGCGTAGTCCTGCGCGTCGGCGCGAATAAAGCTGGCGGTCGAGCCGTCCTGCTGCGCGCGTGCCCGTGCAACGGCGAGCATAGGCTCGGAAATATCGATGCCGGTGCACCTGCCCTGCGTGCCGAGCTTACGCGCCAGCGCGATCGTAGAGCTGCCGGTGCCGCAGCCGACATCGAGCACATGCTGTGCAGAGCTCTTGCCGACCGCATCGACAAGCAGGCCTTCCAGCGGCCGGAGCATGTCGTCGAGCACCGCCTGCTCCGCGACCCAGGCATCGCCGGACGGGCCGTTCCACAGTGCGGCCTGGTCGCCGCCGTTGCTGCTGGTCTGTTGTTGCTCACCCATGGTCGTATCCCCTTGCACGCCGTCTTGGCATGGAAGCTACACTGTGCCAGTTCAAGTCGACTTGAGGTCAAGCGGTGACAAGCCTGGATATTGCGGAAGTGGCCCGGCAGGCTGGCGTGCCGGCCTCGACGCTGCGGTACTACGAGGAAAAGGGGCTGATCGCGTCCATCGGCCGGCGCGGGATGCGGCGCGTGTTCGATGCCGGCGTGCTGGAGCGGCTGGCGCTGATCGCACTGGGGCGTGCCGCCGGTTTCTCGCTGGATGACATCGCGCAGATGTTCTCGCCACAGGGCCAGCCGAAAATCGACCGGCAGGTGCTGGCGGCCAAGGCGGATGAGCTGGACCGGACCATCCGCAAGCTGACTGCGATGCGCGACGGACTGCGGCATGCGGCGGTTTGTCCGGCGCCAAGCCATATGGAGTGCCCGACGTTCAAGCGGATTCTGCGGGCGGCGGCGTCGGGGGCGATTGGTGGGCGGCGGGATCACGCCTCGGGGCCTCCTGGCGGTCCCCATTAGGTGTCGAAAGATCCTCTTGGTGGGCGAGTGCGGAGATTGCAGTGATATTCACCGCAAAAATTGCGGTGAATAATTGGCGCATGCGGAGAGAGCTGCCATAATCTCCGCATGAAACGCGGAGAATGGCTCTACATCTGGCAGTCGCCTGACTGGCCACAATTCCACTACGACCTGGCAGCGTTGGCTCGGCCGCTGGCTGATGTGACACGCGCCCAGGGCATGCTCCTTGGGCGCCTTGCCGACGTAGGCATGGCCTTGCGGGATGAGGCCAGCCTGACCGCACTGACCGAGGACGTGGTCAAGACCAGCGAGATCGAGGGCGAACGGCTCAATGCCGATTCAGTTCGGTCTTCGCTCGCGCGCCGGCTGGGCGTGGACATCGGCGCGCTGGCACCGGTGGACCGGCATGTGGAAGGCGTCGTGGAGATGGTGCTGGATGCAACCGGCCGCTGCAACGAGCCACTTAGCAAGGAAAGGTTGTTCGGTTGGCACGGGGCGCTATTCCCTACCGGGTATAGCGGCATGTCGCAGTTACGTGTCGCTGCATGGCGCGACGATGCCAAGGGGGCGATGCAGGTCGTGTCCGGCCCCTACGGGCGCCAGCGCGTCCATTTTGAAGCGCCGCCGGCAGACAGGCTTGAGCCGGAGGTCACGCGATTTCTCGATTGGGCCAACACGGACCAGGCAGATGCGCCAGTACTGAAGGCCGGCCTGGCGCATCTGTGGTTCGTCACGCTGCATCCGTTCGATGACGGCAATGGCCGTATCGCACGGGCGATCGGTGACTTGCTGTTGTCCCGGGCAGACGGTAGCCCTCAGCGGTTCTATAGCCTGTCCGCGCAGATCCAACGCGAACGCAAGGACTACTACGACATCCTGGAGCGTACGCAGAAGGGCTCGCTGGACGTCACCGAATGGCTCGCCTGGTTCCTTGATGCACTGTTGCGGGCTGTACAGAATGCACAGCACACGCTCGATGCGGTCCTGGCGAAAGCGCGCTTCTGGCAGCGCTGGGGCGCGACGCCAATGAACGAGCGACAGACGAAGCTGCTGAACCGGCTGCTCGATGGCTTCGATGGCAAGCTCACGTCCAGCAAGTGGGCTGCGATTGCCAAGTGCTCGCCGGACACGGCGCTGCGCGATATCAATGAGTTGGTGGCGCTGGGGGTGCTGCGGAAGTCTGGCGCTGGCGGGCGTAGCACGTCATATGAGGTGGTCGAAGGGTAGCGGCCGACAATCAGCGAGCATCTACCGCGATGTGACGCGGTTCGCCTATGTCTATCCCAACCGCGCCACTGCCTCTCGCACCCACTCGAATCCGACGCGCTCCTGTTCCAGCCGCAGCTTTGCGCGGATGCGGTTGTCCCGCAGATCGTCATAGACGGCTTGCTCTTCGGGTCGCAACCGCGACAGGTCGCGCAGCGTCTGGTTGTCCTCGACACCCCATTGGGCCTCGAATGCCATCAGCGTAGCGCGATCCGTCAGCAAAGACTCGGCATGCCCGAACAGGCTGCGCAGCTGGTCGAGAATCGCGAACCCGTGTGTGTCGATGTCGCCCCAGTAATGCAGTTTGCATTGCGACAGCCATGTCGCCTTTGCGAGCAAGCTGAAACCATAGCCCGCCCCGAATATCACCAGGCTGTCAGCGGCCTCGGGAAAGGCAAGGAAGTTGGTTTCGTTCTCTGTCATGAAGACACGCGAGACTCCCGGGCGCAGGGCGGCAAAACTGTCCGCATCGAGCGTCACGTCGTGTGTCGGGGCCTGGCCAGGCAGCGCGCGGTTAGCGCGGTCAAGCATCCGAAAACGGATGCGTTCGGGCTTGTCGCGAAAGCCGTAGCGTGAGGCGAACTGGCTCATGCCAGCATGCTGTCGATCAATGGCTTCAGGCGCCAGCGCCAGGTCCAGCAGCTCGGCAAGGACGCCGCGGTGGGCCTCGATGAACTTGGTGTGCACGCCAGGCAGATCCACCTGCCGCAGATAGACCCCTGGGCGCGGATGGCGTTGGAGCCAGCCCACGATTTCCAGCAGCCGGGGCCAGGAGTCGTACAACTCCAGCGCCCGCAGCGGACGCTGTCCCAGCCATGGGACTAGCAGCGGCTGCGCATTCCGGGTGCCGGCGAGCAGCGCTGTAAAGCGTTCGACCTCGCGGCGTTTGCTCAGCAGTGCGGCGGCATCGTCCAGTGTATCGATCCAGGCCGCGCAGGGCAGCATATTGGCGCCGAAGGTGCGGTGGCGGAACTCGCGCATCTCCAGGCGGCAATGGCTCATCTGCCTTAACTCAGCGAGCCAGTTGCGAACTGCCTCGAAGCTTTCCGTGAGCTCGCCGGAGGTGGGCACGCGCAGCGTGAGCCGCCTGGGGAATAGCGAATCGCCCCTGACCAGCGCGCCGAGGATGTCGCCGCGGTCCCAAAGCCTCTGTACCTGCGCGCGCAGGTCGGCGGGATGGCTCCAGTTCATGCCATCAACCTTGCCTTCTCGGCCCGGTACTCGTCGATCGACAGGTTGCGCACCTTGGACGCACGCCCGTCGTCGTTCTGCACGAACGCAACGCTGGATACGTAGGGCTCGATGATGTGGATCTTCTGCAGTGGCGTGACGATCAACAGTTGCAGGTTGAGCTTGGCAAACAGCTGCAGGCCGTATTGTGCCGACTCATCGGAGCCGCGTCCGAAGGCTTCGTCAATTACCACGAAGCGGAACGAACGGGAGCGCACCGCGCCCCATTCCAGCCCGAACTGATAGGCCAGGCTGGCAGCCAGGATGGTGTAGGCCAGCTTCTCCTTCTGTCCTCCCGACTTGCCGCCGGAATCCGAGTAGTGCTCGTACTCCGTGTCATCCTCGCGCCAGCGCTCGCTGGCACCGAAGACGAACCAGTTGCGCACGTCGGTGACCTTGGCGGTCCAGCGCCGGTCCTGATCGGCCTGCCCGGTGCGCCCGCGGAAGCGCTCGATGATGTGCTTGACCTGCAGGAACTTGGCTTCGGAATACTGGCTGTCCTCCGAACCAGTCAATGCGCCCTCCGTGCACGCGCGCAACTCGGACTGGAAGTCGCGGATCTCCGCGTCAGGCGTGACCTGTGCTTCCAGGCGGATATATCGGCCGGTGTTGTAGTCGATCTGCGTCAGTGATTCGTTGATGCGCGCCACGCGTTCGCGGATCGTCTGCTGCTCCTTGCCGAGCTGAGCGTTGAAATTGGCGATCTCGTTGATCGTGTTGACGTTGAGCAATTCCTTGAAGCGTGTCTCGAAGCGCGGCAAATCGTCGGCACGCAGCTTCTCCAGCATGTTGCGGTACTCGAATCCTGCGGAGACGCTGGCGTCGACTTCGCTGGTCTCCAGCTTGAAGGCTTCCTTGTAGGCAGACATCGCCTTGACGATGCTTTCGCTGAGCCGCCCCAGCCGCTTCGTCTCGGCATCAAGGCGAGCCTGTAGCGCATTGCGCATGTCGGTCTCCCGGCCACTGCACGCTTCGACGGTCAGCGTATGCTGGCCCAGGATTTCGGCACGCAATGCATCGATGGTCTCGGCCGGCACCGCGTGGGCGAGGCTGCTGGATTCGTCCAGTGCCGCCTGGGTGTCGGCGCGCTGTTCCAGTGCATCGCTCTTCCTGCCCTCGGCCTTGGAGCGCTTGTCGCGGTGTTCCTCCAGCTGCTTCTCATTCGCTTGCTGTGCGGCTTCCACTTCGCTGAGCCGGACCGTCAGTTGCCGCAGCACATCGGAGGCCGATTCGAGCTGACGCTTTTCCTCGGCGAGGCGCGCTGCTTCCCGCGCCGGCGTTTGCCAGTCCAGTTCCTCGAAATCGATGAACATGTCGAGCTGCGACAGCGTTGTGATTCTTTGCCTGAGTGCGTCACGCTCCGTTATCAGGCCGGCCACGAGCTTACCCAGGTCGGCTAGCCTGGTTTCCAGCGCGCGCATCTCTCCTTCCAGTGCCGCGATCTTGGCGGCATTGCTCCAGCCGAGCACGTAGCGGCTGCGGTCGTCGAGCCGGTGGCGGTCATCCTTCTCATGCCGCTCACCCGGCATCTTGATCTGGCCGGCCCGGGTGACGGCGCGCGTCTCGCGCCGGAATTGTTCATGTGTCGCACAACATGCCACGTCAAAGCGCGCGGCGACTTCGCGCTCGAGCCAGCCATAGAATGGTGAATCGGGCTTGACAGCCAGCTTGCGTGCAAGCGAATCGCGATGCAGGGCCGGCAGGTCCGTCCTGGCGCCTTCGCGTACCCGGAAGTAGACCAGCCGGCCTTTCAAGTGCGTGCTGTCCACCCACGCCGTCACCTGTGAGTAAAGCGAATCCGGGACCAGAAGCGACAAGCCAAAGTTGTGCAGCAAGCGCTCGGCAGCCCCTTCCCAGTCGCGCTCATGCTCTCGGACCTGTAACAGTTCGCCGGCGAAGGGCATGTCGTCTTCATGTAGCGAGAGCGCTTCGCACATCGCGCTGCGCATGGCGATCTGCGCCGCCGGGATATTGCTGCGTCGTGCCTTCAGGCTGCGGATTTCCTCGCTGAGCGCGGCATGCTCGGCCTTGCCCTGGTGCATCGTGACGCCGTGTTCGGTCAAGGCGTTGCCCACGTCGGTCTCACGCGACGTGGAGCTTTCAGCAAGCTCGGCAAAGCGCGATCTCAGCGTGACAAAGGCGTCTTCCTCGTCGGGTGGAGATTCCCCGATACCGCGCACGAGCTCCGCGTACCGGTCCGATCTCTGCCGGCGCTTGGCGGACTCCTCGTTTTGCAGGCGGATCTCTTCCGTGAGCCGGCCGATACGGTCGCCGCCGTTCTCGGCAATGCTCCGGCGCAGCTCAGCTTCGTCGTTGCGCAGCGTGTCACGACGCTCCTGCAGGCGGCGCACATGGGTGTCCTCGCGCTCCCACTCTTCGGTAAGCCTCGCGATCCGTTCATCGAGCAGGCCCAGCTTGAGCCCGGCAAAATACGGGCGCAGCGCTTCGCGGCACGCGCGTAGCTGCTCCGAAGCGGCAACCAGCTCGGCGTGGCGCTCGCAATCGGCCACCAGTGGCACCAGCATCTCCTCCTGGCGCTTGGCTTTCAGCACCGCTTCATGTGCGCGGTCCAGGTCATCAAAATGCCCGAGCAGCGCGGCGATGCGGGGCGCCACGTCGAACGGCTCCAGCATGTGGCTGCGTACAAAGTCAGTCAGGTTACCGACTGACTTCATCGAGACAGTCTGGTGGAAGAGTTCCAATGCCTGATCGTTCTCAATGCCGAAGCGGCGGCGGAACCAGGCACCGTAAGCGTTGAATGCGTCAAACATTTCGGCCTTCAGGCCGCGCAGCTTCTTGCGCAGCGCGCCGATGTCCGTGCCGAAGTGGGCAAAGTCGGTGGCAATCGACAGGTCCTGCTCCGCGCCGACATAGAAGCGCGCGGGCTGGCCATGTGATTCCTTCATCCAGAACACCTGTGCCAGCGTCACGGTCTGGTCGTAGCCGGCGTTGTGAAAGACGCCAAGAATGACGGAATAGCTGTTCTGATCGCGCAGCGCGACTGGCCGCGCCGAGCCGGTGACTTCGTTGCGCTCGGACTTGTAGTGTCCCAGCACATAGCTGCGCAACGTCCGCTCGCGGCTTTCTGCGCCGGCGGCCTTATTGTAGGCGATGCGTTGGGCAGGAACGAGCAGCGTGGTCACGGCATCAACCAGCGTCGACTTGCCGGAGCCGATGTCGCCGGTCAACAGGCCGTTTCGGCCATCGGGCCGGATAACCCAGACACGCTTGTCGAAGGTGCCCCAGTTGAAGACTTCCAGGCGGGACAAGCGAAACCCGGACAGGGTGTCGTCATCGGTGAAGTCAAGGCTCAGGTTCTGTGCTTCATGCATCGGCCGGCCCTCCGTGCGCCAGGCCTGCAGGTCTTCCTGGCTGCCCACTCAATTGAATCTGGTAGGCAGCAAGCCGGGTATCGAACTCCGCAAGCCATTGCGCATCCACAAATGCCTTCAGGATGCGACGCACCTCGAACCCGGACTGGACCCCCGCACGGGCGCTGGTATCCGGCCTGAGTCGACGCAGGAAGCCAAGTTCGACGATCTTGTTCACATGCAGTTCGATCTGGTCGATCAGCTTGGCCTCATTGGTGCCGGCCGGCAGGAACACGCGCAGCAACTCCGCGATCTCGTCAAGTGTCAGCACCAGCCGCGTGTCACCGCCGGTGGCGTCGAACTCGGCCAGCTTCTTGCGCAGCAAGGCCAGCGTCAGGCTGACCGGGAATGAAAGCTGGCGCCGCGCGATCAGGCGTGGCGGCCGATCGGCGCTGTCGTCCTCGCTTTCCGGCAGCGAGCGCAGGAAGGCATAGCCTTCGGCGTCATCGAGGACCAACTCCAGCCCCAGCACGGCAACATAGTCGCGTACGGTTGGCTGCAGGTTGAGCAGTGCGTGCCAGAGGGGCGCATCGGCATCCCGGTAGAGCACGCCCTTCAGCAGGGGCACGACCAGCGCGGACAAGGCGAGGTCTGGAAGCGCGCCATTTGCCGGCGGCGAAGCTTCATCAAAGTCTTGGTCTTGGGTCATGCTCATCGGACGAAAATGACCCGGGGCAGCCGGGCCTGTCTTACCAGTGTGCCGCCATCCGGCACCTGCACTGTCCAGCTGACGGAATCGGTCGCGCTTTCATCCACATCGGTGCGGAACGTATCGCCCGCCAGCTGCAGGTAGGCGACCAGCTCGGCAAGGCCGTGCTGCAGCGGCCGCAGGTCGCACAACTCCTGCAGCGTGACCTGCGCGCGGTTCTGCAGTGCCTGCCGGACATGTGCGGCAAGTTCGGCCTTGTCGATCACGACCTGCGTAAACAGGGCGTGGGCGTCAACATCGGCGTCGCCGGTTTCAATGTTGCTCTCGGCAATGCGCGGTTTGAGGGCCGGTACAAACAAGGGCCGTTCCATCGGCAATTCGATCTCGGCCGCGATATCGTCCACCGCCATCACATAGCCTGGTGGCGGCAAGTCGCGCACAGCAAGTGCGCTGGTCTCGATGCCGCGCAGGATATCCATGATGCGGCGGTTCTCCAGCCACGCCTTATCGTCGAGAAAGCGGCGCAGTTGCTGCGACAGCTGTGCCACGGTGCGTTGCGTATGCTCGCCGGCCTCCAGCCAGTCGTAGTGCACGCGGCGCAGGCGCGTATCGGGATTGAGCGCGGAGACCGGCGGCAGCGCCAGCACATGTTCGAGCAGCGTGGAAAGCTCTTCCTGTCGACTGCTGCTCATCAGCAAGTCCCAGAATGCACGGAAGCTGCGGCCCTGATCCGAATCGGCGATGGCGTCCCGCTCTCCCATGACTTCTTCGAGTAGCGCTCCCTTCGAGCCGTCCCACAATGCAATGCGTTCGCGCACGCGGCGATCCAGTGCACGGAAGTTGTCTTCCACTTCGCGGAAGTCGGTCAGCAGCTCGCGTGCCAGCGAAACAAACTGCTGGAAGCGGTCCTTCAGCGCGGTGTCATCCAGTAGCGCCAGGTCGCCTCCAGCCACGCGTGCGATTTCGGCGTCAAGCTCGTCCCGTCGCCGGTGCAGTTCGGCAATGCGCGCCTGCGGGTCCGTCTGCGTGCCTTCGTGCATTTGCTTGAGCAGGTCGAAGAGCGTCAGCAGGCGTGACTCCGTGCCGACGAAGCTACGCTCGGCCAGAGTGCCGAGCCAGGCAATGGCCCGCTCCGTTGCAGGGGTCAGGTCGAATTGCGGTTCGTCGGATCCCTGGCGATAGAACTTGCGCAGCCAACCTTTCTCATTGGCTGCCCACTCATTCAGGTAGTCGAGCGCGGGCCGGGGAAATGCTTCCTGTCCGAGGCGTTCGCGCAAGGCAAAAAGCTCGTCTTCCAGGGCTTCAGCCAGGTCGGCCTGCCCGACCGAACGCTGATTGGGTTCAACAAAGACACGTTGAAGGAAGGCTGCAACCAGGCTGGCGTGGTCGGAACGCAGCAACCGCCAGGCAGGATGGCCCTGGCGCAGGCGCTCGAGGGTTTCGAAATCGAAGCTCACGGGAGGTCGGCGGGCGTGCTGGATGCCGCGCTGCGGTGTTGGGTGCGGATGCCAGATTGTACGCCAGCCCGGATCGCAGCAAGTGATGTTATGGGCACTTGCAAAGGGATGGGGAAGGGGCTTCCTCTATACCCGCGTTACCCCAACCTGAACTGCCTCACCGCCCCCGCCAAGCTCCCGGCCTGCGTCTGCAGCGCCGCCGCGGCAGCCGTGGATTGCTCAACCAGCGCCGCATTCTGCTGCACCATCTGATCCAGCTGGCTCATTGCCATATTCACCTGTTGAATACCGCGGGTCTGTTCCATGGCTGCGTGAGTGATCTCGGAAATAATGCCGGTCACCTTGGAGACGTTGCTGACGATCTCGCTCATGCCGGCGATCAGGACCAGCGCGATCACCGAGGCGATCAGCACCGAACGCATGCCGGCGGTGGCTTCGCTCTTGTCCAGTGCGACGATTACCATCCAGTCGGTGCCGGGGATCGGGCGTGCGCCGAGCAGCTTGGCGCTGCCGGCGACATCGACTTCCATCGGCGACTTGGCGTCGATCAGCGCGGCGAGTTTGTCGGTGCCGAGCGCCGGCACGAGTTCGGTGACGGGCTTGAGCGTGAGCTTGTCGTCGGTGTGCGCGACGATCTCGCCGGACTTTGCCACCAGCATGCCGAAGCTTGCCGGCGTGGGGTGAATCGCCTTGACGTTGGCGATCACGGTGTCCATCGCCACATCGCCGGACACCACGGCCTTGACCTCGCCATCGCGGACCACGGGCGTGGCAAATGTCACCACTAGCTTGCCGGTGCTGGCAGCGACATAGGGCGGCGTAACCACCGGCTTGCCGGCTGCTGCGGCCTGCTTGTACCAGGGTCGGGCGGTCGGGTCGTAGCCGGGCGGGACGCCTTTCGGGTCGGAGAATTTGGAGGTCTTGTCGGCATAGCCGACGTAGACCTTGGTGAAGAGGCCAGCGTCGGCCACCTGCTTCAGCGCAGCATCGGGTTCGGGCTGCAGCACGGTATCCTGCAGCGACTGGATCATCTGGCTGTGCGAGGCCACCCATATACGGAACGGCTGCGCCCGACTTGAGGCAGGCAGGCGAAAGCCGGTCGAATGTGATCAGGTTGACGACACAACGCGCCAGTTTGGTGCACGATAGTGCGCTTGCGCGGCTCGGGAATGCGCGCTGGTGAATCTCCATTCGTAACGCGAACACACGCAGGAGCGGGTGGGAGAGCGTTTCGGCGTGATCAAACGCTAGATCGGATGCATTGCAATACAAGCGGCGTTGCAATGCAGCGGTGATATCGATACGGGCGTTCATGGCCATGATGGCAGCCGCAGCAGAACGCTTGCCGCAGTGCATCCGACGGCGGCTTGGGCTAGAGCACATCTGTCGTCAAGCCTTGCTGATCAGTCATGCAGACGGCTAACGACTTTTTCACAACGTATTACAAAGACTTACAGCCGTTATACGATCGGCAACATATCCTCCGATCACCTCACAAATAAACCAAACGGAGAGCCTACCGTGTCAGTCCTTTCTTTGACTTCCGCGCCGCTGCGCGTGCTTGCCGTGAGCGGTGCCCTGGCGCTGGCTGCCTGCGGTGGTGGTGGCGGCGATGATGGCGGCGGGCAGGGCACGCTCAAGGTCTCGATGACCGATGCGCCGGCCTGTGGCTTCAACAATGTCTTCGTGACCGTCAACAAGGTGCGCGTGCACAGTAGCGCCAGCGCCGAGGCGAGCGCCGGGGGCTGGGTCGATATCGACGTCGTGCCCGCGCGCAAGATCGACCTGCTGTCGCTGACCAACGGCGTGCTGACGGTACTGGGCCAGACCGCACTGCCTGCCGGCAATTACCAGCAGGTGCGCCTGGTGCTCGATGCCAACCGTGGCGGCGGCGCCGGTGCGTTGGCCAACTCGGTGGTGCCCATCGGCGGCACTGAGCAGGCGCTGGACACGCCCAGCGCGGTGCAGTCGGGCATCAAGATCAACCGGCCGTTCACCGTGGCAAAGGGTACGCTGACCGACTTGGTGCTGGACTTTGACGCCTGCAAGTCGGTGGTCACGCGCGGCAATGGCACCTTTGGCCTGAAGCCGGTGGTGACGGCGATCCCGACGATCGTCAGCGGTGAAGTGAACGGCGTGGTCAGCGGGGCGCCGGGTGCGCGCGTGTATGCCGAGCGCAACGGCGTGGTGGTGAAGGCGACGGTGGCGGACGCCAACGGCAACTTCAAGCTGTCGCCGATCGAGCAGAGCAGCACGGCCGGCCCGGTTGACGTGGTGGTGGTGCCGGGTTCTGCCAATGGCAAGGCGACGGGCATCGTGCGCGGTGTGCCGGTGGTGGTGGGCACGCCCACGGCGATCTCGACCGCGGCGGCGCCGATGTCGCTGCCGGCGTCGACCTATCGCCGGGTTTCGGGTACGGTCACGCCGGCTTCGGCGGAAGCGACCCTGCGCGCGCTGCAACTGGTCAATGGCGGCAATTTCGAGATTGCGGCGACGGCTGCCGCCAGCGATACCGGCGCCTACAGCATGTTTGCAGCCCAACCGGCGCTGCCGGTAGCCGCGCCGGTGATCGGCACCTACCAGGCCGCGCTGCCGATTCCGCTGCAGCCGGACGGCGCTGCCGCGGGCAAGTACAGCGTGCAGGCCACCAGCGCCACGGGTACGGTGCAGACCCAGCCGGCGGACGTGAACGTCGCCGACGCCGTGGTGAATTTCTCGTTCTGATTCCGGGGGACCGGGAACGGAGCCGGAAGGGGGCCTGGCCCTCTTCCGGTTTTTTTGTTGGCCAGGGGCCTGGCTGCGCCGCCACCGCCTGGCGCAGTTTCCCGCTAGACTGCCAGTCTCGCGTTTCGGGAGATCGCGCCATGGCAGCACGCACCGCGGCGAAGGCCGCATCCAGGCCTGCAGCAACGTCAGAGGCCACACCCAGGGCCAAGTCACGCGAGGCCTCCACGTCCGCCGAGCCGGTGCGGGTTGGCATCGGTGGCTGGAATTTCGCCCCGTGGCGCGACAACTTCTATCCCGCCGGCCTGGCACAGGCACGTGAGCTGGCCTACGCCAGCCGCCACCTCAGCGCGATCGAAATCAACAGCACCTACCACGGCACGCAGAAGCGCACCTCGTTCGCCAAATGGCGCGACGAGACGCCGGATGATTTTGTGTTCGCGGTGAAGGCCTCGCGCTTTGCCACCAACCGGCGCGTGCTGGCCGAGTCCGGCGAATCGATCGAACGCTTCATCGACAGCGGCATTGCCGAGCTTGGCCGCAAGCTGGGTCCGGTGGTGTGGCAGTTCGCGCCCACCAAGCAGTTCGATGCGGAAGACTTCGAGGCCTTCCTGCAGCTGCTGCCGGCTTCGGTGGAAGGCGTGAAGCTGCGCCACGTGCTGGAGGTGCGGCACGACAGCTTCCAGGCGCCGGACTACCTCAAGCTCGCGCGCAAGTACAAGGCCGCCACGGTCTTTACCGATTCGCCAAAATTTCCGTCGATGGCGGATCTCACTGCAGACTTTGTCTATGCACGGCTGATGGCCAGCAGCGAGAAGCTGAAGACCGGCTACGCGCCCAGGGAGCTGGATGCGTGGGCTGAACGGGTGCGCACGTGGGCGCAGGGCCACCAGCCAGACGACCTGCCGACGGTGGAAGACCGCAAGCCCGCCGCGCGCAAGCGCGAAGTCTTTGTCTTCTTTATCAACGGCGCCAAGGAACGCGCGCCGGCCGCGGCGCAGGCGCTGCTGGAGCGGCTGGACTGGACGCCGCCGGCCGATGACTGACGGATCGACATCCCTGGATCGCTATAATTGCGCATGAACTCGACCCCCGCCCAGCCGCAAGCCGGCACCGCTTTTTCCGCCCTGCCGCTGTCGCCCACCATGCTCGCCACGCTGGCGCAGCTTGGCTATGACGAAATGACGCCGATCCAGGCGGCCAGCCTGCCGATCACATTGGCGGGCCAGGACCTGGTGGCGCAGGCCAAGACCGGCAGCGGCAAGACCGCCGCCTTCGGGCTGGCGCTGCTGCACCGGCTCGATCCGCGCCGCTTCGACGTGCAGGCGATGGTGCTGTGCCCCACGCGCGAACTGGCCGACCAGGTCACGCAGGAAATCCGCCGCCTGGCGCGCGCGGAAGAGAACATCAAGGTGCTGACGCTGTGCGGCGGCTCGCCGATGCGGCCGCAGGTCGACAGCCTGATCCATGGCGCACATATCGTGGTGGGCACGCCCGGCCGCATCCTGGATCACATCGACCGCGGCAGCCTGGACCTGTCCGGCATCAACACGCTGGTGCTGGACGAGGCCGACCGCATGCTCGACATGGGCTTCTTCGACGACATCGTCTATGTGGCCAGCCGCTGCCCGAAGGAACGGCAGACGCTGCTGTTCTCCGCCACCTACCCGCCCGGCATCGACAAGCTCAGCCACCGTTTCCTGCGCAACCCGCAGTCGGTCAAGCTGGAGGCTACGCACGACAACACCACCATCCGCCAGCGCTTCTATGAGGTCGAGGAAGGCGAGCGCCTGAACGCGGTGGGGCGCCTGCTGGACCACTTCCGGCCGGTCAGCACGCTGGCGTTCTGCAATACCAAGGCGCGCTGCCGCGAGCTGGTGGAGCTGCTGCACGCGCAGGGCTACCAGGCCCTGGCGCTGCACGGCGAGCTGGAGCAGCGTGAGCGCGACCAGGTGCTGGTGCAGTTTGCCAACCGCAGCTGCTCGGTGCTGGTGGCCACCGACGTGGCCGCGCGCGGGCTGGATATCGCGCAGCTCGAGGCCGTGATCAATGTCGAGATCACACCCGACCCCGAGGTGCACGTGCACCGGATCGGCCGCACCGGCCGCGCCGATCAGGAAGGCTGGGCCTTCAGTCTGGTCAGCATGGACGAGATGGGCCGCGTGGGCAACCTGGAACAGCACCACGGCGGCGAGTTCGAATGGCAACCGCTGGCCGAACTGCGGGCCGCCAGCACGGAGCGGCTGCTGCCGCCGATGGTGACCCTGCAGATGCTGGGCGGGCGCAAGGAGAAGATCCGCCCCGGCGATATCCTGGGCGCGCTGACCGGCGATGCGGGCTTCACCAAGGAGCAGATCGGCAAGATCAATGTGCTGGAGATGTCGACCTATATCGCGGTGGAGCGCAGCATCGGGCGCGAGGCAGTGAAGCGGCTCAATGCCGGCAAGGTCAAGGGCAAGAAGGTGAAGGTGCGGATGCTGACGGAGTGAAAGACGGGCCCCATGCGGGGCCCGTTCTGCTTTTACCCCACGACCCTGCGGCACCCCGCTCCCCGCCGCCAGCCGCGCCTGCGCGGCTTCAAATCCCCGTTCCTCCACCAGTGCCAGCCAGCCATTGGCCGGATCGCGCGCATGGTCGATAAAGCGGCGCTGGGCGGTGTTGAAGCGCCGATTCATTTCCTGCGGTCCCCAGTCGGCATTGCGCTTGCGAATCTGCACCGGCGCGAAATAGAACTCGGGCTTGGGCCCGGGCAGGCTCAGGTCGCGCAGGAAGCCGATGTTCTGCGCCGAGCCGGCAAAGCAGTCATACACCAGGCTGTCGCCGAAATGCGCATGCACGCGCGCGCGCAGCGATTCATCGCCGGAGAAGTCGACGTAGAGCGTGGGCTCGTCCACCGGCATCGATGCCAGTTCGTCATAGGTGACGGTGCTGTCGTAGCAGCCAAGGTCTTCGACAAAGGCGCGATTGCGGGCCGAGGTCAGCCCGGTCAGCGCGATGCCGTCGATGTCGCGCAGGCAGAAGGCGGTGCCATAGGCCGTCTTGCTGGAGGCACTGGACACCACCAGCCGCCGTGCGCCGAAGAAGCGGTTGTCTTCCAGGAAGTTTGCCAGCATGAACGAGGTGATGAACAGCGGCCGGTACAGCATCTGGTAGTGCTGTTCCATAAAATCTGCTCAAAGTTGAGCATTGGATTTATCCGCACTTCGTTGACGCGGCTTGCGCCGCCCAACTGAAGCCACCTGACGCTCAGTTGCGCCGGAGGAGCGCGCGAGCAGAATCTGCTTCACCTGGAGGTGAGGCATGTACCGGGTGATTTCCCGGTCATGAATCCTGTTCCGCACGTTCCGCGCAGCATTGGTGTCCGCCTGAAGAACGTCCCCGTTGGCACGGTAAAATTTGTCGCCCTCGCGCTTGCCTTCCAGCAAGCCCGAGAACGAGTCCATTTGCGACGTGTAGGCGGCGTTGACGACGACGTGCGTCGCCCCACGCTGCGTGCAAACTTCATCGAGCGCTTGAGCCAGTACACCCTTGGCCCATGCGCTCATGCGGCGGTTGTAGTTCCGCCACTGACTCTTCCCCTTGATGGGGGACGTCAGATCTTCCGAACCGACCATTGCCGCCTTGTCCACGATGGTATGGGCGGACTGGTAGGCAATCGTGCGCAACCGCTGCTTCGTGCGGTCCCTGCGCGCCTGCAGTTTCACGCGTCCGAGGTTGCACTTCCTGATGCGCTCGGCCTTGGCGATGCGACCGGCTTTGCGATGGGCTTTTTCAAGGGCATGCAGCCGGTTTCGTGCTTTGCCGGTCTTCGAAACCTGGTCGCTGAAAGCGCTCAGCACGGCGCCGAAGGTCTGCCCATGATGCTCGCCATCTGAATCGGCGAAGGCCTCGGTGTAGCCTTTGTCGACACCAATTTCCCCCGAACCGCAGGGGCGCCCGTGGGCCTTCGCAGTAGCGTAGTGGATTTCGACCGCGTCACCCTTGACGATCACACGCAGGTTGCAACCCGTGAGGTCCACGTTCTTGCCGTTGCTGTTCGTCAGGAGTTCGATCGGAGGGCCATATTGCCTGGCGATGTGTATGGTGATGACCAGGTGCCCGTCTCTGACGCGGCTCTGATGCTTGTCCGAGCGGACGATGAACTGATTGTCGCAACTCGAAACGCCGTGCCGAAAGTACTTGCGCATCATCCGGTGCAGGTAT
>NZ_JBSVZB010000040.1:0-67926 GCF_054072015.1 Cupriavidus sp. CP313 | reverse complement strand
CCACGCAAAGTTAACAGGGGCGCCTCCATGACTGTTGTGCGTAAACGTCATTCGGCTCGCCGCCCGGCACCAGGGGTTATGCAACAACGCCGCTTCGAAGACTTGATTCATCACCATGACGGCAGCGTCGATGTAGGCAGAAAGCAGCGTGTCAAGCGCGTTTGCCGTCGAATGATCTCCTACCAAGGCCTTCGCAATATCCTCCCCGATACCCTTGAAGAAGGGCACGACATAGGTCGAGTAATAGCCGACGTTCATACCGGCCGTGATAATGATCGCCCAGCTCGCCATTCTCATAAAGAAATCCATGATCGGCGTGTCGGTGGAGCCCCGCCAGTAGGAAGTCATCACGAGCATGACGTAGATGGAGAAAAAAACGGCCATCAGCGGACTGATCAGCGAAATGATATTGGCTGAACCTGTCGTGATCGTTCCAAGTACAGACTCGTCAAAACTATCAAATAACTTTTGGAAAACGGCTATCACGTTGTTTCTCCGATTATTATTATTATTCTTCAACCCAGTGCTCAACTTGAGAGGCCCATGGCACGTCTTTGTTCGCGCTGGGATTCGATTTTTTCCGTGCTTTTCGGGTACTGCTTTTCAAGCAACCGATTAACTTCAGACTCAGAGGCCGGCGCAAGGAATTTCTTTCTAAGCTCCTCAGATTGACGTTTATTCTTTTCTTCTTGGCTCTCGCCACAAGCGCCAACGAACAACGTCAGGAGAATCATTGCAGCGGTGATGGTCTTTTGCATGTTGACTTCCTATTAATTTGAAATATCCACCTCAGAACGAAGCGGGCGCGAGAAATTTCTTTCGCAGCTCCTCTGATGCCTGTTTCGCTGCCAGTCGCTCCTCAACGTCCTGCAGCTTGGCCATCAGGTTCAGGCGAACTTGTTCGTTCTGGATCATGGCGTTCTCGGCGCTCAGCCGGTTCAGCAGGTCCGCTTTTTCGGCCGGGTCCTGCGTCAGGTCAGAGCGTCGCATCAGCCCCTCGATGTTCTGCAGCCGTTTTAGCGTCGCGTCGTACGCCTGCATCGACATGGCCTTGTTGGCGCCCACCGCGTCGATGTAGCGCTGCTGGCCCGGTGTCGAAGCCGTCATGCCCTCAGCTTGCTGGATCCGCTGGGCAGCGCCACTGATGCCCTGCAGCTGACCACTCTTCACCTGGTCATAGATCGACTGCCACTGGTCTGGCAGATAGTTGCGCAGGCTCGGGTCGTTCAGGATCTGACCCAGCGCACGATTCCCTGTCTGTGCAGCGAGCTGCGAGGCAAGCGTTTGGTATTGCTGTGCCTGCGTTGTGACCTGCTGCTGCAAGCTCTGATTCATGAGGATTGCCTGCGCGATATTGGCCACGTCGATGGTCGGAATGCCTTGGGCGTGGGCCGGGCCAGGCAGCCCCGATACAGCAAAGGCCAGCACACTGGTATGGCGTTACGCCGCGGCGGCGGCCTCGCCCGGGTCGCGCTTGCCCTTGCGGCGTTCCTGGAACAGCTTCGTGCACAGCTCCAGGTTCGGGCTGTGCTCGTTCCAAATCTCTTCCCAGATGGCAACGTTCTCCGTACTGCCGGAAAGCACCGCGATTTCGTCCCAAAAGCCGTACAGGTCCAGCTTTGCGAACACGGATTGGTTGCCCTGCTTGACCAGGAACGTCCGCGACTGCTTCGAGAGCTTCTTCAGCTCAGCGAACTCCTTCTCGGTCAGATTGCAGCGCTTGTAGGTCTCGTACTCCGCGTCCGGGTTGGCGAGGTACACCTTGGTGGCGCACTGGTCCCGGATCGCCGGCCAGATCGGGCTGTTGATGGCGTCCTCCGGTGACTGGGAGACGAGGATCAGGAATTCATCCGCCTTGCGCCCCGTCTTTAGAACCTTGAACATCATCTTCTGCGTGGTGGGGAATTGCGCCGGCAGCCAAAACTCTTCCATGATGGTGGCCAGCAACCCTCCCTTCTCCTGCATCAGGTCCTTCAGATGCAGCAGGTAGGCGAGAATTGGTTCCGACGGCTCGTAGCCCGGCTTCAGGAAGTCCGTCACATCGAAGCCGATCACATCGACCCTGATGTCGTGCATCTCGCTGGGCGCGTTGTCCAGCGCCCAGGCAAAGCGCCCGTCTGTGGCATAGCACCATTTGGCCAGCCTTGCCGCCAGGCAGTCGATACCCATGTTCGGGATCGACTCGAGGATGCGGCTGAAGCGTCGTTCGCCGACGTTCTCGATCCGATAGACCGTATCCACCGCGGTCTTGATCTGCGCTTCTTCGTCCGCCGTCAGCTTGCCGTCCTGATCCCTGCCGCACGCGCCTACCAGGTCGTACAGGAACTCGCGATTCCTGGGCGTGTCCGGTAGGCCGAAAGGCGCCAGCCTGGTTGGCTCGCCAGCCTTGATGGCAAAGTACTCGCCGCCCATGTGACGAATGAAGATTTCCATCCCGCGGTCAACATCGAGCGCAAAAATCTTGGTGTTGAAGCGGCTCAGGAAACCGATGACCGCCAATTGAATGGTCGTCTTGCCGACCCCTGTCGCACCAATGAACGTGGAGTGACCGGCGACCTTCTCACCCAGGTTGTCCTCTTTCTCGCGCGAGGCGTGCAGATTCAGGTGATAGAGCCCCTCTGCCACCGTGTGCACCGGCATGACGGCTGAGCCGTCGCCGAGCGGGTTGCCACGGGCCTTGCCCGACGAGTAGTTGTGCATGCTGAAGGTGGCCGCCAGGTTGCGCGTCGACTTCATCATCGGCCGCGGCTTACGCGCATAGCCAGGCACCTGACTCCAGTAACTCACTGGCGCTGACAGGCTTGCCTTGATCCAACGAACGCCGCACAGGTTCAGGGAGCGCGCCGACACCAGCTCCCCGTTGTCGCGTGCGTCCTGTGCCGTGTCGCCGTAGACCACGAGCGCGCCGTGGTAATCCCCGAACGCCAACTCGCGGCCGCTGATCTCGCCCTGCGCCTGATTGAGTTGCGCCAGTTGCTTCGTGGCCCCATCTCCGACGGAGGTTAGCTTGTTGATCTGCGCGTCGATTGCCTTCTTGGACTCATAGGTGCCCAGGCAGCTAAAGGACTGCGTGATCGTGAACTCGGCCGGCAACGCGAGCAGCGCATTGAGCTGGCCCCAGCTGCACTCGGGGAAGTCCTTCAGGTCGTAGCACGTGGCAAACTTGGTGGCGCCACCAGTGCGGATCTCCAGCACGTCATAGCCGAAGTGCAGATGAGCGCTGGGAATCAACGAACGCCCAGCCGCCGTCGTGACCGGAATGGGCTCATCCACGCCATTGATGAGTTCGCCGATGAACGCATAGGGTTGGGAGAACAGGATGCCGTTGCGTTCCTCGGTCACCAGAATCTCCGGGTCATAGGTCTGCAGGGCGGTGACCATTGCGCTTCCCAGGTCCTCCATCTCCGCAGTGCCCTCCTCCAGGTCTTCGACGCGCAGCACGAAAGAAATATAGAAGGCGTTGTCGAAGTACTTGCCGTCCCGAAAGCGCGCCATGTACTTGTCCGCGAAGCGCTGCATGAATGCGTTTCGGAACACACACGCCTGGTCGAATCTGGCTCGCCGACGCGAGAATGTGGTCCAGATCGCCAGCCGGTTGCCCTTGTCCATGGCGCGCGCGGCGAGGATCCGGTTCAGCGTGTCGAACTCGTTCTGGATCACAGCGTCGTTGATCGACTCGAACGGCATGCCGGCCAGGCGCATGCACAGCATCACCTTGCCATCCTCGAAGCTGGTCACAGTCGGCGAGACCGGCAAACCAATGCGCGGGAGCTTGTCTTCGACAGCCGGCATGCGCCGTAGCAGGTCACTGATGAACATAGGAGCGGTTCTCCTTGGCGAGGCGCGCATACGTGCGCGACACGAAAGTCGGCTTGGCCGCCGTGACGAACGCGCGTGCCGCGTCCGCAAGCTGGCGGCCATAACGCAGCGGTGTGAGCGTGTACGTGTTCCCGAAGCACTTGGCATTGCGACGGTCCAGGACACAGCGCACCTCAAGGTAGAGGATGCGCAGCGCCTGGTCGTCCGTTTCGCAGATGTGTTTGAAGAACAGCAGCACCGGGATAGCGGGCATCCCGAAGAGCAGGCCGCCCGGCCCGAAGACCGCGCCGCCAA
Organism: Cupriavidus sp. CP313; assembly: GCF_054072015.1. NCBI lineage: Bacteria > Pseudomonadati > Pseudomonadota > Betaproteobacteria > Burkholderiales > Burkholderiaceae > Cupriavidus > Cupriavidus sp. CP313. The sequence goes on along the minus strand of NZ_JBSVZB010000040.1, from coordinate 63,813 downwards.
CGACGGCCAAGATGACGGCCGTGCAGACAATGGCCAATAGCGGCATGAGGGGAATCCCCCAGATCCCCGCGGTGCGGTCCAAGCCGGCGTAGGCCGGGTAGGTCTTTTTGTCGCTCATGAGCTGAACAGGTTCCACAGCCAGGGCACTAGCACCGTCACGGAACCGACCGCAGCCACGCCGGCGCAGGCACCACCGAAGTCATGGACCCAGTTGCCACGTCCGCCCCAGCACTCCAATCCCTTCCAGGCCAGGTAGATGACGGCCACGATGCCGAGAAAGCCGTAGAACCAGATCTTGAAGTTCATGGCAGCGTTCGTGCCGGCGTCCAGACCACCGGCCAATGCTGCTTGTGACAGCAGGCCAAGTGCGATGGCCGCCAGGAGAAGAGAGATTTTGCGCATAGGGTTTCCTTTGAGAGCGATGGGAAAGGTCAGAAGTCGTCGAATGCGTCCCACTTGGCACGCGGCGGGCTGCCGTCCTGTACGGATGGCGCTACGGGAGCGACGTCCGCTTGGACGGCAGTGGGGTGAATGCCGGCTATGCCGGCACCTCGGCCGGGCACCGCTGGCGGACGAACGGATCGAGGCTGCCGGGAACCCGGTACGACCGGAATCGGTTGGACGGCTGGCGCTGGGATGCCGGTCGCCGGCACCGGCGCATTGGCTAGCACGCGCTGCACATAGCTGGTCTTGCCTTCCGCCACAAAGCCGCGGGTGAAATTGCCGCTGTAGTAACAGCTCAGGGCACGCTGCAGCGCAGGTTGACCAGTGCCTACCAGGGCGGCCGCACGGCCGTAGCATTCCCCCAGGATGGCCGAGCTGGCGCGCAAGTTCTGGCAGGGCTCAAATACCGAGTCCAGATCCAGGCGGTAGCGCTGCAGATTGGAGACGTTCACCTGCCCGAGGCCGGCACTAAAGTTCCAGGCAGCCGCCTGCAGGGCGCGCGCGGTGGCGACGGCCTCAGCCTTGTTGGCGGGCTGGCGCTGCAGCCTGCCGCCCGCCACGCCGATGGCGAAAGGATTGAAGCCCGATTCAGTGCGCACCACCGCGTGCAGCGTCGCGACATGCGTGTTGGGTGCGCACTCTTGCGCGAGGCTTCCCAGATCAAGCACCATGGCGGACCTCGTGATGCAACGTGGTCTTGCGCTTGCGGGTGGCTCCGCTAATCACCGAGTGCCCGGCAACCTGCAGGGCTGTCTCGGTGGCGATTTCGCAGGGGACATCGGACAGGATCTCGCCATCGGATTCGTAGATGACTGTCCTATATCGCGTATTGCGCGCGGCATCCATCGCCGCTTCGCGGGTCATGCGCTTGGGAATGGACAACCCCAAGGACGCGAGCTTGCGCAGGTAGTAGACGAGATCCGAGTAGCGCGTCACCTGGGGATCCGTAAGATGGCTGTACACCGCCAGCCTGGGCGCCTCTGGTGGCTCGGCATGCCCGACGCAGAGGGTGTGGTACTGCTTGGCAGAATCCCATCCGAGCCGGATCTCGACCGGCCGACGCTGATAAGCAGACGCATGGATGTGCCGGGTCATCACTTACCCCTTCTTGAAGCCAAAGCGCTTCGGCTTGGCCTTGACCGCAAAATCCGGCTGACCGCCGGCGTCCGGAAACGTGGCCGCGCACTTGGGCTCGGCCTGATAGTTCGAGCAGCCCCAGAAGGCGCCGTCTGCTTTCTTGATGCGGCGCAGCTGCCCGCCCTGGCACTTCGGGCAGAGGACCGTCGCCGCCTGTGGCAAGCGCATCGTGGCCGTACGCATGCCCTGGACCACCTTGGTGATGAAGCCGACGTTGCGCTCGATGAACTGCGCGTACGTGATCTCACCGGTGGCCACCGCATCGAGGGCGATCTTGAACATGCCTGCCATGGTTGGATCCTTGACCGGGCTCGGCAGCGCATCGATCAACTCGCGTGCGACCGGGCTGCTCTCCAGCTTGGTCTTGCTACCCTTGACCGGAACCAGGAAACCGCGCTCGCGCAGCTCCTTGATGATCCCTGCGCGCGTGGCGCTGGTACCGATACCCTTGCCCGCCTTGAGACGGGCCTTGGCCGCGGGATCGGTCGTGTACTTCTGCAGGTCGATCATGGCGGCCATCAGCGACGCTTCATCAAAGCGCGCCGGCGCCTTGGTCAGCTTCTCCTGCAGCTCGGCGGCTTCGCAACGCGCAGCATCACCCTGCGCCATGGCCGGCAGCGTCTGGCTGTCACTAGCTGTGGCCCCGTTCTCACCGGCTTCGCCGCCCCCAGGCGTTTCTTCGTCGGCCGGCGCATAGACTTCGCGCCAGCCGGCGGACACCGGTGTCTTGCCGCTAGCGGTCAGTGTTTCGTCGACGCACTCGACATTGACCTTGGTCTTCAGGAAGATCGCGTGTGGGAAGAACTGCGCCAGGTAGCTGCGCACGATCAGGTCATAGATACTGCGTTCCAGCAGAGACAGACTCGACAGATCTGCCTTTGCCACAGTCGGCACAATGCCGTGGTGCGAGGTGCCCTCGACCTTCTTGTCGTTGAACGCCGCCGACTTCAGCGCGGGATTCGCCTTGGCGATGAGAGGAGTCATGCCCGGCAGGTTATGCACCAGCGCCGCCAGGATCTCCGGCGCGTCGCCATGCTGTGCCTCGGACAGATACCGCACTTCGGTGCGGGGATAGCTCGTGACCTTGAGGACTTCATACAGCTGCTGTGCGGCATCGAGAACTTCCTTGGCAGTGAAGCCGAACTTGCGGCAAGCCGCCACCGTCAACTCATTGAGCGAGAGTGGCAGCGGCGGCGCCTCGGGCTTTTCCGCCTTCTCGTAGCTGGTGATGACAGCGGCTTGTCCGGGCAACATGCCGGCCAGGCCGCGCGCGATCGCACCGTAAATCAGCCGGCCCTCTTCGTCCAGGCCGGCCTGGTTGTCCTTGGCCTGCCAGCGGGCGGCAAACGCGCCATTGGCGTGCTGCAGCCTGGCCTCGATGGTGAAATGTGCCACCGGCTCGAAGCTCTCGATGGCACGGTCACGATCGACCACGATCTTTGTCGCGGGAGTCTGCACGCTACCCACCGGCAGCACGCCATCGAAGCCGAGTTCTCGCGCCCGCAATGTGGCGGCGCGCGTAATGTTGAGCCCGAACAGCCAGTCGCAGTGCGACCTGGCCAGCGCCCACTGATACCAGCCGCGGAACTGCGGCTCCTCGTTGTCGCGCATGTTGGCAAGTGCTTCCCTGACCTTGGACGCGTTGTAGTCGTTCACCAGCAGACGGCGCACCGGCTTGCGGTTGCCCAGGAACAGCAGCACTTCGTCCACCAGCAGCTGGCCCTCGGCGTCAGGGTCGCCCAGGTTGACGACCTCGCCCACCTTGGGCAACAAGGCCTTGATGGCCTCCAGGTTGCGCTGGGTGTCTTCCCGCGGATTGAGAATCCACCGCTGAGGCACGATCGGCAGATCCTGCGCGCGCCATACCTTGCTGCCGTTCCTGGTCCGCGGCAGATTGTCCGGCAGGTAGGCGTCGGGCATGGCCTGCTCGAGCACGTGACCAGCGAGCGGCACGAAGTAGTCATCGCCCACCTGCGTGGCGATGCCCTGGCGCTGCGGCGTTCCCGGCAGCACGGCGATGACCGCCTGCGCCAGGCTCGACTTCTCCGCTATGAAGAGCCGGCTCATTACGCGGCCTCGGCGTGCTTGACGGCAAAGCGCAAGAAGGTCATGCATGGCTCCTCGCGCAACGGCTGATCAACGAAGACGCGTTCGCACAATGTGTCGCGGGTGTGGAAGGCCGCCGGATTCTCGTCGCGGATGCGCGAAATGACGCGATCCAGGCACTCGCCACCGAACTCAGCTGAGCGGTGAAGCTCGTCTATTTGCTTTTGAGTGAGATGCATGTGAAGGCTCCCAATGCGGTAATTGGCGATTTACCAGTGCACGCGCTGATACAGCTGGCTGTCGATGAAAGCGTCGATGTACCGCGGAGAGTTCGCAGGGTTCATCGTCACAATGCGGTTGTAAATGTCTGTCTCCGAGTAGCCCCCATTGTCATTCCCGTATGAAGCCACCGAGCCGATCAGGTTGCCGACGCAGATTTGCACGCCCGGTGGGCTGCCAGCGCTCGTTGTGCCGTCGCTATCTCGAGCGCCCTGATATAACGTCGTCGACGTTCCATTTGCACCGCCGAGCACCGCCGACTGCCCCGCGCCCAATACCGTCGTGCCGGTGGGACACGGGTCCTACCACGAATAGCCCTGCATCGCGTACGCACTGCCCGCTTCGTCGCAGGTCGGGAAGCTCCGGCCCTTGCGGAGATCGCTGTAGAGCTGGTCGATGGGCGGCGCGCAGCCGTCGGCCGCCTTCGGGCCGTTCGGGTTCGCCAGGCACAGCAGCACCTTGCAGCCAAATTCACTGGCGTATGCATGCGGCGCGAGTGCCGAGAGAACCGAGGCAACGACAACGACGAATAGAATTCGACAACGGGGGGCGCGATTACGATTCGCGCGCAAGCCTAAGACGCAGAGTGATACATTCACGCGCACAGGCAGAGAGATAGTCATTGTGAGTACTCCAGGAATCTGCGAGCCGTTGTTATCGCTTCGGCGGAGGATGGAACCAACTCATCAGCTTGGCTCGACCCTCGGAGCCCACCGCGTAGAAGCCATCCGCGGCACCGAGGTCAACGAAAACACGGCGTTGCTCTCTCAGCTTGCCCTGCAGGGCGCCGAAAAGAGCGCCAGAACGCCCAACGTGATCAACGCCTGTTTCGTCGAAAAATCCCCATGTCGAAGGCCTCGCCGGCGGCAGACCGTCACAACATCCCGGGGGAGGGCGCGCGTTGTCCCCCTACATGCGCGGGGAGAGCCTGGCGCTTGCACTACAATACTTGCAGCCATTTGTGTCGTCTCTGTCAAAGCTGTGGCGCTTATGGTCAGGCCCGCCGCGGTGTTGGTAACACCGCGGCGGGTCGCTTCTTCGGCTAAGTCGCTCCTCCCCCTTTTTTGCTCGGGAGGCTTGCCGGCTACCTTTCCAGCAGCATCTTCGTGGTGATTGCGAAGCTCACTTCGAGCCTCCTCACCAAAGTAGGGGGTATGCCGGGATAAAACCGGACATTACACACATAAGCCTGGAATTAATAAGCAAGGCGGCTTTTTACTGTAAATGGAAAATGATCATGAATATTCTGAAAGCCAATGGTGTCGATCTAGATAAATGCTGATAAAATCGGTGCGCATGTTTCGATAATTACTCGCTACTGTCCGACGCCCGCGTTTGTTCGATAGGGATGGAAACTCCCAGCCTCTTCAGAACCGTGATGACGTTCGTATAACGGTCGTACCGGTTTTGGATCACTGCCTCCTCCGCCTGACGACGCTTGTCCTGGGCCTCGATCCAGTCGCGCAACGCGACCGTGCCCTCCCGGTAGCGCGCTTCGTAGAGGCGCTCGGCGATGCGAGCGTCCTCCAGGGTGGCACCGAGATGCGTCTTTGCCTGGCGAAGCTGAACGCCGGCGGAGAGTGCGTCGTCGACCTCGGTGAATGCCGTTAGCAGAGCTTGCTGAAACTTCAGCGATTCCTTATCGAACTCGGCCTGCGCCACTGCGGTCGTCAGCCGGGCCTTGCCGATGTTGAGGAAGGGTAGCGCGATATTTGCGGTCAGCGTGCCGATAGGGTCCGACAGCACACGCAGCAGGTCGGTGCGGGCGTCAAGGGAGATGGTAGGGTAGAACGACACGCGCGCCACGTCGACGGATTCTAGTGTATTCCTCAAGCGCATTTCAGTGGCTCGCAGGTCTGGGCGTTGCGATAGCAGTGAGACCGGCAACCCTGCGGGTAGAGGTGCGACGTCGTAGGCTGGCAATGCGCTGGGTTCATATGCCGACAGATTTTGTCCGCCGCCCAGAACCGACAGTTCGTTGCGTGCTATCAGCCGGTCCTGGACCAGCTTAGCAAAGGAACCCTCCTGACCCTGTAGCGCCTGACGCGCCTGGGCTAGCTCCAGCGCGGAAGCCGCGCCGTAGGTGTATTGGGCCTGCACTAACGTCAGCGTGCGCTTCGCGTTGTTGAGGTTCTCGGCGTTCAGACGAATGCTGTCATTGAGCCGACCCAAGCGAAAGTACAACTCGCTAGCCGTTGCCAGGAGCGTGATGCGGTGATCGCGTAGGGCTTGGTCGGTGGCCTGAGCCTCCCTAGTCGCGATGTCATGCTTCTTTCCCAGCTCGTTCCACAGATCGACTTTATAGCCCAGCGATGTACTCACCTCGTAGCTGCGGGACGTAGGCACGCCGCCCAGCAGCGTACTGCCCGCACCCGCTGTGGGTTGGGGCCAGAGCGCATTACCTGCCAGATCTGCTTGCAGTTGCGCTTTGCGGACTTCGAGCGCTTTAACGGCCAGCCCCCGGTCGCTGTTCTCCACGGCCACCAGCAGGAGACGCAGTTGCGTGTCCTGCAATAGTGCTGCGGGCACCGGTGCTACCTGGGCAGCCCCTATGGATTTGTCGGCAATGGCGCCTTGCTTCCAGTTTTCGGGAAGCCCGCTCTCGGGTAGCTTGAAAGGCGTGCGGGTGGCGCAGCCCGCGAGCAGGATCAGCACCGTGCTGGTTGCCACCCAGCGTGCTGAGGTGAGCGTCTGGCGGTTCTTCATGTTCATTACTCCCGGGCCAAAGCCACAACGGGATCGAGGCGTGCTGCGTTGCGGGCCGGAAGGTATCCGAATGCGATGCCGATAAGCGATGCGCAGGCGAAAGCGGCGACGATGGCTTGGGCGCTGTAAATCAGCGTGAACGCGCTGGAGAACGTGGTGAACAGCCAGCCGATGCCGAAGGACAGCGCGATGCCTAGCACGCCGCCGATCAGGCTTACCAGCACGGCCTCGATCAGGAACTGGTGCAGGATGTCGATGCGGCGCGCGCCGACGGCCATACGCACGCCGATCTCGCGGGTGCGCTCATTGACCGATACCAGCATGATGTTCATGACGCCGATGCCGCCGACAAACAGCGTGATCAACGCGATGGTCGAGTTCAGGAGTGTCATCGTCGCGGAGGTGGATTCGTATGCCTTGCGCTCCTCGTCCGAGTTTTGGGTCATGATGTCTGAGTTCCCGCGACGCCACTTCAGCAGGCGTGTTATCGCGTGCTCCGCTGCAGCCGGCGAGGCCCCGTCCCTGACGCGGACGGTGATGCTATCGAGCCGCGTCTTGCCGCTGATGCGGTCGGTGACCATGGTGTAGGGCGCGAAGATCCTTAGGTTCTGGCCTGGCCAGCGGGTGAGCGTGGCGCTGGGCGCGGCCACCCCGACCACGCGTGCCGGCACGCCGCCCAGCATGACGATCTTGTTCAGTGGGTCCTCGCCATCGGGAAACAGGGTCTTGCGGGCCGCAGGGTCAATGACAATATCCTGGGCGCGGCGCGTGACGGCATCGGCGTCGAAGTTGGCGCCAGCCGCCAGGCGGATCCCCATGATCCCGAAGTACTGCTCGTTGACGCCTATGACATCGGCGGTGGCGGACACATTCCCATTGCGGGCGGTCAGTGAAACTTGGGCTATCGGCGTGGCACCGGCCAGATAGGGCTCTAGCGCCAGGGCCTCGGCATCGCTGGGGCTTAGCCCAATGGCGCGCTGTGCATCCAGGTCGCCCCAGCCGCGCCCAGTCCAGATGTTGATCGTGTTGGTGCCGAGGACGCTGATGTCGGCCAGTACCTTTTGGTGAGATCCCTTGCCAACAGCCACTACGAACACCACCGCCGCCACGCCGATGACGATGCCTAGCATGGTGAGGAAAGTGCGCAGGCGGTGCGCCGCCATCGCAATCATTGCCATGCGCGTCGCCTCAAAGGTGCGATCCTTGAGTGCCAGTAGTGATGCGCGGGTGCGGCTGCCGTGTGGCTCAAAAGACCTGATCGCTGGCATGTGCCTTTCCGTCGATCCCATGGCCAATACCGGACGGTCGGTGACAATCTCCCCGTCGGCCAGTTCAACGATTCGGTCCGCGTGCTGGGCTACCTTCATGTCGTGGGTGACCAGAATGACCGTATGGCCCTCGCCGTGCAGTTCCTTGAGGATCTGCATGACCTCTTCGCCGCTGCGGCTGTCGAGCGCACCGGTCGGCTCATCGGCGAGGATGACCTCGCCGCCGTTCATGAGGGCGCGGGCGATGGAGACACGTTGTTGTTGCCCTCCCGACAACTGACCGGGACGGTGGTGGTTGCGCTCGCCCAGGCCCAGCCGCCTGAGCAGGTCGAGCGCGCGGCGCTTGCGCTGCGCGGCAGGTGTACCGGCGTAAATCGCGGGAGTTTCGACATTGCCCGCCGCGGTCAGGTCCGACAACAAGTGGTAACGCTGGAAGATGAAACCGAAGTGCTCGCGACGTAGCCGCGAAAGCTCCTCAGGCCGGAGGCCGCCCGTGGAACGTCCGGCGATGCGGTAGTCGCCGCGTGTAGGGCGGTCCAGGCAGCCAAGGATGTTCATCAGCGTCGACTTGCCGGAGCCGGAGGACCCAACGATGGCCACCATCTCGCCGGCTTGGATGCGCAGCGACACATTCTTAAGTGCGGCAACAGTCTGCTCTCCCGCAGTGAATTCTCGCCAGACGACATCGAGCTGGATCAGCGGTGTGGGCATGTTTATTGTCCCCAAGTGGTTTCACTAGGTATCGCACTGGCGGCATCCCCGATCACCACGCGTTCCCCAGGCTGAAGGCCAGAAACGACCTGCACCCGAACGCCATTGTTCAGTCCCACCTGGACCGGGCGAGCAGCCACCTTTCCCCTGTCATCGACGACTCGTACGGTTCGGGTGCCGTCGGGCTGCCTGTCGCCCAAGGCGGTCACGGGGATGGTCACGACGTCACGGGCTTCGTCCAGCACGATGTGGACCTGTGCAGTCATCAGGGGGTACAGTTCGCCGTCTGGGTTCGGTATTTCGAACAGCCCGTTGTAATAGATGGCGGTCTTGGTCGCTGCTGATTGCTGGCTTGTCCCAGCTGTGGATTGCTCGGCCTTGGAGGCGATAGAAGCTGGCGCCGGCTCTATCGACTGCAGTTTGGCGTGGTAGCGTTTCTCCGGGTCGCTGAGCACTGTAAAGTAGACGTTCTGGCCCGGCTTCGCCCGCGTCACGTCTGCTTCCGATATCTCAGCCTTTACCTTGATTACGCTCAGGTCGGCGAGCATCACGATGGTCGGGGCGGACTGGTTGGCGTTGACCATGCGGCCCTCCTCGGTAACCACCGCGACGACCACACCGCTCATAGGCGCGGTAATCCGCGTGTAGCTCAGGTCGGTGCGCGCGGTTTGCACGGCCGCACCATCTTGCTTGATCTGGGCATCAAGCGACGCAATCTCCGCCAACAGCGCGTCGCGCTCGGTCAGGGCATTTTCGTAACTGTTGCGCGGCGTGGCGTCAAGCTGCAGCAAATTGCGCTCGCGGGTGAGTACGAGCTCGGCCTTACGGAGCTTGACCTGACGTACTCGGCGCTGCGCCTTCACGTTCTCCAGCGCGGCCTCGGCCTTGTTCAGGGCGTTACGTTGCGGCTGCGAGTCGATGTCCGCGATCAGCTGGTCGGCCTTCACGGTATCTCCGACCTTGACGTGTAGCTTCATAACCTGGCCGGTAGCGCGAGCGCCGACGCTCACTAGCTTGACGGGCTCCAGCAAACCGCTGGCCAGTACCGTACGTTCGATCGGCTGCACCGTGGCTTCGGCGGTGATGAGCTCGGATGCCTGCTTTCCAGCGTGTTCATTCGAAGCGAAGTAAGCCGCCGCAGCGATGATCAGGACACCGGCCGTGGCAGTGCCTACGGCTCCCGACAATGGTCTTCTCATTGGCAAATCACGCAAGAGCGCTTGTAAGAACTGGTTGCCTTGTATTTGATCCGGAAGGAGAGGTTCGTTGGGCTAGGGCAGCGAAAACGTATTGTCAGGATTGCGTAAAGGCTTCCTCTGTGGGATCCCTGACATACTATTATCGAGTCCTCACCATTTGAAGGAGGCTTGGCCTTGCACTTACTGTTGGTGGATGTTGATGAGGACCTGTGCAAGATGCTCACGGCTTATCTCAGCTCTGAGGGATTCTTCACGACTACCGTTGGCGACGGTGGGGCAGGGGTGACGGCTGCGTTGTCCGGAAATTATGATGCGGTCATCCTGGACATCATGCTGCCAACTTTGAGCGGCATCGATGCGTTGCGCGAGATCCGCCGGCGTAGCGACGTACCCATCATTATGTTGACTGCGCGGGGCGACAAGCTGGACCGGGTGGTAGGGCTGGAAATGGGGGCCGATGACTATGTGCCAAAACCTTACGATCCGCGGGAGCTAGTCGCGCGTGTGCGTGCCGTTCTGCGCCGGCGGCCGTTGAGCGGAGTTGGGGACCACTCTGAAAAGGTCTCGATTCGGGGCTTGGTCCTTTCGTCGAGCAGTAGGAAAGTCATCTGGAATGGTCGGCCAATCGAGTTGACCGCATCGGAATTCAACGTGCTGGAATCACTGATGCGGGTCGACGGTGCAGTGAGATCAAAAGATGATCTCACGCTGGAAGCGCTGGGGCGCCGACGCGAACCCTATGATCGCAGCCTGGACGTCCATATCAGCACCAGAAGCTGCTGACCAAAGGCGCTCGAGACATTTGAAATAGAGAGTCCGCGGAGTCGGCTATTGGATAAAGGTGGAATAGTGAAATTGCGCTTGTTCTGGAAAATTCTTCTTGGGTTCTGGATCACCAACCTCTTTATTTTCAATGCCGTCTCGATAGCCTATGCTGTGCGGTGGGGGGACGGATTACGGATGAATCGGGAGGTCGCTAAGATCGTCGCTCCCTACCACTTGTCCGCGGCCCAGCTGGCAATCGAGTCAGGCGGGATGGCGAAGTTCAAGAAGGTGTCGCAAAGCTGGAAGGCACAGAATTCGAACTGGCCCGGCGGCTACGAGCCATGGAACCTGTTGACGGTCGTTGAAGCGAAGCGCGTGGCCAAACCTGAGGAGGGTCCCCAGGAACGGCGCGATATCTGGGTCAAGCATGCGGTCGACCCTGAGTCGAATGAATGGGAGCTCCGCTACACGCTGCCGCCGGAGACAGGCTCTTGGAGCATCAGGGAACTCTTCAGGTTCTACCTGGAGGTGGAGTGGGCGATTCCGGCCGCGCTGGGCGGCCTAGTGTTCAGCGCGATCCTGGCCTGGTACCTGAGTCGACCGTTCCAGCGGTTGCGCAACGGGTTTCGCAGGCTGGCCGATGGCCAGCTCACTACCCGGCTGCAGCCCTCAATGGGCCGGTGCCGCGATGAGATCGCTGATCTCACGAACGACTTTGATCGCATGGCCGAACGGCTGCAGCAACTGGTGCTGGCACGTGATCAGCTACTGCACGACGTCAGCCATGAACTGCGTTCGCCGCTGGCCAGGTTGAGTCTCGCCGTGGCGCTGGCGGGCCAGGATGCGCGCACCCCCACGGAGCCACTGCAGCGCATCGAATCGGAATTGGAGCGGCTGGACGACCTGGTCGGCGAACTGTTGTCTCTGTCCCGGCGTGAAAGCGGCGAATCGGAACTTGATGCATATTTCGATATGCGCGCCTTGGTGGATGCTGTCGTAGCCGATGCAAGCTTCGAGGCCCAGGCTAAGGGGATCGCGCTGGTAGCACGGATCGAAACGGAACAACAAACGCTGATGCAAGGTAGCGCGGAACTCATCCGCCGCGCGATTGAGAACATTATCCGCAACGCCATCCAGTTCTCCGCACAGGGCGATAGCGTTGAGGTCAGCCTATCGGTGGACGCCGATCCGCACCAGGTGGTAGTGCAGATCGCGGACCGTGGCCCGGGTGTGCAAGAGGCCGACTTGTGTCGGATGCAAGAGCCGTTCGTTCGACTTCATAATGGCCTGAGCCGGCAGGGCTACGGATTGGGGTTGGCGATTGCCAGCCGTGCTGTAAGCAGCCACAGGGGAACCCTCGTTTCCGCCAACCGTGCCGACGGGGGACTGGTCGTCACGGTGAGATTGCCGCTGGCGAGTATGGTGTCCCACCTAGTGGAGCACATCTTCGAGAACGAAGGCTGAAGAAGGGGCGGGTTGAGCTTCTAGGGCCCATGCAGGGGCGCGTGGGCTCCTTTCTACGCACCAGTCTGACCAGGGGCGGGTCTAGTGTTGCCGCCTAGGTCGAACTGCAAGGGTGTATCCGTTGCGCTCCAGTCTTTGACGTTGATGCGGTTTCTGATGTAGAAGCTCCGTGTCTGGCTCTAGTGAGGTATCCATGTCATCAAGCTCTGTGGCACTCGTCGAGTCTTTCATCACTATGCCGGAACTGAATCGATTACTCGGCGTACTTCACTGCGATTATGAAGTAGACATCCAGTGTGATCGCGATGGATTCTGGACGGTTCACTTTGTTGTGGCAACTCGAAAATTTACGCTTGCTACCTCTCGTGGATCGAGAAGAGGATGGCGGCAATTGGAGGCGGTATTCTGCTTTCTGAAGCGGGAATGTCAGGCTTGCCAGCAGATTCGCTTGCATATATCAAAATGGACGTTGTCGTCTGACCGGCTGTCAGCGGGACAACTGGCGGGCCGCGGGGCGCTGCGCCCGTCCCAGAACGCATCCGATCGCAACCAGGGCCGCGAGCTGTCGTCCGCCAGTATCTCCCACTGACGGCGGAACTTGAGGTCGGCTTGCGCGAGCCGCGCGGCCGTCGCGAGCCTCCTGGCGATGAGGTCCTACTCGTGAATCTCCTTCTGCCGCACTTCATTCAGTGGGCCACTGGGTCGGTCTGCGCGAGCCATTGTCCCTTTCTGGAGCTTATCGCCGAGCGGACTGGATCTGGTCGTTGACCTGCGCAGACGTCGACCTGTCTGGACGCCTGTGCCGTGCCCGTTTCCATGTCGCCGCGCTGGACTTCTGCGGTCAGGTACTGCGGCTGCTTGTCCCGCGCGATTCAGTGCCAGGCGAGTGTGGCGGGCATGACGACGGTGACCTGGTCGGCGGCCGCGTAGCGCCAGGGGCGTGAGGTTCTGTTCATGGCTCGCTGTGCGTCGGGCGTGAGCGACCGTTTGTTGTCCGGCAGCGAAATCAAACGGGGGCAGACAAGGGTTATGACTCGCGAGGGTCATTCGGCTCTCGCGCCTGCACTGCAGTGAGATCGGAATCCGCTGGCTCACGAAGGGCGAGCTTACCGGAGTACTCATGCACGCGGCCGTTCTCGACCCGATATGCACGATCCGCTACTTCGAGCAGTGCATGACGGTGCGTAATCACGATCAACGTTGGCACTTGTTCCCGGACCCGCGCGAAAATCCGTGCTTCGCGCCCAACGTCAAGCGATGAAGTCGGTTCATCGAGAATGACGGCGGACGGGCGGCGCGCGAGCGCGCGACCTAGCGCGACACGCTGGCGTTCCCCACCAGATAGTGCCCTTCCCTGGATTCCTAATTCCCGATCAAGCACGTTTCCGTGTCCCTCACTGGCGAGTTCCTCCAGTTCCAGCAACGCAACGAGATCGTGCAGATATGCGTCGGACGGCGGGCTGTCGCAGCCGTATGCCAGATTCGCTCTGAGTGTTCCGGTCAGGATCATGGGCGCTTGCGGAGCGACAGCGATCTCGCGCGCGATGTCGCTGACGGACATATCGCCGACGTCTGCGCCGTAGAGGGACACCGTTCCCGATGTGGGGCGCGCAAGTCCGAGCATCAGGTTCGCCAGGCTCGATTTCCCCGCGCCTGACGGGCCGGTGAGCACGACAAGTTCATCGCGTTTGATCGTCATGTTCACATCACGCAGAATCTGCCTTCCGGCGTGCGTCACCTCCAAATGCTCGAGGCGATAGACATCGGGCGCCGAGAGGTCGAAGTTTTTGTTGGATTCATGCCGTTCGGGCGGCAGATCCAGGATGCCGAAGCCCTCGCGCAGCGCGAGATGGTTGCGGCGCAAGTCGGACAGCGAGCCCGCCAGCGCGGTGAATGGCATCGCCAGTGCGACGACATAACCGACAATCATGACGAAATCGCCCACCTGTAATGCCGATTGCGTCACGCCCTGGGCCGTGGTTACGGTAAACAGGGTGAGTAACAGCCCGGTGCAGACCGCCTGTGCGGCGAGGAGGAGCGCGAGGCGCGCATTGCCGCGCGACAGCTTGCTTACGTAGACGTCGAGAATCCGGCGCAGCGCCGCATCTTCCCTCCGGTATGCATTGTTGAGCTTGATGTCGAACAGGAAGCCGAGCTTCTCGACGAGATGGCTCGATAGCATGTCGGCACCACTGAATATCTCCGCGTGGGCGGTCTTGCTCTTGCTCGCAAGAAACCATGTCGCCGCAAAGAGCGCGAGCATAGAAAAAACGAAAACGAGCGCGAACGTACCATTGGTCAGCCGCCACAGTACGGCGCTCGAGAGAAGGAGCTGCAGCGCGGTGGGCACGATGATCCAGAACACCGTGAACGTGATTGCGCTGAAGGCTGCCCGGCTTCGTGTCACGACCGAAACGAGCTTGCCGGGATCTTCATCCGTCAGGCGTGCATAGTCTACGCGAATGAGACGGGCAAACATGACGTGATGGAATGCCGCGTCGCATCGTGCGAGCACAGCCGCAGAAATCATGCTCTTTATCCATTCGAATGCGCTGGACGCGGTCCAGGCAAGCCCGTATGCGCCGGCAAGCACGATCGCATAACCTTCGGGCCGTTGCGCGCCATCCACCGAAAGCGCATTGGTTGCCTCTCTCAAGAGGTACGGAACAAGCGTGGAAAGTCCTGCGACAACGGCGACGAACAGGGTAGCCCCAATGAAATGGACCGGCAGTGCCCGATATCTGGCGACCGTGATCTTGTAGGCGAATATCCAGTCCTTGAATAGTACGGCAGCGAATCGCATCGTCATGTCCTAGAGCTACATCTTCGCGCGGCAGTCATGCGGAGCCGTTTGGTCACACCTTACCGTCAAGGCCGCGCACGAACATCTCCGCGGCATATACTCGGGTGATCTCCATCAAGCCCGTCGGATATCCCAGTGCCGCCCGCTTGATGATCTTGCTCATGCCGTCGACATCGATGAACCCTGCGGATGCGCACCAGCCGTCGAGACAGGTTTCCCGAACGTGCGCGTGGTTCGCCGTGATGCCCTGCAGGGCAGCATGCATGATGTCGCCCTTGTCGGTTCGCCAGAGGTTCGGCAATCTCGACGCACGATAGACGGCTTGCCGCACGTTGAGTCGATTGTAGTCGGCAGAGAACGTCTCTTCGAGTCTTGTTCGCAGAGCAAGTTCCACGATGGGCTGGGAAAGGAACGGCATGACGGGCCGGCTGTGCGACGGGTAGGATTGCACGAGCGCGTCATCGAGGATCGCGGCCAGCGCCGCTATCTGATGGCGCCTGCCAGGTTTCAGTCGCAATGAGATATCCGGCAACACGTCGTCGTACAAACCTGCGACAGGCCGCTCGTTTTGTTCCCCCTGAACCACTGCCTGCGCCTTCTGGCTAAACGCGCCGCGCAGATGCTCGGCAGCCCCGTTACCCGCAAGCCTGAGGACGCTCCAGATCGGCAGACGGTACTGGATCGACAACGCTATCAGCGCGGACGCAGCGCGCGCCATGCGAAGACAGGATACCGTGTCGACGAGTAAGCAGAACGGTGGTGGTGCGAGGTACAGCGAATCGCCGCCGTGGCCGTTCAGCATCACACCGTCATTGCCGGGAAAGCCCCGTCCTGCCATGTCATCTTCACGCGCGAGGAAGCACAGCTTCGTGGTGGGGCGCGCAACGACCCGCAAGCAGTCGACGGAAGTGAACGGCAACCGCGCCAGCAGCGGATACGTCCTGTGCTCGATATCGCAGGATTCTGCGACACTTCTGGCGATCGATACCTCATTGGAAGACACCCGCATGGGATCGAAGTGCGTGATTGCCATCGTTCGCCTGTGCAGTTCCGCTCGCCGCAATGCAACCGCCAGCGAGGTAGAGTCTACGCCGCCGGAGAGCTCTAGAACGATCGCATCCCGGTCACGCAACATCGACCGATGCACCATCGTCAGCAAGTCCACGAACTCCCTGTTATCGGCCTGCGTCCCCCAACGCCAGGGTGACCACGCGCGGAACAGTTCCGGTGCGTCAACGCGCGCCCAGCACAATGCCTGCCCGGGTGGCAGCAAGGAAATGCCGCTCCACCCGGTTCTCGTTGCGTCACCACAACCATGGAGGAGAAACTGATGCAAAAAGCGGGTATCCGGCTCGCGCGCTGCGTCACCAATCGCTGCAAAATCGGCAATCCGGTTCCCGACATGCAGGGTGCCATCGGCGGCGAGACGATAGAACACCGGATGCTGACCGCAAGGGTCGGTGAGGATCAGGAACCGATTCCGGAGCTTGTCGTAGACGATGACAAAGTAGGGGCCCCAGAACCGCCGGCTCATGTCTTCTGGAGCTCGCAGGACAACTTCCACAACATCGGCAGCCGATGCAGGCATTCCGCTGTCGCCGGAGAATATCCGACCAGAGATGGCCCAGCATGCTTCGGGGCTCTCCCCGAACGTCGATGGATCGGTGTGTGCCGACGGGCAGAAATCGGCGATGCGCCCGCGAGTGGTGGACCAAGTGTAGTGTCCCGATGCTCGTTCTCCGTCCGCTCGCGGGGCGTCGGGTTGAAGTATAACAAATGCCATGGTGATCCGACTCTCAGTTGACTTCCAGAATGACAGCAAGCTGATTGCGCAAACTAGGCTCGTCGCCGATGATCCGCCCTTCATGCTCGACCCAGGCATGGGCATAGAAGGGGCGGTTCTGTACGCCCATGACAAGTCGCAGATCAAATCCGTATCGAAAGCCAAGGAGAAGCAATGCGCCAGCCCATTCGAGACATTTTGTTTTCCTGGGATACAGCATGCAGGCAGCATTCAGTGACCTGACGAGGTCATCGATGTCCCGTCCTGATGTTAAGCGCCGCCGTTCCCGCTTTTGCTCTATGAGGTGCTTCAGCCCCGCCAGGCGCTCAGCCGCGCAGCACCGATGCACGGTGTGCAACGTCATCAAGGCGTGCGCTACAAGCACCGCGCCGTGGGAAAAGGAGACATCGTGGCTCGTCAGATGCCAGCAGTTCTGGGAGACGCCGGTGTAGTGGCGCTCAACCCTGTTGACGATTGACTGGACCGCACAATCATCCGGAGTCGGTCTGCATAGCGCATCGGGCGCGATGGTTTCGGCCCTATCCTTTGCGCTGAGGTGCAGTCTGCGGGATTGTTCCGCTGAGAGAACCGTATAGGTGTCGTCAAGTATATTCAGCGCGATCAGTTGATCTTCGAACCACGCAAATCGAATGTTCTCCGTCATGCCATCTTCATCGCATTCATGGTCGGCATATCCCAGTATCGCCGAGTTGTCCCCACATGCGATGGCATGTCGAGGCGCCGTGCCGTGTCTTGGCGGTCTGTCCGTCAGGCCCGGTGCCCCGAAGGGCACCGTTTCTAGACGAGGATCACTTGAATTGGTAGACCCACGAAAGGCTCTCCAGAATCGCGCCGCCGGCCTTTCCCTGCGTGCTATCCGTTGCATTGATCGTCTCGAAGTCGTCTGACTTCAGAACTTCCATGATGTCGTGATTGAAATGCATGCTGATTTCCTTTCGGATGAAGATCGGGATCGAATGCGAATTGACCTAGATTATCTGTCAGCTCCTTATTGAGTTAAGAGAGGCACTTGGAAGAATATGATTTGAACCTGGAGTCTGCAATGTGTATTTGCTGGATTTCATATACTACTTTGCAAGAATGCGCGTGTGTTTAATGCTTCGGTTTGTAGAAGGCAGATTTGTATTGCGAAATCGCAATTTGTGATGGGAATTGAATAAACGAGGCGAGCATCTCAGATGCGAATGTCATTTCGCAATAGTGGATCATGCGAAGAATAGCGAGTTCTTCGGAATCTCCCCCAAAGCCCATCTCGTTATACAGAAGTCATGATTCTTCCCGCAGTGCCTGAATGGTGAGTGCGGCGTCCATGGTTCGCTACATGCCGATCCAGATCGTCTTGGCGCCGGGCTCCCCATCGCTCTTGCGCCCAAGGAACCCACCCAGGGAAGCAACCAACCGAATCATCTGATTGAGTGTGTCAGGTGTGTTCGGGCGAGCTTTCTTAGCGAGCAGGTATGCCTCCCGAATCTCGTCGGCGTCGAAGAACAGGGACGCATCCAGATCCGGGCAGGTTCTGCCCAACCGCATCAAACGGGCAATGCGCCACGCCGCCACCATATACAACGCCAAGGCTCGCTCCACACGATCCATGTGCAATAGTTGCAGCGCCTCGACCTTGCCGCCCGTCTTCAGGACATGGAAGAATATTTCGATCTCCCACCGGGCTCGGTACCAGTCGAGGAGTTCGATGACAGCGTCAACGTCCTGTGCTTCCCGGTTCGTCAACAAGCGCCAAACCGCTGCCTTGACGCCGGCGGGCGCTCCGATCTCCCTGGCCTCTACACAGGTGAGCGCCGGGCCGGCCAGACCCGGCAGCTTCACATGGACGCGTAGCTCCTGTTTAACCTCGCGCGCCTTCTGGCCCGCACGCCCTGGCAAGATAAAAGGTGACTTCACCAAGTACCGGGCTAGCGTCGATGCTAGCTCACAACTTGCCCGCCTCAGCAAGGTTGCGGTTGTATTTGCTGCGGATCAGCCAGTCGGCCGGCTGGCCAAGTTCCTGGGCGCGCGCCATCGGCTCGGCGATGTCACCCTCGCGGTCCGTTACGTACGTACACCAGCCGTGTCTGGGGGCAGCAGCGCGGCTTGATCTGCAACCCGTTCGTACCTCTCGATCCAGCGGACGCTTTCCTTGATTCCGCTGCGGTGGCCATCCGGTCACGTTGTGCGGCCGACGATCTTGATCGATGGAGGATCATCCGATGCGTCCCGCTCCCTTGCGGCCTACCGCCGCTGCCGTCGCTACGACGAGGGAATTCCTCGAGGCCGGCCCGCCCCAGCTCGCGGCCGTTGCCGGATTGCTTGTAACCGCCGAAGGGCGCCAGCAGGTTGAGGGCGCGGCCATTATCGAACTGGCCGGTTCGCATTCGCCTCGCCACGCGTCGGGCCCGGGCCGTGTTCGCAGACCAGACGCCGCCGCCCAGTCCATAGACGCTGTCATTGGCGACGCAGACGTCCTCGTCCTCGTCCTCGTCCTCGACCGCCAGGATGGACAGCACCGGCCCGAGGATCTCTTCCCGGGGCAACGGTCATGCCACGGCTCACGTTGCCGAACACGGCGGGCCGAACAAAGTAATCCCGCGGCAGATGTGGCGGCGCCTCCGGCCCACCCGCCATCCGGGTGGTGCCTTCCTCCAAGCCTTGCCGGGGTCCCTTAGATTCCCATGCGAGTTTCAGGCAGCCATCGCCCCGAAACCCCCATGGGAATCTAAGGGACCCCCTGTACCGCGAGGTCTGCGGCCTGCTGTTCTCCCGCTACGGTGTTACGCCTACCGCCAACAAGCTCCACAACGTGGAGCGCAAGGGCTGTATGGGCACGCCCGCCGAGGCGCTGCAGGCGTTCTGGCAGGAGCTGCGGGGACGCACGCGCGTCGCCATCGAGCATCCGGACCTGCCGGACAACTTGAAACAGGTTGCCGCCGAGGCCATCAAGACGATCTGGCAGGCGGCCAACAAAGCCGCCACCGGCGAGCTGGCCACGCTGCGCGCCGAGGCTCACCATACGGCCAGCGCTGCCGAGGCCGAGCGCGATGTGGCCCGGGCTGAGACTGCGGGGATGCGGGAGGAAGTGTCCGCTCGGCGCAGTTGGCCGAGGCGCGGTAGGCGCACGAGGCCGTGCAGGCAGACCTGGCCGCGGAGCGCCAGGCCCACGCCGCGACCCAGGCCAGGCTAGAAGCGGGCCGGGCGGAACTGGACCCCGCCGCGCGGCAGCTGGCGGAGCTGCGCACTCAATTCTCGACCGAGCTGGAACGCGCCCGCGAGCAGGTGACCCTCGCCCAAGAACGGGCCGAGGCCAGCGAGCGACGTAGCATGCGCGAACTGTACGCGGAGCGCACTGCGCGCGAGAAGAGCGAACGGGCCGCCGAAGGCTTGCGTTCGGAGCTAGTGGCGGCGTGCAGCGAGGCGCGCGACGCGGCAGTGGCCGAGGCCCGCGCCCGGCTCGAAGCGCAGGCCACGGCGCAGCGCCGGGCCGACCGCGCCGAAGCCGCGCTGGCACAATTGCGGGTGGCGCCGCCCGAGCGGGAGAGTGGAGGTGGACGGCG
This sequence comes from Cupriavidus sp. CP313, assembly GCF_054072015.1. Lineage (NCBI taxonomy): Bacteria > Pseudomonadati > Pseudomonadota > Betaproteobacteria > Burkholderiales > Burkholderiaceae > Cupriavidus > Cupriavidus sp. CP313. The sequence goes on along the minus strand of NZ_JBSVZB010000040.1, from coordinate 43,642 downwards.
GCGCAAGGCCGGGAGCCCGTCGCCGACTGAGAAGCCAAGCGACAAGTCGGGCGAATAACTGGACGAACAACAGGATGAAAGGCAGGGCGCGCCGGCCGCCGCCCCGAACCCGGATGACGGCAGCGACGGCAACAATGACAATAAAAAATTTTTGTCCAGCCAGCGGCCGGGACTGCAGCCGGCTTACAACGCGGCGTCCTTCAGCTTCTTCAGCGGACGCACCTTCACCTTGACCGATGCGGGCTTGGCCGCGAACCATTGGTCTTGGCCGGTGAACGGGTTCTTGCCGAAGCGCTTCTTTGTGGCCGGCACCTGGATGGCCGCCACCTTGAACAGGCCCGGCAGGGTGAATTCGCCTGCGCCCTTCTTGTGGATCGCGCTCACGATGGTGTTCTCAAGGTGGGCAAGCACCGTCTGCACGGTCTTCTTGTCCAGCTCGGTCTGGCCGACCAGGTGCGCCAGCAGGCTCGACTTGTTGAAGGTGTCCTTTAGCGGCTTAGCGACCGGTGCAGCCGCAGCAGCCTTTTTGGCCGGTGCGGCCTTCTTTGCCGGTGCAGCCTTTTTTGCAGCGGTCTTCGTTGCAGTCTTTGCTACTGGTTTTGCTTTCGTGGCCATAGTCGTAGATTTGGTTGAAATGCGCGCCTGCAGGCTGGATTCAGCAAGCAGCGCACCGGCGAAGCATAGCAAATGCTGCCAGGCACGCAAGGGCGGAAAACCCCTCCAGTTACAGCCTGATGCCTTCCTGCAACGGCGCGTCGTCCGCGATGGTGGCTGCGATCCGGTCACAGGTGCGGGGACTGGCGAGGCCGAGCATCGCGCTGACGTCGTCGCGTGCGTGGCCCGCCAGCAGCTGGCGCCGGCAGAAGGTATTACGCAGGATGCGCGGGCTCATGTCGGCGGCGCTGAAGTCGATCGCTTCCAGCGCGGCGCGCACGATCACGCCCAGGGTCTTGACGGTCATGGCCTGGCCGTTGGTCTGCAACGAGAAGATGAGGTCGCCGGCGATGGGCAGCGTGGCGCGGCGTTCCCGCCATGCCGCGAGGATCGGCACGGCGAATGGCGCGAGGTGGACGGTGCGGGTGTCCCGGGCTCCGTGGGCCGGTACGCGCAGATAGGGTGGCGTGGCCTCTGGGTGCAGGTCGCCGACCACGGCCGCGCGCCCCTCGGCCACGGTAATCCCGGTACCGAGAAACAGGGCCACGATGGCCCGGCTTCGCAACTGTGAAAGGTCGTCGGTGGGAGCGGGTTGCACCCAGGCCTGGAGGCAGGCGTCGGCGGCTTCGGGCAGGAAGATTGGTTCTGGCTCGCCCTCAGGCCAGTGGGCTTCGCTCACCAGTGGCGCGGCCGGATTGGTCTGGCGCACGCCGATGGCGACCAGGTGCCGGCACAACCGATCCAGCAGCTTCAGGTAGCGCATGCGCGTGGCGACGCCGTGGCGCACACCGGCAGGCGTGTGCCACAGCGCGGCGATGTGCTCGGGGCCGAAGCTGGCCAGCGTCGCGCCGCGCTCCAGCAGATGGCGGCGGAAGTGCTCGAACATGGCCCGGTGCTGAACGATCGAACGCGCCGAGAATGGGCGGCAGTCCGCGCCGGCCGCCTCGCGTGCTTGCCAGTCGGCATAGGCGGCGGTGGGATTGGTGTGCCAGAGAGACGTGTCCATGGGGCTCAGTTATATACTGAATTTGACTTTCCCCACACCCCTGCCGCCTCGGACGAGGCGGGTATCGCTGGCAGCTGGGGGGCAGGGCGCGCATCGTTGGCACGTTAGACGCAAGGCCGGCCATAGCGGTTGCGGCGTGCACGCATAACGTGGGTACCGCGCATCCAGCATCTCGGCAATCTCCCGCAGGCTATCCCATTGCGTCGGACTGCACTCGAGCAAACTCCCATAGGCGCAGTAGCGCAGGATCTCGTGGAGCAGGGCGTAGCGCTTTGGCTCCGGGAAATGCAGATTGCCTTCCTTGGCCCACGCCTTGTAGCCGGCGTGCGTGAGGGCCAATAGCTGGCCAACTGTGCCATCGAGATTCTCGCTGACTGCCTTCGCTTCCTGGTGCAGCGCTTTTTCGAATTCGCTCACGCGGCCTCCTACAGCGGGTGAAGATCCGCCACGCCGACCCAGCGAGAGCCAATTGTGGTGCGACCGCGGATGATTTCCTCGACCTCCACGTCGGCGGGCGGTCCAGATGGGCCTTGAAACAAGGCAAGCACACGGGCCTTGACGGCAGGCAGGTAAGGGGCCGCCCGGTAGATCAGGCTGGTCACGGCACCGGCTTCGATCCAGCCGTAGCACCGATAGAGCGGCGTGCCATTGGGGTGATGGCCCATCGGCTCGTTGAACCTCGGCGCAAGACCGTCGAGAAACGCGCCGAGTTGTGAGCGTTGCATGCCGATGCCGCCGGTCGTTTCCTGAATGGCCGGCAGCGTGGTGTTGTACTGGCCAGCGAGCGCGGCGCGCATGACACGGCGGTACTCCTTGCCGCCGGCCAGCAACACCTTGCCGGACCTGGACTGGCCAGTTCGCCGAGCCCGCGAATGCCGGCAGATCGGCCAACATCGCGTCGGCATGCTGCGCGGTCATGCGCTGGTCGTAGGGATCGATCACCGCGTGCGGATCCAGGAAGCCGTGACGTGCGGAGAGGATCAGGACATTCGGTCTGGCCTCCCGTCGCAGCTGCGCCCGATAGGATTCGTACATCACGCCTTGGTAGAGGTCAATAATGGCACACGCCTGGCGGTCGAGCTTCATGCCGGAACAGGCAAGCAGCAGCAGTGCCGGAGCGTTGGCGAAGTGGACGCGGCCCGAAGAAGTCGGGAACAGGGAGAGCTGCGTTTGGCGGGAGAGCATTGGCATCGTCGTCGAAAGGGGATGCTTCTACTCTATCGGCGCGGATGCGAAGTCAAGGAGCGACACCGTGATCGGGTGGCACTAGATTTCGCGCTTTCGATTACGCATCCATTTCCCTTCCGGCCGGAAATCGAGCACCTCCGGTCGTCGCGGCCATGCGACGAGGTCGCCTAGCCGTCTCGAGGTAGACCATTGGCCGCTCGCGGCCTTCCACCCAGCCAGCTGTTCGGCGGCCGAGCTTTTCGGCGGCGTGTGCCGGGGCCATACGCCCATTTCCCGGTTTTGTCGCAGTAAGCCTCCGGTAGAATGTGCCGGTGTCGAATTCAGCACGTGTGGGCAACGGTCATGAACCTCGAAGTTGCGAAGGTATTGAAGCGTCTGCACTACCCGCTGGACGTGATGCTGACCTGCGTGCGCTGATACGTCGCCTATCCGCTGAGCCTGCGCCATCTGGAGCAGATGATGGCCGAGCGTGGCATCTCAGTCGATCACTCGACCGTGCACCGCTGGGCGCTCAAGCTGCTGCCGGCACTGCACAAGGTATTTCGTCATCGCAAGCGCCCGATGGGCAAGAGCTGGCGCATGGACGAGACCTATATCCTGGTGCGCGGCCAATGGAAATATCTGTATCGGGCGGTCGATAAGGCAGGCAATACCATCGACTTCCTGCTGCGCGCCCAGCGCGACAAGGCCGCGGCACGGCGCTTTTTCGAGAAAGCCGTCGACCATAACGGCGAACGCGATTCGGTTACCATCGACGGCAGCCCGGCCAACCTGGCGGCGCTGCACGACCTCAACGCCGAACGGGAAATGCCCATCGCCATTCGCCAGGTCAAGTACCTGAACAACGTCGTCGAGCAGGACCATCGGGCGATCAAGCGCATCACCCGACCGATGCTCGGGCTTAAAGCCTTTCGCTGCGCGAGTCCACATAAGCGATTCCCTAGCGACTAACTTGTCGGCAGGACCCGAGCATCCGCTTTTCGGCCACATTCGTGCCATGGCATATATTCATATGGCCCAAGACGGACCGGTATTGGCTGTCGCGTCTGAAAGGGCGGCTGATGAATTCTGCTAAGGGCTATTGCAACATGCATTTTGTCTGAGTCACGCACCCGCTACGACGCTTGGCCGTTGAACCAAGCCGCTTCGTTCATTAGACACTGCCCGAGTGCCTGGATACGTCGACGCGCCCGGCGTGCGCATTCTTCTGGCGAGCTGTGAGCTGCCGGCAGCCGTTGGATGCCACGGCAGACTCGCCGAAAAATGAAATCAATCTCATTCTCGGTGAAATCGCCATAGGCGCAGTATGTAGTGTGCTTTTCTTTTAGATACGTGCCCAACTCGACTTCGGTGAGCATCAGCGCATTAGCCAGCAGAGACCTCGAGTGCAAGCGCAACCAGCGACGCCGCCAAGGCTTGTAGCTCTCGTCGTTCATTTGACCCCCAATACCAAAACGCGAACTTCGCATGCGGCTTGAACTGCAAGGAGCCTCTACTGAATGCGTGTCGCGAGATTTTTGGAATCTAGCATAGCTCTCTGTTAGACGAGCAGCAATTAGGGAAGCTAGAAAAATTGGACCTACTAAAGAGGGGGTGATAGGCACTGAAAATTTGCCGGTACTGACGCGAAACAGTGGCAGGCATAACCCCTCGGTCAGAGAGCAGTTGACGGATTTGGGTGACTTCGGTGAACTCGAGCCACGCCGCGAACCGAGCTGCAAGAAGCTTGCGGTAGACGGAGGCGCGCAGAAAATGTCGCTTGAGGGCGAAGTGCTGCCGGCTCGGACCGAAGCTCGAGAGGAACGCCTGGGTGCGTTTGCGATCGCGAGAGTCGTGCATCCGACGCTAGCGTTCACGCGTGGGCTGGTGGCTGTTCTCGGCCCGACTATTCAAGCGCGCAGCGGACTTTGGCGAGCACGTGTTTGACGTTCGCCAGGTCCTCCGGCAACGTGACAATGCCGCCGATTGTACAGTAAGCAACTCATCTCGCCATTCGGGCTTCGTCGACTAGAATGAGGCTTGTTGCCAGACTCCGGGAGTGGAAACATGGAGCCAGATGAGTTGATCAGGACCTTCGAGGAAATGGCCACGGACGATGACGTGGAATTGTCACTTGACGGCGCGATCAGCGGTCTGGCCGTGCTTCTCACGGATCTTGCAATTCAAGGAAGGAGAGGGCGCTGCTGACGCAGGTTGGTGCCACCTTATATCGGGTGGGATTGAACGAGTGTGTAGTTTCGGCGATCAAGATGCGGACGAGGTAACAAAAAGCCCGCCTCAGTGGGCACGATCGTGTACTGTTTCGTGTTTAGATTATACCGTGCAATCGACCTTTAGCTGCTTCGCTTGCGCGGGCAAGGTGAGGGAGGACGGTCTCACGAATCCGACCCCACCTTCCGCCCACAACGCTCAAGGTCAATGTATTCCGAGTAAATTGTATGCGCGATACTCGAAAGGGCAATCGCTGCGATCTGCCAGTCGAACTTGAACTTCGTTCTGGTAATCGCTTTCCAATCTCGCGCTGAAAGGGTCTCTGTCAGAAATTACGAGCGGGAGCTCCCGTCTGTGCTGGAGCACTTTACACAAGCTCGGGAGACGCTCGGAGTTTCTTGCAGCGTACCAGCGAAGCACGGTGCTCGTCCTGCCGTCTCGCGGCCAAAACTGTGCCCAGGATAACGCCGTCAGCAGCGTATGCTGCCTGAGCGGGGAGGGTACAGAACAAGAGCTGCGAGCTGAAATCAGGCTTCGCATTGACGCCACATGCGGTTGATCGAAGAGCGACTAGAAATCCATTTCTAATCGATGGGTTACGCGGGAATGCTCGCGTCGCAGCTGGGTCCGGAACCGTCACAAAAATCAAAGCCACCCCAATGAACTCGGCCTAGATAATGTTAATGTGTATTGGCCTGAAGATATTCAGGGCAAAGAACGCATTCTAAATGTCGAAGCCAAGACCGGCACTGCCGAGATTCACTTCGTAAATCGATTTGTCCAGGAATATGCTCGGGAGATTAGCGCCTCGTCGACGAACGCAAAAATCATAGAGGCGCTGCGAAAATTATTGACTAGTCTGACCTGGCTAATGAGCATTCCAGCGAGACTGGTTAGTTGAGAGGGTGGGTGCAAGTGAGGTAAGTGTTTCCTTTTTCGGAGAAAAAGTGAGTATGTTGTATCGTATCGCGATCAACGGGACCGTCAACCTGAGCGGCAGACGATGCGACCCCACGCGCTGCATAGCTGATCTGCTGCAAACTTAATTGCGTTTCACCAGCCATGCGCTAGTGTGTAGCAATCTCACTCCGTTCGCCGCTGCCGTACATAGGCGGGACGGGAGAGACCAGGCCCGCGGCGCAGCGAAACGTAGCCCTGCCCCGCCGAGCCCCGGGGGAAAGGGATGTCTCCGAACAGTCAACTCGCGCATGGCAATGAGCCAGGTGTGCTGGAGCATGGCCGCTTGCCGGCCGGCGACGAGCACATCGGGCTGCTGGGATCGAGCCAGGCGTTTCGCCGGGCCATGGCTATCGTGGCCCGGCTGGCCAGGGTCGAGGTGCCGGTGCTGATCGTGGGCGAGACCGGAACCGGCAAGGAACTGGTGGCCCGCAGCCTGCACTATTCCGGCCGCCGGCGCGACCGCCCGTTTGTTCCGGTCGACTGCGGCGCCTTGCCCGAGACGCTCTTCGAAAGCGAACTGTTCGGCCATGTGCGCGGCGCGTTTACCGATGCCCGGCACGATGCCACGGGGCTGGTCACGCAAGCCGAAGGTGGCACGCTCTTCTTCGACGAAATCCACGCGCTCAGCCTGCGCAGCCAGGCGGCACTGCTGCGCTTCCTGCAGGATTTCCGCTACCGCCCGCTGGGCGCGGTGCAGTGCCGCGACGCCGACGTGCGCATCGTCGCCGCCACCAACCGCGAGCTGAAGCAGGGCGCCGAGGATGGCTGGTTCCGCGAGGACCTGCTGTACCGGCTCAATGTCGCCAACGTGTACATGCCCAGCCTGCGCGAGCGGCCGGAGGACATCCCGGAACTGATTGAGTTCTTCATTGCGCGCTTCTGCGCCCGCTATGGCTGGCCGCGCGGCCATTTCGACGAGGCTTCGCTGGCCTGGATGCTGGCCCAGCCCTGGCGCGGCAACGTGCGCGAGCTGGAGAACTTCGTGCAGCGCTGCCTGCTGTCCTGCGACGGCCGGACCGTCCACGCAGAAGGCTGCGCCGCCGCGTTGCCATGCCCGGGCGATGGCCGCGCCAGCCAGGTTGCACTGTGCATGCCGCCGTTCAAGCAGGCCCGCGACCAGGCCATGGCGACGTTCGAAGCGGCTTACCTGCGCGCCGCACTCGCACGCAGCCACGGCAACGTGTCGGCGGCGGCTCGGGAGGCGGGCAAGGAGCGCAGGACTTTCGGGCGCTTGCTGGAGAAGCACGGCATCGACCGCGCGGATTTCCTCTAGCGCTGCGGCAGTTGCGGATCAGGCAAGCGCCCGCTCGGCGGTGTCGACCAGCGTCCCGAGCGGAATCCGCGGCATCGCGTTAATCGCATCGTAGGCGATCGCAAACGGGTCCAGCCGTGCCTCGGCCGGCACCGGCGCGTCCATGCCGGTGACCACGAAGCCGAGATAGAAGCGCTGCTGCGGGTTGTCCTGGACCGTTAGGCGGCCGCCGTGGCGGGCCATGACGTAGCGGGCCAGGTACAAGCCGAGCCGGTTGAGCATCCAGGTGCGCGCGTCTTCGGTAGCGGCGCGGAAATCGGCCGCGTCGACAAAGGCGGCGAGCCGCGCGAATTGCCCGAGCGGATCATCGGCGAGCTGCTCGGGCGCGATGCCGGCCACCTGTGCGAGTTCGCCGAGCATGTCGTGCTGGCGAGACAGCAGCGTCTGCAGCCAGGCGCGGCGATCGGCCAGTGATGGCGGGGGGGCGGTGGGCTGGCTCATCTGAAGTACTCGATAAAGGCGATGCCGGCGTCGCGCAAGGCCTGCCGCAGTTCGGGCGAGGGCGGCGCGTCGGTGAACATCCAGCGTGGATCATAGCCCGGGACGTTGTCCCGCAGCCAGACATCCCGGTTGATCTGCTCCTGGATACGCTCGCTCAGCCCGACGGTATTCGGCACCCCGCCGCGCTGTCCCGGCACGCCCACCCAGGGCGTGTACGACTTGGCTTCACCGGCCAGCACGCCGCCGCCGGCCTGCGGCACCGGCACGTCGACATAACGGCCGCCGGTGTTCGGCACCGGGAAGTGCTGCTGCCCCGGTGCGCCGTACAACTGTTGCAGATAGGTCTCGCGTTCCTGCCACAACATGGGCTGGCGCATGCGGCTGATTTCCTCCCAGCTCAGCGTGGTCGCGTTGCCCGGACCCAGCATCAGCGGCTCCCGCGGCGCCGGTGTGACCAGCACGCGGCCGGCTTCGCCGGTGCCCAGCGCCAGCGGGCCAAGCGGCGAGACAGGAGAAAGTGGCGGGCGCAGCGCCAGCGACTGCGGGCCGAGCGGCACCAGTGCGGTGCTCGCCGCACCGGCTTCGCTGCCGGCGCCCAGCATCAGCGGCACCGCGCTCGTACTGCCTTGCGCGGGTACAGCCAATGCTTGCGGGCCGAGCGGTACCAGCGCGGTGCTCGCTGCACCGGCTTCGCTGCCAGCGGTCAGCATCAGGGGCGCCGTGCCTGCCGCGCGGGACGGCACGGTGGCGGTGGCGGCCACACGCATGCCGCCGCCTTCGAGCAGTTGGTAAAGCGTTGCCGTTTCGCCGCGCACCATGATCACCAGGTCCGGGCGCGAGCCGACGGTCACAAACATCGCACCATCCTCAGTGAAGGTGATGACGTATTCGCCTTGCTGGATGGTGCGGGCGGCTGTGCTGGTGGCACTTCTGGCCAGCGCGGTCGTGGCCCCGGCCAGAGGCGCGGCGCGCCCCAGGGCGGCACTCATGCGCAAGGCGCCGCTGGCCATGCCCAGGTAGCCCGTGGCTACGCTGAGGAAGCCGTTCAGCACCATCGCGTCGCCGGCTTCCTGCTGCTCGCGGGTGAACACGTCGTGCGCGCCGATGCCCAGACGATAGGCAGAGCCGATGCGCATCGCTTCCTCGCCCTTCTGGACGCCGTAGTAGCCGAGCGAGATTTCCAGTGCGGCAAAGAAGGCGATGCCGGCGGCAGAGGTCGGCGGGAAGATCGTCAGCAGCAGCGCCAGCGCCGACAGCGCTGCCACCACCACCATCTCGACCTTGGCCCAGAACTCGTTCCGGTCCATTTCCTCCTGGATGGCGTTGCGCACCTCCTCGTCGGCCAGCGGGAACAGGCTCTTGATGACGGGGCCGAAGTGCTCATAGCCGACTTCATTGGCCCTGATCTTGCCGATCAGCTCGTCGTAGTTCTCCTGCCGCGTGGCGATGGCGGCCAGGATCTGCTCGCGAATTTCCTGTGCGGTACCGGACTGCAGGGTGTCCAGCATCCCTTCCGGCAGTACCTGGTAGCCTTGCGGGCCCAGCGCCTGCATGATCGGGCCGGCCCGGGTCAGCGCCTCGCGGGTTGCCGCGGGGTCCGGGAAGAGCCGGTGCAGCGAGGCCTCGGCCGACCCGCCGGGCGGGTGGTAAAGGCTGGGTGCGGCAAGGCCTGAGACGGGCCGCGTCGCCTGCGCGCCCGCGGTCGGGCTGGCGGCGGGGGCGGCGTCGGGGAAGAACTGAGCCAGGTCGGGCTGGCCCATCTGGCTGGCCAGCGTCTCAAGGCGGGAAGGCGGGCGGATGCCGGCGCGCAGCTCGCTTGGCGTCGCCCAGGGCTCAAGGCTCAGCGCTTCGCGCTCCGAGCGCGAACCGGATATCTGCGTCTCGAGGTGGCAGCCGGTACAGGCACGGAATTCCCCGAAAGCCTGGCGCGCCCGCAGCTCGCGCATCAGCGGGTCGCGCATTTCCTGCAGTTCGAAATAGGGGCGGGATGCGCCCGATTGCGTCATGCCCAACGCGGCAATGTCCTCGGCCGGGATGGTGTCGCCGACTAGGTCTGCCCACATGCCGAGATTGCGCTTGTTGGACAACAGCCGGTGGGTCGCCGTCGTCTTCACCAGTTCCTTGAAGGAGGCGATGCGCTCGTCCAGCGAACCCGTGAGATTGAGCACGGTCGGATTGGCCGGATCCTGCGCCGGCGCCATGCAGACCTGCGGGGTGGCCGGTGTCTCGGTCTGCGATTCGGCGCTGCAGACCTGCGGCGCATCGGCGGATGAAGCCAGGCTCAGTGGCGACGATGATGACGATGGCGGATCCCGGCGGATCACCGGCTCGCTATCCGCTGCGCCTGCATCCTGCACCACGTGCGCCAGCTCGTGCCCGAGCAGCCGCCTGCCCTCGCCGGTGTCGGGCCGGTACTCGCCGGCACCAAAGGCAATGCGCGGACCGAGCGCGAAGGCGCGGGCGTTCAGTTGCGCCGCGCTGGCCGCCGCCTCGGCGTTGTCGTGGATGCGCACGTCGGACAGGTCGGCGTGGTAGCGCGCCTCGAAGAAGCTGCGCTCGCCGTCGCCGAGGCGGCGCTCGTGGCCCAGCGACAGGTTGCGCGAACTGCTGAGCAGGTCGTGGCTGCGCGGCTTGCGGCGCAGCGTGCCATGCGCTGCGGCCTGGCAATGGGGGCAGGGCGGCTGGCCGGCCGCGCACGTGCACCCGGCAGGCTTGCCGGCCAGCGCAGCGTCGGCCATGCGGTCGGCTTCGGCTTCCTCGGGATCGCCGGTGGCGCCGACCTGGACCTTGGCGCGGATCGCACCGCGCGCGTAGAGGTCCTGCAGGGCCAGGTTGCCCAGCGGCGCAGTGCGGGCAAGGGAGGTGCCGGCGTGACCCGCAGCGGTGCGTGGTTGGTGTCCGCTGCGGGCTGGCTCGCCGGCGCGGCTGGTGTCGGGGGTGCGGGCAGGTTCGGCGTGGGTGTTCATGAGGTTCACCGGCCGTTCAGGCGCACTTGGTGGAGGAGCAGGTCAAGTGGGTTTCCACGCCCTTGTCCGTCACCGTGGGGTCCAGGATCGTGTTGAGGCTGGGCGGCGTGAAGCCCTCTGGCTTGTCCTCGACCGATTTCACTTCCCAGCTGCCGTCCTGCTGCTTCTGGTAGGTGACGTCGACATCCTGGATGAACCCCAGTGGATCGACGGGGTCTTTGTACTGCCAGCTCACCACCAGTGTTTCGCCGGGCTTTTTGGCGTTGGCCTTGTCGCGCACGTTGGCCCGCCACACCGGCATATTGATCGGCCCGACATCGCCGGCGCGCTCCATGAAGTCGCCGCGCAGGAAGCTGCCGAGCCTGACGTACCACGGCTGGTCGGCATAGGCCAGCGGGCCGACCGGCGCATAGCCCTTGGTTTCCAGGTCGCGCTCCATCTTCTTCTGCCGGCCGATGATCTGGGCGGCAAACATCACGACGTTGAACGTGCCGGCGCCCCAGCCGGCGTAAGTGCCGGCCTTGCTCTGCGGCGACGGCGTCTTCACCACCACCTCGACCTTGTTGCCGGCGCCAAAGGCGCCGTAGCTCTCCGCTTCGGTCGCCAGCCTGGCCAGTTGCGCCTGCTGCTGGGGCGTCGGCGCGACTTCCAGCTCGATATGGAGGACGCGCCGCTGGGGCGTTCCCTGGTGTTCGATGCGGAACCACTCGTTGCCAACCTTCTCGCTGCGCCCGGTGCCGGGCTCGAAGTTGGCGAGCTTTTCCAGCCCCTTGCTCAGCTCCTTGTACATCGCGTCCGGCTTCTGGTAGTAGTCCAGCGAGTTCTGCATCGTCTTGAGCTGGATCAGTGCACCGCCCTTGATGCTGGCGCTCTGTCCGGAGAAGGGCAGGCCCTGCCGCCCGGATCCGGTGATGGGAGTCGATGTGCCGCCCTCGATGAAATCCACGCCGGGAAAGTTGCGCGGCAGCTTGAGCGCGCCGGGGTAGTTGTTGACGAGCACCATGTCTTCGGCCGGCAGGCCGCGCAGGTTGCCCGCGTTCCAGTTGACCAGCGGGTTGCGCGGCGTGCCGGTGCCCGGGAACAGCAGGGGTACCTGGTTGAGCAGGCTGGCCTGCGCGGGGAAGATCACGCGGTCGGCCCAGCCTGGCATCTTCCGGTCTGCGGCCTTGGTCAGCGCGTCGAGCTGTTCGGGGCTCAACTGGCTGGTGCGCGCCTCGATATCCGCGTCGTTGAAACCATTGAGCAGCAATGCGGCGTTGTCCCAGTCCCCCTTGGCGACGGCGTTGTCGTAATCCTGTTTCAGCCTGGCGATGCGGCCCTGCTCCATGTCCGAGAACGCCATGCTCTCGATCGGATCGGTGACCCGCTTCGACCAGCCGGGCATGGCTTTGGCCGCACCGTTGCGCAGCAGTTCGCGGTCCTTGGGCGAGAGTTCGCCCAGCAGCATCGTGATGTCGGTGTCGTTGAAGCCGTTCAGCAGCACGGCGGCGTCTTCCCAGCGCCCATAGCGCACCGCCGAGCGGAAGCGCCCGATCAGGTCTTCGCGGGTCGAAGTCCGGTCCTCATCGCGGAAGATGCCGCCATGGCTGAGTCCGGTGCCCGAGGGCGCGTCACCCTGCGCCACCCGGGCGGCTTCGTGTTCCGGCTCGCTGTCCGCCGGGGCAACGCCGCCGTGGCCGGGCAGGTCGCTGGCGCCGTGGTACTGGCCGACGTGGCTCAGCTCATGCGCGAGCAGCAGGTTGCCAGTGGTCGAACCGGGCTGGAACTGGCGGTCGCCGAAGGCAACGTGGCGACCGGCCGTGAAGGCGTGGGCACCCAGTGCCAGCGCCATGGCCGAGGCTTCGGGGCCGGTGTGCAGCGTGGCTTGCCTGGCCGGCTCCCGCACGGCGGCGGGCAGGCGTTCGCGCCCGGCCGCATCGAGCTTGCGCGAAGGCAGCACGGCCAGCCTGCGCAACATGGAAGTGAAATCGCGGCCGGGTCCGGCGTTGGGCTGGTAACGCTGGGCGAACTGGTTGTCGAGCCGCGCCGGGCCGCCGCTCCCAGATATATGGGGCGGCCGCGCAAGCATCTGCGCCTGGTTGCCCGTGGGCCGCTGTCGCCAGGTGTGGCGCATGCCTGTCGCTGCGCCCTCAGGCGCGCCCCCCTTCGATGGTGCCCAGGTGCGCGCGGAAGCGCGCCGCCGCGCCGGGGTCGCCGTGCTTGGTCTGGCGCCGCGAGAGCGCGCGCATCAGTTGCGCCATGCCGACCGGGCTGCCGTCGCCGGCGGCAAGGAAGGCGGCTTCGAGCGCGATGGTCTGGATGTCGCCGCCGGTGAGTTCGAATTGTCCGGCCAGGAAGGCGTAGTCGATATCGCCGGCCAGCGGCACCTCGGCCGGGAAGATGCCGCGCCAGAGCTGCTCGCGCAGCACCGCGTTGGGGCGGCCGAACTCGACCGTATAGTGCATGCGCCGCGCAAAGGCGGGGTCGAGGTTCTTGGGCAGGTTGCTGGCCAGGATCACCACGCCGTCGTGTTCCTCCATCTTCTGCAGCAGGTAGGCCACCTCGATATTGGCGTAGCGGTCGTGCGCGTCCTTGACCTCGGCACGCTTGCCGAGCAGGGCGTCGGCTTCGTCGAACAGCAGGATGGCGTCGGCGTCTTGCGCGGCGGTGAAGATGAGCTCGAGGTTTTTCTCGGTTTCGCCGATGTACTTGGAGATCACGCTGGCCAGGTCGACGCGGAACAGGTCCAGTCCGACATGGTTGGCCAGCACCGAAGCCGCCATGGTCTTGCCGGTGCCCGAGGCGCCGGCGAACAGCAGCATCAGCCCGGCACTGCGGCCGGTGCGGCCCTGCATGTTCCAGCCGCGGAAGACCTGCTCGCGGCTGGCAATGGCGGCGGCGATCTCGTGCAGCAACTGCAGCGTGGTGGCTGGCAGCACCAGCTGGGGCCAGCGGTGCGGCTTGGTGGCGTGCTGCGCAACCTGCGCCAGCGCCTGCGCGGCGAGCTGGCGGGCGGCGCGCTCCAGCGCCTCGCGGCCGCTGGCGATGGTAGGATCGGCGGCGCGCAGGGCCTGTGCGGCGCGTGCCACCACCCTGATCCGCGCACCGGCCAGCGAAAAGCGGCAGGCGAGCTGGCCTGCCGTGGCTTCGGCGGGTTCGTGTGCGTCGGCAAGCCTGGCACCGCAGATTGCCTCGGCCCAGTCGGCGGCGCGCTCGGCGATGCCGGCGGCAGTCAGCCCGACGGTCGTGAGCGGCAACTGCCCAAAGGCGGGGGCAGGGCGCCAGCCGGGCGGCACCAGCCACAGCACGTCCAGGCCGGCGTCGCCGGCACGCCGCAGCGCGGCGGCCATGCGTTCGTCCGTGGCAGGCTCGCGGCTGGCATGGGCTGGCTCGTGCAAAACCAGCGCCGCGCCGGCCAGCCTGGCCAGCTGCAGCACCGCGGGGCCGGTCAGCAGCGCCGGCGGCGCCAGGTGCAGGCCATGGCGCCCGCGCCGGGCCAGCATGTGGCGGACCCATCCTGCCTGCCGGTCGGCATCGTCGCTGCGGCAGGCGACCAGCTCGCCGCCCGGTGCATTGGCGAAGGTGGCGAGGGTACTGGCGTCGCTGGCCACCGTCTCCAGCCAGGGCTCGCACGCATCGCCGCAGGGGCGGGCCTGCGCCGCGGGCGGAATGCCGAGCAGGAATTGCACCACGGGCCGTGCCAGCGCCAGGCCCTGGCCCAGCGAACTGCGCCGCTCCTCGGTATCGGCCAGTTCCAGGATGCCGGCCGCTGCCAGCGCGGCGATGCGCGCGCGCAGGCCGGCACCGTCCGCCGGGATCAGGTCGGCGTCGTGCAGCCGGCGCACCATGTCGACGGTGGCGGCCTTGCGGCCGATGTCGTTGTTCAGGTAGGCGTAGAGCGTTTCGTAGCGCAGGTCGAGTTCCGGCGCGAGCACGATGAACAGCAGCTCGAGATCGGCCGGCGCCAGCGCCAGCCGCTCGCCCAGCAGTGCCAGCGGCGAGCCGGCGTCGAAGTGCTCGTGCCACTGTGCGGCCTGGCGCGTCAGCGCGGCGGCGGGGTCCGCACCTGGCGCGGCGCCGAGCTGGCCGGCCTGCTGGCGCAGCAAGGCATCGACCTGCCGATCGGAGATATAGAGGCCACGCAGCTCGTCGAGCGACAGTTCGTAGCGTGCGCGCAGGCGCAGGATCTCGCGCTCGATCAGGCAGTCCAGCCACAGCCGTTCGTTGCCGAAGGGGTGCGGCTGCGGCCACGGCGGTGGCGTGGCGCAAAGCGCGGGCCCGGGGGAAGCGCTGGGGTCGAAATCGCGTCGCATCGGCTCACTCCGTGCCATGCAGCGCCAGGCTGCGCTGGCCGGGCCAGTGCAGCCGCAGCCGGGCCATGCCGTTCAGGCTCAACAGCACATGCAGCGGCGGGCGGCACAGTTCGAGCGTCCACGCCTGCGCCGGCGGCGCGCCGCTCCTGCGTGCCTGCCCGCGCGCGTTCAGCACATTGGCAAACAGGTACGGCAGCGAGCAGCAGGCGGCGCCGGGGATGCGGAAGGCGGTACGGCGCAGCGCCGCCTGCGCCAGCGTGGCAAAGGTCTCCCGCCATTCGGGCGGCAGCGCGGCCAGCACCGGGCTGGCCGACAGCAGCGCCATGTCCTGGCACAGCAGGCGCGTGAGCCGTAGCCGCACGGCGAACGGCAGTGGCGCCGCCTCCATCATGCCGGCCGGAGCCGTTGCGGCGTGCAGCCGGCAGGCGCTGCCGGGTTCGACCCACACTGCGGCACGCGTACCGTCCAGCCGCAAGTGCAGGCGCGCGGCGCCGGTGAATGCGCGGCTGCGCAGCGTTGCGGCGAGCACGCGATCGGATGGGCCGGGATCGGCGCCGGCCAGCCAGTCATGCAACCACGCCATGCCGGCTTCGGGCGACAGCCGCAGGAAGGCGCGCCAGAACGGGTCGCGCCACACCTGTTCGCCGCGGCTGCCGGCGGCGACCGCCAGCGCCAGCAGCGTGGCGATGTCATGCACGTTGCCGGCACCGGCCAGCGGAACCGGCAGCGTGGCCGGCCAGCCGGCATCGAGCAGGTCGTGCAGGGCCGGCAGCAGCCAGGCCAGTCCGCCGAAAGGTGCCTCCAGCAGGTCCGGTTCCTGCTCCGGCGCGTCCCGGGCGCCGTCGCGTTTTGCCTGCCGGGCCTGTGCCGACAGCGTGGCAACGGCCTCGCGCACAGGTTGCGGCGTGGTGGCGAGCAGCAGCAGCCAGTCGGGGTCTGCCGGGGCAGCGGGCCGGCCTTGCGGGATGCCGGGCAGCGGGCCGCCGTGCGCGGCCATGCGGGAGAGTTCCGCGGCGGGCATGGCCCCCGGCATCGACAGCAGAGTGGCCAGCCAGCAAGCTGCGCCAATGCCGGCACCCTGCCCGTGGCGTCCTTGTGCGAGCAGCCACAGCGCCAGCAGCGGCGCCGCGATGCTGCCCGGCGATGTGTGCAGCCATGCCGCCAAGGCTGGTTCCGGCGGCCCCGCGCCGGTCGGCTCGCCTTCCTGCTCGCGCCAGTGCGACAGGATGCGCACGGCCTCGCGCTCGCCCAGCATGGCGAACAGCGATGGCCAGCTGGCATCGTCGAGCAGTGCCAGCGTGGCGCGGCCGGTGGCGGCGTCCTCGGCCAGCAGGGTGCGGACGGCCGCGGCAGCGGGCAGCGCGCGCAGGCCTTCGAAGCGGTGGTAGAGCCAGCTGTCCCAGCCGTGGCCGCGCAGCAACTGGCCGATGAAGCGCGCGTGGTAGGCCGCGCGCGAAGGCAGGCGCAGCGCACCCGCGGCGGGGTCGTCCAGCGCGCGGGCGAAAGCCTGCGCGAGCTGGCGCGACCAGTGGCGCACGATCTGCCCGGGCGGGCAGGCGGTGTCGAGGTCGCAGTCGATCTCGAGCACGGGCAGCAGCACCACGCCGTCGTCGCTGTTACCGTCACCGAGCGTATCAAGGTGTTCCGCTAGCGCCTGCGCCAGTTGCGGCGCCAGGCGGTCCAGTTCATGGCCGAGCACGGCCGGCGCCGGATGCGAGCCCGGCACGCTGTACTCGTTGTGCCAGCGATGGATGCGCAGGTTGGTCATGACAGGCGCCGGCTAGTCCGCCTGCACCGCGCTGACGGCTGGCGTGGCCTGTCCCGCCTCGGCCGCCAGCAGTTCCTCCAGCACCTGCGCCGCGCCGCCGATGCGCAGCAGTTGCTCGCGCAGCGTGGCGGCACGTGCTTCGGTCTCGGCGAGCAGGCGCTGGCCCGAGCTGTATTCGCTCCTGAGCGTGGCAAGGCGCGCCTGGAGCAGGCTGCGCTCGATCATGGCGGGTAGGTCGGCGTGGTTCATGGCAGCTCCTTTCATGTCCTTGGCCCGTAGGCGATGAAGTGGAAGGCGTTGTCGACAAAGTTGCCTTCCTGCGGCGGCGTGGTGTCCCTGGCGACCAGGGTGAAGCCGCCCGGGCCCACATTGCGCACGGTCGCGAGCTGGTCGTCGTTGGCCGAATCGACCAGACTGGCGACCACCACCGGCGTGGCCGTGAAGGCCGGGGAAAAACTCACGGTGTAGTGGCCGGCGCTGGTGCGCGTGGCGCTCCAGCCGGTGCCGATGGTGATGCCGCCGGCGCTGACGGGGCCGGCCACGATGCGCATCTCGGCCAGGCCGCCCACGGCGAAGTAATCGCCGTTGATGCCGAGCCGGATCGCACCGCGCACCTCCAGCGTGCCGGCCGGCGTGACGGTCAGCTTGTCGCCGTTGCTCCACAGCCGCGCATTGCCGCCGCTCGCATACCAGACCCAGCGTTCGCCGTTGCCGGGACTGCCGACGAAGGTGCCGGTCTCTCGGTTTTCGAAAGAGAATCCGGCGCCGCCACCGCCGCTGTGGATCTCGTTGCCAATCACGTGCAGCGTGCGCGCGGGGGTCAGCGTGCCGATGCCCACGCTGCCGCCGAACATTGCCAGGTCGGGCGAGTTGCTGCGCGCTTGGCCGATCCAGCTCCCGAACTGCGCGGCGGCCTCGTTGCCGTTGCCGACCTGCTGGAACTGGATGCGGGGCGGGTCGTCGAAATCGCTCAGCACCATCAGCGGTGCCAGTTGCGGGCCGTACTGGAACCACGCCTGGCCGGCGTCGGGCGCGCCGCTGTTGCCCATCTGCAGCCATTTGCCGTTGCCGACCGCATTGCCCTGCGGCGATGCCACTTGCTGGATGTCGAGCCGGGCGCCCGGCGTGAGCGTGCCGATGCCGACATTGCCGGTGGCCGCCTCGATGAACAGGTTGCTCAGGGTCGGATCGTCCTGGGTCACGTTCAGGCCGTTTTTTGCCGGACCCAAATTGATCTGCCAGGCTAGCGTGCCGGCCGTGCCTTCCAGCCCGATCAGGCCGCCATTGGCGGCGATGGCGCGCACCGTCAGCGGCAGCCCGAGCGCCTTGTCGGTGCTGCCGATGCCGACGCGCCCGTCGTGCTGGATCGCCACGCCTGCGCTGTAGTCGAAGCCGATGGCGCAGGGATCGGTGCCGCTCGCGGTGGCGGCGCCGATGGTCAGCCGGGTCGGGCCGGCGGTGCCCTGCGGCTGGCCCAGCAGCACTTCGAGGTCGACCCCCTTGAGGGCGCTGGGCGCGCCGCGCCGCAGCGCGGTAACCGTGCCCTGCGCCAGGTAATCGGTGCCGGCGGCGTCGACCCACTCGGCGCGGGTGCCATAGTAGCGCAGGTGGCCGCGCGCGCGGGTATCCGCGTCGAGCCAGATGGGCTCGCGGAAATGAGGTGTGTAGGGATCCGACTCGCAGTAGACCAGGTCGCTCTCGGTGGGCAGCGTGGCGTCGCACAACTGGTCTACAGGGGTGCCGGCCACGCGCGGGATAAAGCGACCGCGCAGCCGCAACAGCCCGCCGCTGCCGTAGAGGACTTCGCCGATCCAGCCCGAGTGGCGGCAGAACAGGCGCGACTGCTTTGCGCTGGCCGGCGTGGGCATCTGCAGTGCGCCGCCTTGCCACAGCACGCGGCCGACCGGGATCAGCCAGAGGCTCGGGTCGTCATCGCCGGGAAAACGCTGCGCCGGCACCGAGCCGTCCGGCGCGATGGGCTGCAGCGGCAGCAGCGCGCCCGGCGCCTCGCGCGCGTCGCCGTAGCTGTCGTCGCCGAGCGCGACGCCGCTCTGGCGGGTCTCGATGGTCTTGCGCTCGCCGACCTCGACCAGGAACGACTCGACCACGCGCGCATACGCATCGGTGGCGCCGCAGACCTCGAAGCCCGGGCGCACGCCCTGGCCGGCGGCTTCGTCGTAGCGTATCCACACATTGACCAGGCCGGCGGGCTGGCCGGCGAAGAGGCCGGCGTCCAGCGGGAAGGGCTCTGCCACTACGATGGTGCGGCCATAGCCGTCGGTGGCCAGCCCCGGGGTCAGGTAAGCCTCGACATTGCCTTGCGGCGCGTTCTGGTAGACCAGGTCGATGCCGGCGGCGATGCCCCAGCTGTGGCTGCCGAGCTGGTGGCGCGCGACCAGCTCGCTGAAGTAGCGCAGCAGTGCCTGCAGGTCTTCGGCGCCGAGGTACTGGCCCTCGAAGAACCGTGGCCGCTCGGCAAAGTCCGTAGTCATGGCGATCTCCTCCTAGCCGGGTTTGCGGCCGCTGCGCCTGGCTGGCGGCTTAGCGGCACCCTTGAGCCGTTCGATTTCCGCAGCCTGGGCCTTGACGCTGTCGCGCAGCGCATCCAGCTCGGTCCGTATCGCGGCCATCTCGTCGGGTGCGGCGGCACCGGCAGCCGGGGCCCCGAACGAGGGCGCGGCGGCGAAGCGGCCGGAGAGCCCCAGCGCGGCGCCCAGCAGCGGTTCCAGCGCAGCCGTCACGGCCGGCCGCATCAGCTGGTTGGCAATCAGGAACTGGGGCAGGTTGGCGGTCTCGGCGGCCGCCAGCCGGGCGCTGGCGTCGCCGCTGCCGCCATTGGCGAGCATCATGCTTTCGGCCAGGGTGCTGAACTCCAGCGTCTTGCCGGTGCGCGACAGCGCCGCGCGCAGCAGTTCGGTGGCGCCGGCGATGCGTTGCGGCTGTGCCAGGGCCGGGTTGAGCAGGTCGTTGGCCTGCTGGTAGGCGGCGTTGGCCTGCTTGATGTCGGCGCTGTCGTTGCCGCCATTGTTGCCGCCACCGGCAGCCGCGCCGGGCGGGATCTCGGCGCGCATCGCGAACATGCCGGGCTGGTTGCCGGCAGCGGCGGTGCCGGGCACGCGGGTCTCAGGCAGGATGCCGCCGATATCGAAGCAGCACAGGTTCTCCAGCAACTGGCGCAGTTGCTTGCCGAAGGGCAGGATGCCCAGCCAGTACTGCAGCGACGGGAAGGTGGTGGCGAACTTGCGGTGCACGGTCCAGTTGCACACGCGCAGCACCCGGCAAGACTGGCCGCCACAGCCGCCCGCGATATGCAGCGACGCCAGCGGCACCCGCACCTCGCGCGAGGGCGGCGGGCAGGGCGGCAGCAGGGCCGAGCAGAAGCAGGCAAGCAGCGCATCGAGCCACACGATCAGCAGCAGCACCACGGCCAGGTAGATTGCACCTGCATTGGCCAGCGTGCCGCTGGTCGGGTAGGGGATCGCGTTGAATTGCGCGAGCAGGTCGCAGTTGTAGCTGCCATGGGTGCCGAAATAGCGCCTCAACTGCATGCGCGCGGCGCTCATCCACTGGTACCAGGCCTGCGCTTCGGCGGCGGTGGCGGGCACCTTGAGCACGCCTGGCAGCTTGGGCATCTGCGTGATCAGCAGTTCGACGCAGCAGCGGAAGCGCTGGATCAGTTCCGAATCCGGATTGAAAGCCTGGTTGCCGGCGTTGTTGCCGCCGGCGGCGCCGCCGACGGTGCTGTCGGGCGTGTCGACCGGGTCGGATCGCTCCGGCGGCTTGCGGTAGACCTCGAAGGCGAAGCCCTCACAGATCACGGTCGGCTCGCACTGCACCGGCGCGCCGCGCGGCTTGGCAAGGGTGGCGCCGTTGCAGCTGCATTTCATGCCGCCACAGGAACCGCCGCAGCCGCACTTGCCGCCGTTGCCGCCGCAGGCACAGCTGTTCGCGGTGCAGTCCGGTGCCGGGCGCAGCGGCTTGACGCCGCGTGCGGGCGCCTCGGCGTAGCGGATCGCCAGAATCCACTCCTCCTCGCCGGCGTCGCAGTTCTGCGGCGGTGGGTGCCGCAGCGGCTCGCACTGCTGCCATTTGTGCTCGGCGTCCTTGCAGCGGCGGATCAGCTCGCATACATCGACGCTGACTGCCTCGCACACCACGATATCGTCGCCGCAGGGGCTGAGCGCATAGCCGCAGCCCACCGCGACGCCGTCACCGCAGGGATTGCAGGTGACTTCAAGTCCGTTGACCACGCCCCAGCCGTGCAACTGCCGGTTGTGCAGACGGTGCTTGCCGCGGATGTAGCCGTCGAGCCGGTTGAGGTCGTCGGCGGTCAGGATCTGGCCGGCGAAGAAGCGCGGCCGGCACAGGCACTCGAGCATGCCGCAGGTGCTGCACACGCAGGGCTCGGGCGGGCAGGCGGTGGGGCTCTGGCCCTGGCGCTTGCGATAAAGGTCGTTCACGGTGTTCATCGCCTGGTGCTCCCTATCCTCGTTCTACGGTGAACCAGCTTTCGAAGGTGCCACCCTCGATCCCGTCGCCGGTGACGCGCTCGTCCTGCGGCTGCAGCCACTCCGGCACCTTGCCGGGCTGGGGCGGGTCGGGCGGCGAAGGCGGGACCAGCTTGGGGATGTGGTCGGCGTCGAGCGCGCGCAACTGCCTGGTCTGGTGATGCAGCCCGCGGATGAAGTCGCCGTTGATCAGCAGCCGCAGCTTGACCGGCTTGCCCTGCATCGACTCGGTCAGCCTGGGCACCATCTGCCGGCCGATGCGTACTGCGGTGGCCATGCCGTCTGGATCGGCGCCAGGGGCAAAGACCGTTTGCGCGTCGCAGTCGCCTTCCAGCCGGCCCGGCTCGATATCGCTGCGCCCGAGCAACAGGTCGCACCAGCAACGCAGCGGGATTTCAGTCTCGCCGAAGCGCTCTTCGTGCTGTACCTGCAGATGGATCGAATCGACATGCAGGTCGACAGCGACGACCGGCGAGTCGAACGCCACCACCAGGCCCCGCGCGACCTCGTCGAAGGCAACCCGCTCGGCATGCTTCCAGTTGAAGTCGCAGATATGCGCCAGCGCCCAGTCCAGGCCGGGCTCACCTGGGTCGCCTTGCTCTCCCTGCTGGCCCGGGTCGCCCCTGTCACCCTTATCTCCCTTATCTCCCTTATCGCCTTTGTCACCCTTGTCCCCTTTGTCCCCTTTCTCGCCCTGCTGCCCCGGCAGACCGGGGTCGCCCTGTTCGCCCTTGGCGCTGGCGCCGCCGCAGCAGTGCTCGAGCATGCAGCGCACCGCCAGCGCCAGGTCGGCCACGCTCGGCACCGTCGGGCGCCAGGTCAGCATGTCGATGCGGGCGATATTCGCGGCCGCGTCGGCGAGCGGGTCGCTGGGTGGGACGGTGGGGTCTTCGAGCCGCCGCTGCGGCCGATACTGCGCGATGGTGGCCAGCGTCAGGCAATCGGGCGCGGGGCAGGCCGGGCAGGAATGCGGATCCAGGAAATCCTCGCAATGGGTCTCTTCGATGCCGATGATGGCGGCGCCTTCGTCATAGACGGCCCACAGCCGCTCGCCGGCGAGCGCCAGCGTGTCGCCGCCCGGGCCAATCTCCAGCGCGTTGGACAGCAGCGCCGGCTGGCCTTGCAGCATGCGGCGCAGGTCCGCCGCGACGATGCGGCTGTTGCCGGCGGCCGGCTGCATCAGCACATAGCCGAAGCGGCCGGCCGGCTCGGCCACCAACGCCACCGGCGGCTCGGGCAGCGCGTCCTGGCGCAGCAGCGTGCCGTCGGGCCTGGACAGGACGATGCGCTGGCCGGTCTGGTCGGTCCAGGCCAGCACGTCGAGCGCATCGGTCTTGACCGCCGCCAGCGCGCTCAGGTTGGTGCCGGACAGGCCGAGTGCGGCTGGCGTCAGCGCCGCCGCCGACAGGTCGACCGATTGCAGCGCGCCGTTCGCCTGCGCCAGGTAGAGCGTATGGCCGTCGCTGTCCAGCGCCCACGCGGTCGCGGCGAAGCCCGACAGGGTGGCGTCGAGCACGGGCGTCAGCGCGCTGGCGCCAACGTCGACGGTGAACAGCAGGCTGTCGCCTCCCGCGACCACCAGTGCCGCGATCCGGTTCGCGCCGACGTTCATGACCCAGGCCTGCGTGGCGGCCGCAGTGCCGGCCAGGTCGAGCGTGGCCGCCTCGGCGCCGGCAAAGGCGCCCGGCATGGTGGTGTCGAGCAGGGCGAGCCGCGTGGGGTCGGCTGCCGTCGCGCCGGCCACGACCGCCACCAGGCGCGTGCCATCGCCGTTGACGGCGATGCCGAATACCGCCGTGGCGAAGTTGTGGGTGGCGATATAGGCCTGGGTCGACAGCCAGAGCTGCTGCACCGTGCCGCCGCTGCCGCCGGACAGGTCGGCAGCCAGGTAGGCGCGCTGGCTGGGCTCGTGCAGTGCCACCGCGCGCGCGTCGGCCAGCGTGACGCTGGCCAGCCAGGTGAGCGTGGGCGGCTGCGGCAGGGCAGGCGGCACCGCGGGCAGTTCCGGGTCGACCAGGATGTCGAACTCGTAGCTTTCCAGGATGCGGTTGGGCGCGCAGCGGGTGTCGTCGCAACCGCACTCGTCGTACAGCACCGGCACTTCCTCGGTGGGGCACTCGCGATAGCGGATGCACAGCAGCAGCAGGTGGTCCTCGCCGTCGGGCTGCTCGATGAGCTGGCGCACCGCCGGAAAGCAGGTGATGTCGAGGGTCTCCTCGTCGATCACCAGGATCTCGTTGCCACAACAGTCGAGCGCGCCGCCCGGCTTGACCACCAGGTAGCGGTCACGGCAGGCGGGGTTCTGGTGCGCGACCACCTCCAGACCGCATATCACGCCGGTGCCGTGCAGGCGGGCGTGGTGGCGCTTGAACTTCTCCACTACATAGGCCTGCTCGACGTCAAAGTCGGGCACGTCCATCAGCTTGCCGAAGAAGTAATGGTTGCGCAGCGGGGTCTGCACCTCGCAGCTCGGGCAGGGTGCGTCGCAGCAGCCTGTGGGGGAATGCATTGAGTTGCCCATGGAAAGACCTCTTGTCGGCAATGCCGTTCGTCGGAGCGGCGTCTGTTGGTTCAGTCCGTGTGTGCCTTATTGCATGGTGGTGTCCATCCCCACCCGCCGCGTGCCTACCCGCAAGGCGTGCGTGCCGCCGTCGCGGTCGGCCCCGCCCAGCACAGTGGCGCGGCCCAGCTTCATCGCGTCCAGCGCGACTGGCGCAGCCCGGTATCCGATCACGGCATCGAGACCAAGCATGGCCTGCACGCCGATGCGAAAGCGCGGCTCCACCGGCACCAGGCTGGCCTGCACATGGGCCGGCACATCGGTCTTGAGCAGCTGCGCCAGCGCGCGGGCGAGCGCGGGCTCGCGCAGGCAGGCCGCGGGTACGAACACCGACAGCTTGTGCGCGTAGACATGAAAGGGATCGCGCCACGGGTCCTGCGCGGTCTTGAGCTGGGTCACGCCGATGCGCGCGCTTTCGTCGGGGCTGGAGGCGCCATGGCGGCCGGCCTGGACGGGCCCGACGCAGGGATCGCAGTCGTCGCCGGTCCCGCTGGCGCCCGGCAGCGGGCAGCCGGGCGCGGCCACGGGCGGCATGCCGGCGCCGAGCCGGCTGCGGTTGACGATGCGCTCGCCCCACAGCCTGGCATTGTCCGACAGCCTGCCGAATCCCAGGACCAGCCAGCGCCGCAGGATGTAGTGCTCCAGCAGCAGGCGCGGCGGGCGCCAGCGGAAACGCGGGGCAATGTCGGTCGCGCACGGCACGCACGCGGCCGGCCCGGCTGCGTAGTCGCACCAGCGCTGCAGGCCGAGGAACAGGTAAAGCGTGTGCGTCAGCCCGCGCGGCGTGCCGCGCCAGGCGAAGGCGCGCGGCGCATGCTTGATGAACTGGCGCTGCCTGGCCAGCGGCAGCGCGGACAGCCCGCTGCCGGTGCCCAGGCCAAGCCAGCCCGCCAGGAAGCCGAGGAAGTCCTGCCGGCCGCCGGCCGGCGCCGAGAGCGGGTCGAACAGGCGCGCCTGGCCGTCGATCTGGCTTTCGATGCCGCGGAACTGGCGGTCGAACAGGGCCAGCCAGCGATCGGTGAACTCGGCGCTGACCGGCTCGGCCCCGAAGATGGCCGGCAGGTAGCGGCGCCAGCTCACGCGCGGGAAGTCGACTGCGAGGCAGGCCAGCGCCGGGCTGGCGCCGCCGTCGCCACCGAGCCGCAGGCGCAGCCACAGGAAGCGGCCAGGCGGAGCCTGCAGCATGTAGTCGGCGCCGTCGAAGGCGGTGGTGCCATCGGGCTCGGGATGCAGCGTCAGCGCGGTCAGCCAGTCGCCGCTGGCGAGCAGATCGGATGGCGGCAGCTCGGTTTCGGCTGCGAGCACATCAATGGCGAGACGCGTGTGCGCCGGCAGGCTGGCGCCGAGCACGATGCGGTCCCACACGCATTCCGAGATGCCGCTGTCGAGCGCCAGCGAATACCAGGTGCCGGTCGCGGGATATTGCAGCGGCGGATCCTCGGGCGGTGCCTCCAGCAAGGTGCCGGACGGATCGAACACGCAGGGCGCGGCGCATGGCGGGCTGCACAGCGCGGACAGGTCGGCCGAGCCGTCGGCGTGTACTGTCAGCGGCAGGGGCGCGAAAGCATCGGCCACGTCGGCCGGGCGTAGCGGCGGATCGAGCCGGGTGCGTGTGGCGGGCTCGTAGAACACCACGGCTGCGGCGCCGTCGGCGGCGATCAGCAGCCTGCCATCGCAGGTGGCGGCGATGGCGGAGACGGCGCCGAAGCCTTCGTGCCGCTCCAGCACGCAGCCGGCCGGCGAAAAGCGCAGCAGCAGGCCGTGGATGCGGTCGCCGACCCAGATGTCCCCATTTGGCGCCACTGCCAGCGCGGCTGGCTGCCAGTCGTCGAGCCGGCTGCCGGCGTCGCAGGGCGGGGTCTGCAGCGGGGCGCGCCACTGGCCGCGCGCGGCGCCGGTGGCGGCATGGAGCACGATCACGCGGCGCGCGCCGGGGTCGGCCAGGTAGAGGCGAGCGCCGCTGGCGGCCAGCGTGACGGGGCCGGACGGCAGGCGCGGGTCCTGCGCGCGCAGGCAGAGGGCATCGGTAAATGCGCAGGCGCAGGGGTCGAAGCGCAGCAGGCGGCGGCCGCTGGCGTCGAACAGCAGCAGCGCCTGCTGGCAAGGGCCGAGCGTGGCCAGCGCCAGATGCCGGGGCAGCACCAGCCCGCCGAAGCTGCCGCTGGCTTCCAGCAGGGTGCGGCCGGAGCCCGGCAGCGGCAACAGCGTCAAGGCGCCGCATTCGCCCAGGGGACCAATGGTGGGGGCCGGGACGACTGGCGGCTTGCCGGGCAGCGTGCGCCAGCCGAGGTGGCCGTTGAGCACCAGCGTATAGGGATCGTGCGGCGGGCGTGGCACCGGCGGCAGGTAGGCCGCGTGGGAGGCCGGTCCGGCCGGGAGTGCGCCGGTGCCGGCGGGGAGGGTGCAGGGCTGGTTCATGCGTCCACCTCGCTGGTCTCGTACTGGACGCCGAGCGCGAGCGAATCGTCCGCCAGCCGCAGCAGGGCGCCGCCGCCGACCGGCACGTTGGCGCAGGCGGGGTTGTCGACGCCGTCGAGCTCGAACAGCAGGTCGTCGACGCTGACCACGCCGGGCAGCAGCAGCCGCTGCACCACGCGCGAGTAATTGATGTCGCCGCCGAACGGCCAGCCGCTGCCGTCGGCTTCCAGACTGCTGTCCTCGCCGCCGACAAGCGGATGGAAGTAGCGCCGCAGCGTCAGCAGCGCGGCCTGCTTGACCGCGGCGAGGTCGGCGTCGCCGGCCACGGTCAGCGTGGCCTTGAGTCTGAGCAGCCGGTAGGTTGGCGCCAGCACGTAGAGCTCGGTAGTGGCCAGGCGGCGCTGATCCAGCCAGGCGCAGACCTCTCGCAGTAGCCCCTCGGTGGGCTGGGGGGCGGGGTCGTCGAGCGGGCGCTGCGGGTCGCTGGCTTCCGGCACGATCACCACGCTGACCACGCCCGGCACTTCGACACCGGGGAAGGCCGGATGGAACAGCGGCAGCGCCCTGGCGCGCGCCACCCCGCCGACCTGGCGGGCGTGCAGCTCGAAGTCGTCGCGGGTGACGGCACGCTCGTGGCTCTTGAGCGTGGCGGCGGCGCGCTCGCGGGCGGCTTCCAGGGTCTCTTCGTCGCCGCCGCCGAAGGCCGGAAACAGGTTGCCCACGCCCTCGGTATCGATGCCGGGCAGGCTGCCGCGCAGCGTGGTGATGACGCCGGCGCCAACATTGCCTTGCGCGCCGCCGCCGATGCGGTAGCGCCGCGCGACGATGTTGGCGGGCCGGTTGGGGTTGGCCACGGGAATGCGGCCGCCGATGCCGTGGAAGCGGATCTCGCCAGTAGTGCGGTTGAGCACGAAGTGCGGGTCGTCCGGGCCGGAGGCGAGGAAGTCCGGCACTTCCTGCCACGGCTGCAGGCCATCGCCCTCGTCGACTTCGAGCGCCAGGCTGCCGGCCAGCACCGGGTGCTGGGCAAGCTGGAACACCTGGTCGGGCATGCCGGTACTGCGCCCGACGATCTCGGCATCGACCGACTGCGCGGCGATCGCCGGCACGGTGTTGGTGCGCACCGCCAGCAGCCGCGGCGGCCGCTGGTAGGCACCCTTGGCAAGACGGGCGCGCAGCCAGTAGCGCGGCGCCGCCACCTTGCCCAGCACCGCGCGCTGCGGGCCGCCGCGCGGCGCGGCCCCGAGCAGCACGTGGCCGCTGCGGGTGAAGGCGGCGGTGTCGTCCCTGAGCGTGTCGAGCGGGTACCAATCCTTGCCGTTCCAGTATTCCCACGCCAGCGTGGCGGGCGGCGCGGTGGCGAGCGGGCTGTCGACGTAGAGCGGGGCGCGCGCGTCGCGCCGGCCGATCCAGACCGCCAGGTCGATCGGCACGGTGGGAAAATCCAGCGCCGAGTCGAAGCCGAGCATCAGCGCGTTGCCGAGGCGCACGGCGGGGCCGAAGGCGAGAAAGCCCGCCTGCACCTCGGCATTGGCCGTGCTGACATCGGTGGTCTGCAGCCCCTGGTAGACCTGCACTGCATCGAGCCTGGCGGAAATGGCGGTCAGCGCCTTCTCGGTCTCGAACACGACGGGCCGTTCCTCGCCCGGCACCTCGGCCGCCACCTGGGTGTGCATCGGCACGATCAGGGTCGGCTCGGCGAAGCCTGGCTGCACCGGGAAGCTCAGCTCGGCCCGCGCGGGCCGCGCCGGCATCAGCTCGATGCCGAGCAGCTCGAGGAACTTCAGGTAGTTGAGCTTGGGCACCCGTCCCAGCCGGGCGATCAGCAGGTCGCTCATCCACGCCATCAGCTGCACCACGGCCATGCCCGGCTCGTTGTCGTTGACGTCGTTCCACTCCGGCGTGTAGCGGGAAATGCGCGCGCGCGCCTCGGCCACGATGTCGGCATAGCGCCTGTCGTCGATCACCGGGTATTCATTCCTGAGCGGCATGATCTCTCGCCTAGACGAAGGATTCGTTGATGTAGAACGGGTACACCAGGTTGGCCAGCGAGTTGTTGGCGCGGATGCGGTAGTCGATGCGGATCAGCAGCAGGCTGGGCTGGGTGGGGTCGAAGTCTGCCGTCACCGCCAGCACGTCGATGCGCGCCTCCCACGCCGCCAGCGCCTCGCGCACCGCGTCCACGGCCTCGGTGCGGGTGGTGGGGTCGTTGGGGGCGAACAGCAGGTCGTGGATGGCGCAGCCGAACGCCGGCTGCATCACGCGCTCGCCCAGCCGGGTGCCGAGGATCAGGTAGATGGATTCTTCGATGCGCTGTTCGGCGCGGGCGAGCGCGAGCTTGCCGCGCGGGGTGACGCCGAGCGGAAAGGCGAAGCCGGTGCCGAGGAAGTCCTGTTTCATGTCAGCCTCCCAATGCGTCCGCCACCAGTTGCAGCGCCTTGACCAGGTCTTCGAGCGTGGTGACCACGTTCTGCATGCTCTCGATGTCTTCGGCCGAGCCGATGGTCGGCGTCTTGATCGGGTCGACGCCCGCAATGCCCATGAAGGGCTCGGCCAGCGACAGGATCACCAGCACCGGGTCGATCGCCGACATCATGTGCTGGGCCGAGGCATTGGCGTTGGCCTGGGCGCACTCGAGCGCCGCCATCAGCTCGCTATTGCCTTCGGCCTGCGCCGACGATATCTGCAGCGCCAGCCCGCCCATCACGGCAAGGATGCTCTTGAGCTGGCCGACGATGCACCTGAGCAGCTTGATGATCAGCAGCAGCACGTCGCGCACGAACGGAATCATCACCGCCGGAGTCGGCACCGCCAGGCAGGGCAGCACGGCCTCGGCCGCCTGCAGGAACTCCGGCACCACCTTGATCAGCGTGGGCGGGTCGGGCGGGCCCAGCGCCTTGACCACATCGATCAGCGGCTTGATCAGCTTCAGCACCTTGACCAGGCACTCAATGCTGGCCATGACCGGCGCCAGCTGCAGCACCAGCGAAAAGTTGAGCGAGCAGTCGTCGGGGATCCCCTTGGTAATGTCGACGATGCCTTTGAGCGTGCCGCCGGTGGGCAGCTGTATCTCCGCCTTGCCGGGCTTGGGCAGGGGAATGCAGACAGGCTTCTGCAGCGCTTTCTGCAACGCCTCGGGCAGCGGTACTTCGATGGGAACGTCCATGGTCGCCTCGCGATGCCGGTTAGCCCTTCCGGGGGAACAAGGAAGCCGCGACAGCGCTTCCCACCTGTCGTTCCCGCGCAGGCGGGAACCCAGCGTCTTCAAAGTCAATATCACTGAGTCCCCGCCTGCGCGGGGACGACGGTGGCCGTCTCAGTGTTGTCGCGGAACGGGAAATCATCTCGGCCTCGGTCAACTCAGATCGGCCCGCCGGTCGGTCGCACCAGCCGGTCGTTGATGGTCACGCTGCCAACCGCGTTGATGGCCAGCGCGCCGCGCGTGTTGATGCTGATATGGGTGTTGGTCATCACCACGGTGTTGCCGTGGGCGTCTTCGATGATCAGCGCGCCCTTGTTGCCGGCCGTCGGCGTGGAGTCGACCATGCGCAGCGCATGCCCGTTCCTGGAGCGGATCATGCGCTGGCGTTCGTCCTGCGAAGGCGGGCGCTGCCTGGGGTTCCACAGGAAGCCGATCACATAGGGGTGGTCCCACATGCCCTGGTCGAAGGCGAGGATCACCTCGTCGTCGATCTCCGGCATGAAGAAGGCACCGCGGTCGCTGCCGGCCATCGGCGCGGCCACCGGCACCCAGCGCTGCTCGGGCCCGGAGAGCCACGGGTAGTTGACCTGGATGCGGCCCAGCCCCTCCCGGTCGCGCACGGCGATGACCTTGCCGATCACGATGCCTGCGCTGCGTTCGCTGCGGTTCATGTGGTCTCTCCTGGGGCGAGTTGCAGGCCTGTGTCCGGGTCCTCCCGGCGCGCCGTGAACCGGGTGACATAGCCGCTGCTGTTGATGGTGTGGGTGGTTTCGGTGACGAAGTACTCGCCAGACAGGCGCGCGCCGATGCCCTGGATGTTCACGTGCGATCCGGCCCGCAGCCGTGGCAGGCCGACCACGCTGGCCTGGACCTTGACCAGCTCCTGGGCGTGGCCGGTGAGGATGTCCAGCGCGAGCTGCCTGGCCTCGTTGCGGGTCGAGACCGGGCGCGTCACCACGCGTTCCTCGCGCGGGTCGCACTGCCTGACGATCTCCAGCAGCCTGGGATTGCGCCTGAGGAACCTGGGATCGTCGAGGTCGGCGGTTTCCTCGATCGCACGCTGGCTGGCGCGGTCCCAGCCGCGCACCGTCACCTTCTTGACCTGGTTGGCGGTGGTCAGCGTGGCCTTCAGGTCGACCAGCCCGGCGCCCCAGTCCAGCCGGTAAGGGGTCGGGCCGCCCTTGGTGGAGGGGCCGAAGTAGAGACGGTCGCTGCCGTCGGCCGGATCCTGCTCGATGGTCACCACATAGCCGCGGATGCGCGCGCGCCGCCACAGGAAGTCGATGTCGTACTCGTTCTTTTGGCCGACGAAGACCAACTGCGGCTCCTGCTCGGGGTCGATGCGCACCGGCATCGGAATGCGCCGCGCGTCCTGGCCGCTGTTGCGCCAGTCGGGGTCGGTCAGGCCCTCGAAGCTCTTGGCGATCCGGCTGTCGGTAGTGTCGTGCCAGTTGCCGTCATAGCGCTTGCGGCGCAGCCGGTGCAGCCGGTTGAGGCCCCGCACTGCCAGCGTGTGCGGCCCGCCGGCGGAGAAGGTCGGCTCCATGGTGGTGAAGTTGCCGGTCAGCATCTCCACCAACTCGCTGCTGTAGCCCATCTTCACCTTGACCACCTTGGAGCAGGGCTCGAACAGGGTCTCCAGCTCGTGCAGGGTGGCATTGGCCGCGCTCTTGCTGTCGTCCGAGCCGATGTACTTGTAGCGCCGCCGCGCCGGGTCCCAGTTGCCGACGGTCAGCTCGAAGCCGTCGATCTGGTCGATGTTGTCGCGATAGGTGATGTCGACGATGTCACGCAGCACGTTGTTCTCCGGCTTGACACCGTCGATGGTCAGCTCGAACCGCGGCACGCGGAAGCCCGCGATCTCGGTGCGAGCCGATTCGAGCGCGAGGGTCAGGTATTCGTCGGCGTTCATGGCGCGTATCCGTGGTGTCCGTCGTTTCCGTCGCGCCGCTAGCGGATCGACGGCACCGTGAGCCGCAGCCCGGCTGCCAGCCGGCGCGGATCCTCGATGCCGTTCTCGTCGGCAATGGCGCGCCACTCGTCGGCCCGCTCGTAGTAGTCGCCGGCCAGTGCGCTGAGCGTTTCGCCGCGCTGCAGGACATGGGCGTGGCTGCGGTCAGGCGAGCTGGGATTCTGCTTGCCGAGCTGCTGCTCGATCGGGCGCCACTCGCGCAGCACCAGGTTCACTGTGGCACGCAGCGGAATACCCTCGGGGCTGAACAGCGTGAAGCGGCTGCGCACGCTTTCGGCCACGCCCGTGAAGCTGGTGCGCCGCTGGCTGCCGCCCCAGGCCTTGCCGACCTCGTTGCCGGGGAACTGGTCGTTCCAGATAAAGGTGACGATGGGCGGGGCATGCAGCTTTGGAATCATCTTGACCAGCTGGTAGTACTTGTCGGTTTCCTTCGTGACCGACTGCGCGCCGATGCCCATGCCCTTGTCGGTGCTGTCGCAGAAGAGCTCCAGCGTCAGCTTCTCGGCATTGCCGCGCACGTATTGCTGCAGTGGCGCGTCCAGCCCCGGGATGCCGATCTCGGCCAGTTGCACCTGCTTGTCGAACTGCAGCTCGGTCGGATTGAACTGCACCGGGTAGGTGATGGTGTTGCCGGGTTTGGGCCCCACCTGCACCTTGAACTTGCCCTTGGCCGGTATCGTCATTGCTGTGCTCCACCGATTTTTTTCCACTGCAGTCAGGTCGCTATTCGCCGCTGTGCCCGGTCTCGCCTTCCATCCAGTCCAGGTAGCCGTTGCGGGTCGAGCTTTCGCTGCCGACCTGCTTCTGGTGGGCCAGCATTTCCTGCACCGCCGGCAACAGCGCCGCGATGATGCTGCGCACGGTCTGCTCCGACAGCCCGCCGGCACCGTCGACGATGCGCACCCGGCTGACCACGCTTTCGATGATGACGTCGCTCAAAACAGACTCCCGATGGCTTGGGCAGCCTCGCCAATGGCGCCGGCCAGCGCTGCCGCGCCGCCCAGCTGGTAGAGGCCTTCGTGGGTGATGGTGACGGCCTCGACCGCCACCGCGCTTTGCTGGGCGTTGAGCTGGGGCCCGCTGTACTTGGTCGGCAGCCCGCGGCGGAAGCCCCATACGGTATGCGGCTTGTGGCGCGCGTCGCACAGCGTGATCAGGCCGTCCTTGCGCTTGCCCGAGCCCTGCGTGAAGGCATAGAACCAGTCGAACAGCTCCGTGCTCTTCGTTACGCCGTGACGCAGCACGATCTCGGTGTTGCGGATGCGCTTGGGGAACTTGAGCACGGTGCCGTTGAGCCCGCCTTCCATGAAGTCGTCGGTCTCCATCGTCATCTCCAGCCCGCTGCATTCGCTGAAGCCGGCCACCGGCGCCGGCATCAGCGGCGACAGCGCGATCCGCGTCACGGCCGAGCCGGTGGAGGCAGTCGAGTCATACAGGCTGACCAGGAAGTTGAACCCGAGCAGCGGGTCGCGGCGGGCGGCGAGGCTCATGCGAACTCCTTGCGTTCGAATAGCGAGAACACCGGCAGGTTGTCCTGCCGGCCCACGCGCAGCACGATGAATTCGGCCGGCGCGGCCGGGGCGATGCCGACCAGCGCAATCAGCTGGCCGTGCTCGCGGGCGTCGGCGCCGGTGGTGTCCTCGTCGCAACGCACGAAGAAAGATTCCTCGACGGTGCCGCCGGCAAAGGCGCCGAGCTGCCAGAACAGGGTCAGGATGGCGATCAGCGTGCTGGCCACCGCGGCGCGGGTGGGCGCGTCATTGGGCTCGAATACGGCCCAGCGCAGGGCGATGTCGAAGGCGCGCCTGAGCGCGATCAGCATGCGCACGGTATTGACGTGGCGCCATTCGGGCTCGTCGCTGACAGTGCGCGCGCCCAGCAGCATCGGCATGCGCCCGAACTCGGCGCGCAGGACATCGACGCCGGCATCATTGAGTTCGCCGTGCTGGGCATCGTTGACCGCGCTGCGCACGTCGACCACGCCCTGTACCGGGATGTTGGCCGGCGCGCGCATCACGCCGAGCGTCAGGTCGGTATTGGCGATGGCACCGGCGACGTGGCCGCAGGCGGGCACCAGCCTGACGCCGGCCACGCTGCCGGCAACCGGCGGCGCGGTGCCGTCGTTCTCGGCCACCGCCAGCCACGGCGCGTACAGCGCGGCAGCGCGTGCCGGCTGCTGTTCGACCAGCAGGCGCCGCCATTCGGTCAGCGCGCGAATGCCACGGCTGCGCCCGGTGGCGCGCTCGAAGGGGGCGGACAGCACGGCGAAGCGGTCGCCGCGCGCCTCGCAATCGGCGATCAGCGCGGTCTGCACGCGCAGGATGTCGGCCTCGGCAAAGGCGGGCGGCAGCTCGGCCGTGGCGCGCGGCTGGTGCACGCGCCGCGGCGGTGCCGGCGGCGGGCAGGGGCGGCAGGGATCGCCGGCATCCGGCGGCAGCGCCTCGTAGAGCGGGTCCGGCTGCGGGCGGATCAGGATATCCGGGGCGGCCACCAGAGAGATTTCGTCGATTTCCGCCAGCGCCTGCAGGCCGCGTGCCTTGCGCAGCCGGACGAAGTCGCTGTCGCGCGGCGAGCCCGGGGCGCCGAGGAAGTCGCTGGCGGCAAGCGCCGCCAGGCCGTCGGCGCCGAGCATGAGCGGCAGCCGCCGGCCGGCCGGCTGTGCCAGTGGCAGCGGCGGTCCGGCAGCGGGAATCGCTTCGGCCTGGATCAGTCCCGGCGGCGCGGGCAGTGCGCCGTTGGCGACCGGCGGCACGCGCAACAGGTCGGCGGCACTGCGGTAGGGCGGGGCCAGCACGATGCCCAGATAGCGCGGGTGCTGCGGCGACAGATGCAGGTCGCGGTACTGGGCGGCGAACTCGTCGCGCCGCCATACCTCCAGCGTGTAGGCGATGCGCTCCACCGTCAGCGGCTGCGCGGGGTCGAGCGCGCTCCAGGCAAGCTGGTCCGCGCCGCGCTGGCGCGGGTCGGGATGCACCCAGTAAAGCCTGCCGGCGGCTGCGTCGACATGGACCAGCACGCGATGCGCGCTCGCCGCCGGCTGCTCAAGCCGCACCAGTTCGCCTGGCGCGAAGCCGGCCACTGCCGCCAGGCGGGCACCGGTGGCGTCGGCCGCCAGCGCGCGCTGTGTCAGCGGGCGCTCGCGCCGCCATGCCACGGCCAGCTCGTTGCCCCAGCTGCCGGGCGAGGTGGCGGCCAGCCGCCAGCGCGGCATACCGGTGCTGTCGAATAGCAGCAGGCTGGCGGAGCGAGCACCGCCGCCCGGCGGCTCGTCGGCGTCGGGCCCGGCAAACTGTCGCGCCGCCACCCGCACCACCCAGCAGCGCATGCCGCCGTTGTCAAAGAAGCCGCGTACCGCGTAGGCCAGGTAGCCGCTGCCGAAGGGCCGCCCGAAATGCGCCTGGAACTGCCGCCACGATTCCACTGCCACCGGCGTATCGAGCGGGCCGCGCTCGGCCAGGCCGATGAAGGCGGCGATGTCGGTGCGCAGCACCACCGGCTCGGCGCCGGCGGCGTCGGTCCGTTCGATGCTGACTCCTGGCATGCCATGGCGCATGGCGTTCTCCGTGGTACCGGGGCAGCCCCGGCCTGGTTCAGACGGCGTTGCTGATGAGCTCGATGGTCAGCCCTTCGTGGTGCAGCTCCATGCTTTCCACTGCCACCTGGTTGCCGGTGGCGGTGAGGCTGGGGCCTTCGATCTTGTTGATCCAGGCGTTGACGAAGTTCCAGCTCAGCACGTCCTGATGCGCCTCGTTCATCAGGATCACGCTCCCGTTGCGGCGCTCGTCGGCGCCGTCGGCGATATGGCGGTACCACTCCCACAGCGTGTCGTCCTGGACGTAGCCGCGCTTGAACATCAGCGGCGTGTACTTGCGCAGGCCCTGAAGCTTGCGCACGTTGTTGGTGGGGTCCTTGCCTTCGCGGTAGTCGATCGCGTCGCCGTCGGCGGTCAGGCCGCTGACCTCGCTGAACGAGGCCACGACCAGGCCGTCGAGCTCGACGCGGAAGTTGAAGACCGGGAAGGGGTCGATGCGGATATCGGTGGCAGCCATGGCCTCGCTCCTCAGCTTTCGGCGTCGGCCGTCCACAGGCCGATGCGGATGATCACGTACTCGGCCGGCTTGACCGGCGCCACCCCGATCACCACGATCAGGCGTCCGTTGTCGATGTCGTCGCGTGTCATGGTGGTCCGGTCGCACTTGACGAAGAAGCCCTGCTCGGGCGTGGTTCCCTCAAGCGCACCGTTGCGCCACACGGTGGTCAGGAAGTTGGTGATGCTGCGCCGCACGCGCGCCCACAGTTCCTCGGCGTTGGGCTCGAACACCACCCACTGCATGCCGCGGTCGATCGAGTCCTCCAGGAAGATCAGCAGGCGGCGCACGTTGAGGTACCTGAACTCGCTCTCCGAGGTGATGCAGCGCGCGCCCCACACCCGCAGCCCGCGGTTGTTCGGGCGGAAGTCGCGCACCACGTTGATATTGGTCGGATAGGGGTTGAGGATGTCCTGCTCGCCCTTGCTGAAGTAGCGCGTCAGCCCGGTGATCCCGCGCACCACTTCGTTGGCCGGCGCCTTGTGCACCCCGCGTTCATTGTCGACCCGGGCATAGATGCCGAGCATGTGGCCGGACGGGGGAACCGGCACCTGCCGCAGGTTCGCCAGGTTCTGCGGGAACGGGTCGGGAATGGTCAGCCAGGGGTGGTAGATCGCGGCGTAGCGCGAGTCGTACTGGCTGCGCAGGTTCTGCACGTCGGCCAGCGTGTCGTTGTCCGGCGGCGGGCCGTCGAGCACGGCGAAGCGGTAGCGCATCAACTCGCACTGGTCGATCAGCGCCTGCTGCAGAGCCGCCGTGGTCTGGCCGGGGATAGCGACCAGCGAGATGTTCTGCGGGTTCTTCAGCGCCTGCAGGCCGGTGCGCAGGTCGGGTTCGTTGTTGTCCGCGCCAGCGTACATCGGGTCATTCATCAGCGTGACGGCGTCGCTGCCGCCGGCCAGCGGCAGGCGGGCCGGACGCACCAGGCCGGAGGGCAGCAGGTCGGTCAGCGCCTCGGGCCCGAGCCGGATCGCGGTGCGGTTGGCCATCACCGGTTCGAGGTCGAGCACGCGGATGTAGCCGGAAGCGCCTTCTGAGCGGCGGTCCCAGCGCCGCAGCGGATTGCCGGCGTCGTCGGTGGGCGAGCCCGGCGTGAAGGTGGCGCCGATCACGCGCTCGAAATAGCGGCTGTGGCGCGGGTCCATCGATAGCTGGCGGAAGCTTTCCTGGTCGAGCAGGTTGTCGTTGCGGGTCGGCACGGCGGGGTCGGGGCGCTGGCGCAGGTAGACCGTCAGGCTGAACTCGCGCGAGCGGATGCGCGCATTGAGGCCGGCCATCAGTGCGTTGTTGACCGCATTCATATGCACCGCCTGCAGCCCGGGCGGATCGAGCAGCACCAGCCGGTTGGGACGGTCGATCGCGCGCGCCTTGAGCAGCGCGGCCCCGGCCACGGGCGTGCCGTCGGGCTCGAGCAGCTCGAGGATGCTGCCGGGCTCGACACCGGTCAGCGTGGCCAGTTGCAGCGACGAGAACATGCCCGGCCCGGGCGGCGGGCTGGCGGCCAGCACGCCGGCGTTGGCCGCCAGGCCGCTGGCCTCGTCGGCGGCGGCGATCATGAGGCGGTCGCCCCAGCTGCCGGCATCCAGCGCCTGCACCGCGAACAGGCGGTTGCGCTCGACGATCGCCGCGCCGGCGGCATGGCTGAAGTCCAGCCGGTCGTCGAGTTCGATCTCGGCCGGGTTTGCATTGACGGCGGCGCCATCGAGGCGATGGTAGTAGTCGATGCCGTCCGGGGTGGTGAAGCGGACCACTTCCGGGAGCACCACGCCGTAGCCGGTGCCGTCGCCCACCAGCAACTGCTCGCTGCCGGGCGCGGGCGGCAGCACCAGTGCCGCGGGCTGGCGCGTGGTGTCGACCGCCACTTCCTGGCGCACCACTTCGGCGCCGCTGGCGTGGCTGCCGCGCAGCGCGTGCGCGAGCTGGACCACCCCGGCATCGGGTGAGACACCGCGTTCGCCCAGCACGCGGACAATGGAGACATACTCCTCGGCCGGCGCCACGCCGATGCGCAGCACATCGCCGGCATCGAGGCCCAGGCGGTTATCCAGCGCCAGGGTGGCGGCGCCCGGCCCGGCGCCCTGCGTGGTGTGGCGCAGCGCGAAGGTGGCGGTGCTGCCGGCTGCAGGCACCGCCGGCAGCGGCGCCTGCAGCGCGCCTGCGCCTGTGGTGGCGTTGACCGCGCTGATGGTGGCGGTATTGCCGCCGATGGTGATGCTCATGCCGGGCGCCAGGCCGCTGACGTCGTCGAGCGGCACCACGTCAGCGCGCAGCAGGGCCCGCGCGGTGTTGGCATTTCCGCCCACCGTGACCGCGGTGCCGGGAGCCGGCGCTGCTGCCAGCGCGGTGGCCAGCACCACCGCGCGCAGGTCGGCCAGCACCGTGCCTACCGGGGCGGTATCGCCGGCGTTGTCGAAAATCATGCCGGGCTCGACGCCGTTGACGCTGTCGAGCGGGACCACGCGCTCGGTGGGGTATGCCACCACATTGGCCGCCACGGCGCCAACCTGTACCGCATCGCCGGCTGCCAGGGCAGGGCCGGGCAGTGGCGCGGCCAGGCGCACGAGGCCCAGGGTGGGATTGACTGCCGCTACCACCTGGTTGTTGGCGCCAAAGGCGAAAGTCATGCCGGCCGCCATGCCGGCCACGGTATCGAGCGGGACCACCAGGTTGGTCGGCAGATCGACCACGGTGCGCGCGTCATCGCCCGGCGTGACGAGCTGGCCGATGGTGCCGGCCGGATAGGCCCCGTAGGCCGGCACGTCGAGCGGCAACTCGGCCAGCGTGCCGACGCGCTGCACCTCTTCCTGCGTGCTGCCGACGCCCACCACCACCAGGTTGCCGGCGGTGCTGAAGCTGGGCCCGTACAGCAGCAGGTCGCCGGCGCTGGCGGCGACGGTCAGGTTGACGTTCGCACCGGCCGGGATGTCGAGGCCGTCGACCTGCGCGCCGCGTGCATGAGCCAGGCGCAGCGGGGTTTCCAGCAGGACGCGGGCCTCGGTCGTGCTCAGGCCGACCACGGCAGCGGCAAACACATATTCGGCGCCGTCAACCTGCAGCAACTGGTGGGTCAGCGGCAGCAGGTTGGTGATCAGCGCCGCGGTACCGCTCAGCACGATCTCGGTGGCGCCGGCGTGGGCCTCGTCGCGCAGCGTGAAGGGACTCAGCGTGGCCGCCACGGTGACCGCGATATCCCGTGCCGGCGCGCCGGCCGGGTGCGAGAAATACAGCGGCAGGGTCAGCGACGTATGGCTGGGCACGGCGCCGATCGCCTGCACCTGGCGGTAGTCGGCACGGCTGCCGTCGCCGACGCGTACCCAGTCGTTGACGGCGAAGTTGGCCGGGTCCAGTACGTAGAGCAGCGGCAGGTTGACGGCGGTTCCGGTGTCCTGCAGCGCCGGTCGCAGCAGCACGGTGCCGCCCACGGCGGCATTGGCCAGGTCGAGGTGGAACATGTCGCGCCCGGCGCGCTCGGCCTCGTCGGGCAGCACGCGCGTCACGTAGGCGCGCTTGCCGCCGTTGAGGAAGAAGCCCTCGACGGCATGCGGCAGGTAGCAGTGCGCCCGTCCGCCCGGGCCGGTGAACTCGTCCGGCGGCAGCGTGCCGCCGAACAGCCGCTGGAACTCGCCGAAGCTGGTCACCAGTTGCGGCACGTTGAGCGGGCCCCGCTCGGTCACGCCGACCAGCCCGCAGGTGCTGGTGCT
The DNA here is from genome assembly GCF_054072015.1 of Cupriavidus sp. CP313. Lineage (NCBI taxonomy): Bacteria > Pseudomonadati > Pseudomonadota > Betaproteobacteria > Burkholderiales > Burkholderiaceae > Cupriavidus > Cupriavidus sp. CP313. The sequence goes on along the minus strand of NZ_JBSVZB010000040.1, from coordinate 4,395 downwards.
GACCCCTTCGATCGGCTTGTTGCTCGCCTGGGTTTCCTCGACATAGACGCCGGGTGCGAGATATTCGGGCATGTTGGTTCCCCTATGCGGTTGCGGGATGGACCGGGATCGGGCGGATCATTCGAAGGCCACCGGCAAGGTCTGCTCGGCCAGCCCGTAGTCGGGCTCGATGGTCAGCAGCAGAGGTTGCGGCGGCGCCGGGTGGGTGGCACGCAGCCGGAACAAGGCCAGGCGCGACAGGCGCGGCAGACGGAAATGGCCGTTGGCGTCCGCCACCGTGGCGTAGTGGTCGATGCGCTGGTATTCAAGCGGATTCACGCCGTCGTCGATCTGCACCAGCGACAGGGCGGGCCAGGGCGCGGCGATCGTCAGGAAGGCGCTGGGATCGCCCGCCAGCGCTGCGCGCGACAGGCTGCGCGGATCGTGCGTGGCGGGTACGCTGGCCGGTACCACCTGCGCCTGACGGCGGTGCAGGTGCCTGAGCGGGTAGTCCAGCTCGATCCAGGCCGGCTGGTCGTCGGACAAGCCGGTATCGACGGAGCGGATGCCGATCACCTCGCCGCGCGCGGCGTCCGCGGCATCGATCAGCAGCGGCATGCCGGGCGCAAGCGTGACCCGGTTGTCCAGCCGCAGCCGCTGCGTGCCGGGCGCGGCCGGCAGCAGCAGGCGCTTGGTTTGCGGCAGGTCTTCAATGAAGTCGCAGCGCGCCAGCGTGGCAGCAGCGTGGCTGCGGTAGAACCCGGGTGCCAGGGCTACCAGGTTCGCCGGCTCCATCACCGCCGGGGGCATCACATTGGGCGGCGGGTAGGTGGGCCAGAGGCCGTCGATCTCGACCGTGGCGCCGGACAGCGGCAGGTTGGCCGGCGTGGCGCGCTGCACGACCCGGCCCTTGAAGGCGACGCCGGTGCGGTGCATGAACACGTCGCCATGATCCAGCGTCGCGAAGTCGTCGGGAAAGCCGGCGAAGGGGCCAAGCGTGCCATCGATGTCGAGCGGCAGGTAGCCGTGCGCGGCAATATGCAGCGGCACCGCTGCTGCGGCCAGCGCGAGCCCCGGGAACAGGCTCGCGGGACGGCCGGCCAGGCCGACCAGGCCATCGCGCGCGATGCGCTGGGCCACATGCAGCGCCAGGCGCGGATCGGGCGTGCTCACCAGGTCGGCATGCACCGGCAGCAGCGTGATCTCGTCCACCACGCGCGCCTGCACCAGCGCCCGCAGCCGGGCGCCCGGCGCCTGCAGCGGATCGGGGCAGAAGTGCCAGCCGGCGGCGCCGACCTGTTCCGGGCGGCAGTCCATCACGCCGGCTCCTGCAGGCTGGCCAGGCCATGTTCGGACAGCACCGAGTCCACCGGCGTTACCTGCTCCGGATCGATGGCCGAGGCGATCGGGACAATGCTCATCTCGAACGACACGCACAACTGGTAGGGCTTGTCGAGCGCGTCCCAGACCCGGGTGATCTCCTCCAGCGAAAGCGGCTCCAGCCGCATGAAGAACTCCAGCCCCGAGCCGGCCAGCGTGCCCGCCAGCCGGGCGCCGCTGATGCTGGCATCGTCGTGAAAGAGCTGCAGGATCTTGCCCAGGATCAGGTGCTCGAGGTCGGTGGCATCGTCGCGCTCGTCGGCCACCTGCGGCGTGATCAGGAAATGCAGGCGCAGCGGCAGCGGGCGGCGCTCGAGACGGTCGGCCGCGCTGCGGCGCGGCGGCCGGTTGAGCGTAAATTCTTCGCGCTGGACCAGGTAGAGCCACAGCGAAATGCCTTCGTTGTCGTGGTCATCGAGTTCCTGCGGCGTATCCAGCGAAACGATCATCGTGCCGATGGCGTCAGGCATCGGATCGGCCGGGTCGAAGTAGGGCGAGAGGTCGGGGTCGTCCTGGAGCGCCTGCTCGATGTAGCGGCGCAGGCTCTGGCAGGCATCGCGTATCGCTGTTTTCATCGGTTCAGTGTCCGTTCTCGGGTCTGCTCTCAGTGCCGGGCTGGCTGGCCCCGGCGCTGTACAGGTAGTCGCCGGAGGGCAGGCGCCGTGCCGCCAGCACCCCGTCGCGCACCAGTGCCTCCAGTGCCCGGGCGACCGTGGCGGGGTCGGCCTGTACGCCCGCCGGCAACCACCAGCGGGCAATGCCTTCGCCGGTGTCGGCCGCCCTCGGATAGCGGCGAACGTACCCGGCGACCTGCATCGCGACGGCAGCTGCGCTGGCGTCAAGACCTGAAACCGAGGTGTCGACCATATCGGTAGCCGTCGCGAGTAGGGCTGTGTTCCCCGGTAATAGCGCAACATCCGCGCCAGGTCGGCGATCCCTTATGCCGCGCGGGACGGCAGCCGGCCGGCCTGGCGGGTGGGGCGCCATGGCCCCGGCGGCCGGCGGGCAATCTTCAGGGAAAACAAGCGGTTGGGGCTACGCGCGGGGTGGGGCGCGGGCGCCCCGGTTGTGGCGGCGCTGCCCCGCCCTGCCATGGGTCGCGCGGACACACGGGCGAGTGGCTGGCGAGTGGACTGGCGCCTATGCTACATAAGAGAAAAGGAAAGCAGCGTGATGCGATTTCAGAGCCCGCGTAGAAGCGCCTGGGTGGCGTTGAAGTTTTTCACAGGGATCGCGGTCGCAGTGACGGCGGCAGACATTGGGGGCGTTATTCCAACAATGGCCGGCGCGCTGAGGACGTGCAAAGGAGTGGCGGCGGAAATTCGGACAGTCGGATAAGTGGAAAAGCTGGGGCCTGAGCCGGCCATAATGGCAGGCATAAAGGACCCAGAAGATGACGAAACAGACGGACCCACTCGGCAACCTTCAAGGCCAAGGTGGCCATGGCCGCGCTCAAGGGCGACAAGACGCTGGCGGAGCTGGCCCGACGCGGCCCTTGGCCGGGCTCGAATTGGCGCACAGGATGTCGATGTTGAGCTCGAACAGCGCGCGCCCGAACTGGGTGTAGCCGCGGCCTTCGGCGTTCTCCCTGGCGTTGACGCGGAAGATGCCGGCCTTGTCCGAATAGAACGCCATCGGCTTGCCGTGGCGCTCGACATAGGCGCGCGTGGCGGTGAAATAGGCCGGCGTCGACTCGCTTGGCACGAACAGCAGTTGCATCAGGCGTCCGGTGGCATCGTCGACAAACACCAGCAGCGTGCAGGCTGGCGCCCGGTCCTCGAACCAGGCGTGGTCGCTGCCGTCGATCTGCACCAGCTCGCCTAAGCAGGCGCGGCGGTTCCTCGGCTGGTGGATCTTGGGCGGGCGCAGCTTCCTCGGCACCCAGAAACCGGTGTCGATCATGATCCGGCGCACCGTCTCCGTGGCCAGGTCGATGCCGTGCCTCTCGCGCAGCTTCTCGGCGGCCAGGGTCGGACCGAAGTCGGCATAGCTGTCGCGGATCAGTCCGCGGACGCGTGATTCCAGCCCCGGTGGCAACTGGCGATTGCTGCTGCGGCCGCGCTTGCGCGAAGTCAACCCAGCAGGACCGTCTTCCTGCAAGCGCAGGACCAGCCGTCGTACATGACGTGCACTGATGCCCAGCCGCTCGGCGGCGCGCCAGCGCGCTAGATGGCCGTCCGACACCGCCTGAATGACCTTGAGCCGGTCCAGTTCTCGCATGCTCATGGTGATGGTTCCTTGCCCATGCATGGCCGGCTCCCGTTTGCCTCGGAAAGCTGGCTAAGATAGGCCGCTAAAGTGGCTAGGTGACATTTCTATTTGGCTCAGAAGTGACATTACTTAAAATCCCCAACAAGCAATGTCAAAGCTAAATTCAAATGTCCGGTCTCTGGCCAAGTTGAAATGTCCGGTTAGCTCTCGACTTGCTTGATAGGCTCTGGGGTGAACGTAGGGCGGTGGTGCTGGCCTGACACGACTGAGTCCAGCTCAGAGTGAAGCCGACATGCAATGTCAAAGCTAAATTGAAATGTCCGGTCTCTGGCCAAGTTGAAATGTCCGGTTAGCTCTCGACTTGCTTGATCAGCTCTGAGGTGAACCTAGGGCGGTGGTGCTGGCCTGACACGACTGAGTCCAGCTCAGAGTGAAGCCGTCCTGCCAGCAGAGCCGCGTTGAACTACCAGTAGCAATTGGGATCAGTTCTCCGTTCCGTTAAGCGGCCACGGCTGCTCCTGCAACCGTTGCAGAGCTTCCAACATATCGTTCTGGCCCAGCGACCGCTGCGACTTCTTGCCGGGCGGTCGTCCTCGGTTGCGGGGAACTCCCTCGGTGCCAGGCACAGATAGTGACCGCGTGTTGTCGCGCTTCTCCTGAACGTATTGGGCCAACTGCAGCACGTGTCCCAGGCGCTTGTTGTCCACGATCGCACCCTGGTCCACTTCCGACAGCCGGTCATAGGTGGTGTAGGGCAGGGCGGCGCCATTCGCCCGCGGCTCGATCCTGCCATCCGGGTAGTGATAGACATCGATGTAGCGGCCG